>CAJUMM010000041.1 GCA_910586955.1 uncultured Lachnospiraceae bacterium | reverse complement strand
ACGGTTTTCAAGACCGCCTCGTTATGACCACTTCGATACCTCTCCACACTCTGACATACTTACCGCCTTTGCGTGGCGACGATCTGTATTTTAACACCTTTATTTTTCCATGTCAACAGCTTTTCAAACATTTTTTAGCAAAATTGCAGCTGCATTTTCCACTGCTGGAATTTCCTCTGTCAAATGACCTCCCGCCGCCTCAAAAAAGCCTCCGCAATCTCCAAATCCTCCGGTGTGGTAATCTTAATATTCTCATAGGACCCTTCTACCAGCTTTACTTTCACATCTGTAAAAGCCTCTACAATCATGGCGTCATCCGTCATATCCCTCCGCCCGCTTTCCATGGCCGCCTTGTACGCCTCATACGCCAGTGCAAATTCAAAGACCTGGGGCGTCTGGATTCCCCAGACACGTTTCCTGGCAGGCGTGCCAGCCACAAAGCCTTCTGCATCTGCAATTTTAATGGTCTCTTTTACAGGCATGGCAATCACACAGGCTCTGTAGGCTTCCACCGCCCGAAGGGCCCTGGATAACATTTCCTCGTCTATAAAAGGCCGCACCCCGTCATGGATGAACACAATCCCTTCCCGCTCCGCCCGGGAAAATTCTTCCGCAATTACACAAAGCCCGTTCCAGACAGAATGATAACGCTCCTGTCCGCCGGCCACAACGGTATGTACCTTGGTAAATCCGTACTTCTCCACAATCTTTTCCCGGCAGTAAGATATTTCATCCTTCCCTGTCACCAGAACGATCCGTCCGATGAAAGACGAGGACTGGAATGCCGACAATGCGTAATAAACAATGGGTTTTCCCATAAGCTCCAGAAACTGCTTCTGGACCTTGCCACCCATGCGCTTCCCCTGTCCTGCTGCCAGTACGATAGCTGTGCAGGATCTCTCCGGGCATAAAGCTCTCTCTTCCATAATCTACCGCTCTCCAAGCTTCAAATTCGGCACCGCATTCAGTGTAAGCCCGTGCCGCACTCCCGCCATATATTCATAATAAGCCGCCGCACCAATCATAGCGGCATTGTCCGTACATAAAACAGGGGACGGATGATAGAATCTCACCCCGTTTTTCTCACAGGCCCTTTCAAAAGCCGCCCGCAGAGCAGTATTGGAGGCCACGCCGCCGGCAATGGCAAACTTGTCCATCTTATAGTCCCCCAGCGCTTCCATGGCGTGATCCACCAGCACATCACAGACTGCCTTCTGGAAAGAAGCCGCCACATCCGCCCGGTTCACAGCCTCTCCCTTCATCTGACAGCCGTTCAGGAAATTCAGCACCGCCGATTTCACCCCGCTGAAACTGAAATCATAGGGCGCATCCTCAATCTTTGCCCTGGGAAAATGAATGGCGTCCCCATTGCCCTCTTTGGAAAGCCGGTCAATCTTGGGGCCTCCCGGATACCCCAGCCCTATAGCCCGGGCCACTTTGTCAAAAGCTTCCCCGGCCGCATCGTCCCTGGTCCGTCCGATGATCTCATATTTTCCATAATCCCGAACCACCACCAGGTGGGTGTGGCCTCCGGAGACCACCAGACAGATAAAGGGTGGTTCCAAGTCCGGATTTTCTATATAATTTGCAGAAATGTGCCCCTCAATGTGATGCACGCCCACCAGAGGAATTTTCTTCGCATAGCTGATAGCTTTGGCCTCCGCTACACCTACCAGAAGCGCTCCCACCAGCCCGGGGCCATAGGTGACACCGATAGCATCCAGATCATCAAGGCTCTTCCCCGCCGTCTCCAGAGCCTCCTCTATCACCTGATTGATCTTTTCTATATGTTTCCTGGAAGCAATCTCCGGAACCACGCCGCCGTACAGCTTGTGCAGATCAATCTGGGACGAGATTACATTGGAAAGCACCCTGCGTCCGTTCCGGACCACCGCTGCAGCCGTCTCATCGCAGGAACTCTCGATTGCCAGAATATCAATATCTTTTTCCTTGTTCATTCCTGTTCATCCTCAAAATCCAATTCTAGGGATTTCCGATCCTTCCCGGCCACAGCCCTGGGAAAAATCCTGCGGACTTCCTCCATGTACTCTTCCGGCCGTGTCAGGGAGGGGCTGTAATGGGTCAGCCACAATTCCCGGACATCCGCTTCCTTAGCAAGCTTTGCCGCCTCGTAAAACGTCATATGCTTGTAGGAGGCTGCTTTGGCTTCTTTACCCTTCTCCCCGTACATGCCCTCGCAGATAAAGAGATCCGCATTCCTGGCATTGGCCGCAATAGCTGCCGTAGGACGGGTATCCGTGCAGTACACCACCTTGATTCCCTTCCTCCGCTCTCCCATAACCATATCCGGCGTATAAATCTGCCCTTCATCCTCCACGGTTTCTCCCTTCTGAAGCTTATTCCAGAAGGGCTTGGGAATGCCCAGCTCCAGAGCCCGGTCAAGACGGAACTTTCCGGCCCGCTCAATTTCCAGGGAATAGCCGTAGCAGGTTATGTTGTGGTTCACCCGGAATGCCCGGATCACATACCCGCCCAGGCGCAGCTCCTCTTCCGCTCCCGACAATTCTATAAACCGAATGGGAAAAGGCAGCTCCGGGGCAATCACCCGCAGGGCATTCACCACCCGCTCCAGCCCTTTTGGCCCCACCAGGGTCAGGGGTTCTGTCCGCTCCGCATTTCCCATGGTCAGAAGAAGCCCGGGCAAACCGCTGATGTGATCCCCGTGAAAATGGGTAAAGCAGATAATGTCAATGGGTTTAAAGCTCCAGCCCTTCTCCTTGATAGCAATCTGCGTTCCCTCTCCGCAGTCAATAAGAAGACTGCTCCCGTTGTACCTGGTCATCAGCGCCGTGAGCCAGCGATAGGGAAGCGGCATCATTCCGCCGCTTCCCAGCAAACATACATCTAACATGTTACCTCCATCCAACTATACCAATTCGATCTGCCCGGTCCTGGTAAGAGGAATCCGGAACTGTTCCGTCATCCGATCGTAGCAATCCTCACACAGATCGAAATCGTCGATCTCTCCGTCTTTATCCGACATATACTCCCATATCTGCCGCACCTGGAAAACGCCTTCCATAGGCATCCCCCCTTGGACCGGAATCACTCTTCCGCATCCGTTGCAGATAATCCGGTTCAAAACCTTTGTCTCCCGATTCTTATATTCGCGCATAAGCATTTCCCTCCCATTTGTTTCTGCCTGCATGGACATTATACCGAACTTTTTCCTACACAGATAGTGGGAATTGCTGACAGGAAACAATCACCTATTTCTGCCAGTGCCGCCACATAATCAGGGCATCTTCTCTTGGTTTTTCATAAAAATTTTTCCGGATGCCCAGGCTTTCAAAGTCCAGGCTTTCGTACAAACGGATAGCCCCTTTATTGCTCACCCGCACCTCCAGGGTGTATGCAAATGCTCCCTGAGCAGTTCCCACCCGGATAAATTCTTTTAAAAGAGCTCTGGCAATCCCTCTGCGCCGCAGATCCTTGCGAACCGCCACATTGGTAATCTCCGCCTCCTCCAGGCTTTGATAGCCTCCGCAGTAGCCTGCGATTTCTCCCTGAAGCTCCGCCACCAGGAAGATGGTGTGATAGAGGGCGAGACTGTCCTGAAAAGCTTTCCTGGACCAGGGCAGGGAAAAGGTCTCCTCCTCGATCCGGCACACCGCATCCAGGTCTCTCTTTTCCATACGCCGGATTTTAAGACCTTCCATCTTTTTCTTTCTCCTGTTCCCCGCGTTCCTTTTCGGCACGCTCCCGCTCTGCCTGGGGAAGGCGCAGATACTCCGGACGGTGCTTGGCCGCCGTCTCGCTTTTTCCCTCCCGCAGATACCGGAGGGCCAGCACTGCCACGGCTCCCGCCCTCTGTTTATTTAGATGGGCCGGGGCAAAGGAAAACTCCTGTCCCGCCATCAGCCGCTCCGTCAGGGCTTCCCGGTAGACGGGCACCCCGTCTCCAAGAAAAATCACTTCTCTTTTTAATTTACATAACTGTTCTGCAATTTCCCGGATATCCGTTACCGTCTGGGGAAGCAGCGCATCCAGACGGTTCCCCCGGAACTGGTAAATTCCTGTATATACTTGATTTCTCCTGGCGTCCATAAGGGGACAGATGAGCCTTTCCGTACCGTAGAGGTTGCAGGCCAAGGCATCCACTGTGGGAACATGCACCAGGGGCTTGTCCAAAGCCAGCCCCAGCCCCTTGGCCGTAGCCGATCCAATCCTAAGCCCTGTAAAAGATCCTGGCCCTCCTGCCACTGCAATGGCATCCAAAGTGTTCAAATCCAGTTCAATCATTCCCGCAATCTCATCCAGCATAGGAAGCAAGGTCTGGGAATGGGTCTTTTTATAATTTACCGTATATTCTGCCAGCAGATTGCCGTTTACCCCATCGTCCTCCACCACGGCCACCGAGGCTACCAGTCCCGAACTGTCCAGCGCCAAAACCTTCATGCCATTTCCTCCACCGTAATTTTCCGGTAATCAAAACCTTTTCCCAAATCCTTCTCAATCACAATCCGGCATCTCTCCCTGGGAAGCAGCTCTTCCACTAAATCTGCCCACTCAATCAGGCATACGCCCTCCCCATAGAAATAATCTTCATAACCAATCTCTTCCATTTCCTCAACATCTGAAATCCGGTATACGTCAAAATGGTAGAAGGGAAGCCTTCCGCTCTCATATTCCTGGAGGATCGTAAACGTAGGACTGCTGACAGGCTCCAAAATCCCCAGTCCCTTTGCAAAGCCCTGGGTAAAGACGGTTTTACCCGTTCCCAAATCCCCGGTGAGGGTATAAATCTTTCCCGGAACTGCCTGCTCTCCCATTTTCCTGCCAAGCTCCAGGGTCTCCCGAGCGCTGTTTGAATCTATGGTCACTCTTCTTTTCCTGCCTTTTCTTTCTGCACAAATCCTGGAAAACCTGTGTTGTTAAGTATAACACAGGTCTTGGGGGCTGACAACTAAGAAACTTCATTCACCCCATGTCCTTATTCCCAATCTCTTTCATAACTAATAGCTTTCACATCCGCTCCCGAATCATCATCAACGTATACCCCAGTAAATTCTGTCCTTTCCATTTAGTCCTGTCAAACCTGCCGGGATCTTTCATCGATAATCCAATTCCCCATATACGATCTTTCACGGCACATTCTGCTAAAACGGCATCTTCTGTAGCAATAAGCTGCTCTTTCAAATCCGCATTTTGGGAAAATTTCTCCAAAAGCCCTGTATACACTACGAGCTGCCTGACTCCGTTCCAATCCCCCTCATCATACCCTGATACAAGCCGGCCCAATTCTTTGATATAGGACACATCCTCCGTACCAAGTATCCTTGCAGCAATTTCCTGATCATGAAAATAAACTGCTTTCTTATACATCATAAACTGCTCCATGGAAGTAAATTCAATTTCATCTGCAAGGAACCTGGAAGGATACCAATTACTCAAATATCCGTTTTCTTCTCTGGGATTGTGAAAGCAAATAACCTGCATTTAAACTTCACCTACTTTTTTCACTGCCAAATCAAGTTCCAAATCATGCAGCCCATAATATGCTTTTTTCAAAAAATCCAGCGGTATCTTTTCCACTATTTCTGAACTTGAAATATCATAATACCATTGATAATAAGCATAAAATTCACCAATCCAGTCCGGCATAAAACCTTCCAACGGCTTTCCTGGTTTTAAAACATATTTCTCCGTATTTAAAAAATATCTCCATAGTTCCTTGGCGTCCATTGTATTGACATATGCTTTGGCTTCATCAATGCTTTTTCTTGTTTTACTTGTCATATACGCTCTAATAAAATCCTCTGTATCCTTGTCAGGAAAGGTCTGTGCAACAAAGTCAAAAAGCTTTCCCTGATTTTCTACCACATCACTTAAGTAGACTTCCGAATACGCAGCCACTATCTTCACCTCCCAAAAAGCGTACTAAAAACATTGGTTACTCTATTTGCATCAGAATCTACTAATTTTCTCATCTTCCTTCTAGCCATAACATCTCTCTGATTGTATTTTTCATTAAATTCATCATATTGGACAGAAAGCAATCCGCTTTCTATTTCGTGCAATTTTGAATACGCCAATGGTGACTTAATACAATATTGAATCCCCAATCCCCCTAGCGCTAAAAGTTCTCCCAATATTTCAACATCAATATTATCTCTTACAAATTCTTTGGTTATATAAAAATATGAGGCGTTTGCTCTCCAGCCTTTTATGACATCACTATCTTTTGTATCAATCCCATACTTCTCAATAAATTTTTTTGCCAACATTCTATATCTTTTAGAATCTGCTGCATCTCTGTGCTTCATCAATTCTGCCAGCCATGACAAAACATCTTTTTCTTGAAAATCCAAAATTTTTAATCCGTCAGTTTCCAACTCGTATTTATGAACCCAGCCATTGATTTCATTTGGCCTGCACACTGCCCATTCTTTCGCAAGTTCAATATTCTCTGTCAGATAAAAACCTCTGCCATAATCATGTTTATCATCACCCCTTCCATAAGCCGGCATTACTACCTCATCAGAAGTACCATGATACAAAATAATTTTTTCCATTGCAAATCTCCCCGCTCTCCAGGCCAAATGTAAATCTCCCTTATCCTCAGTATAACAACGATCCCTCAATTCCACAATATCACTTTTACTCTTAACCTCAAGAAAAGCCCCGGCCCTTCCGGACCGGAGCTTTCTTTCACCCTTCTTACAAATTCTTATTCTTCAGAATGGGACTGATATGTTTGTACAGAAGTACCGTCACCACGGATACCGCCGTACCTTTTAGAATATTAAAGGGGGCCACGGCAAAGCATACCAAGGTCCAGACACTTTTGATATTGGGGTTGATGGCCGTTCCCATACCGATAATGGCGTCCATGGGCATCCCGAAGAGCTGGGAAAACTTCGGAAGCAGGTAAAGCCCGTTAAAGGCGCTTCCGAAGATGGTCATCACAATCGTTCCCACAGCCAGTCCGGCAATTGCCATCTTCTTGGTCTTCTTCATATAGTAGAGAACCGAAGCGGGAAGGACCAGGGTACAGCCCACTACGAAATTGGCAAAGTCCCCCACAAAGGCTGTAGTTGTGCCCTTAAGAACCAGTTTGAGCAGCACCTTGCACAGTTCCGCCGTCACCCCTGCCACCGGTCCTAAGGAAAAAGCGCAGATCATCACGGGAATCTCGCTGAAATCCAGTTCATAAAAGCTGGGGGCAAAGGGCAAAGCCACCTCAAAGAGCATCAGCACAGCGGAAATTGCCGAGAAGACGCCCACAATGGCCACCCGCCGGGCAGGTGCTACGCTGCGGGGCATCTGGTTCCTTTTGCGGATCCACTTTTCAATTACCGCCGCCCCGGCAAAAATGGCAATAATAATGACCAGGCTGATGCCCAGAAACTGAAGGTTTTCTTTTGCGCTTTGAATCAGGTTTGACATGTCTTAAATTCTCCTTTTTGAAAGTTTAAAATTTTCATAAGGATAATTCCTCTTGTAAGCAAAAGTCCCCGGACACGCAAACGTATCCGAGGCAAAGTACCATGATCCATGATGCTTCTTTTCTTCTCTCATCCAGACTATACTGTCGGTATCGGAATTCTTGCCTGCGGAACTAAACGATAAAAGTTCCGGAAAGTCACCGATTCAACCGCCGAAGCGGGTCGCGGACTATACCGCCGGTAGGGAATTCCGCCAGCCGGACGCCAAGCGCCGGCAGCAGTCACCCTGCCCCGAAGAATTATCACTTTTTTCTATTATAATCCCTTCCGATCCCCATTACAAGTATTTTTTAAACTTTATGAAGAGCCTCCAAAAGTTCTAAGGCCGTGCGGTTGTACACCGGATGGCGCACATAGGGTGCAATCTGGCACAGGGGCTTCAGCACAAATTCCCGTTTGTACATCTCTATATGGGGAATATGCAGCCTTTCATCGTCCAGAATCCAATCGTCATAGAGCAGAATATCCAAATCCAGTGTCCTCGGACCCCAGCGAATCACCCGTTCCCGCTTAGCTTCCTGCTCAATCTCATGCAGGCGGTCAAGCAGCTCATAGGGGGTGAGCAAAGTGCGGATCTCCATAGCTCCGTTGAGAAAATCATCCTGCTCTACCATGCCGTAAGGCTCTGTGGCCAGGAAATCCGACACTGCCAGCACCCGGCACCCCCGGGTATTCCGAATTCCCTCCACACCCTGATTCAAATACCCTTCTTTATCACCCAGATTGGAGCCAAGGGCAATATAAGCCCTATGCCACCCTCGCTCAATTTCCACGGAAACCGTTTTCAGCGGCAGTCCCACAGGAGCCCAGGGCTTCTTAATCTCCAGACGGAGCTTTTCAAGCCCTGCCGTTTCAAGGAGCAATTCCTCCGCCAGCCTCTCCGCTGCCGTCTCCAGAAGCTGATAAGTATGATCCTCCAGAAACTTCCTGATAAAATGGCTCACTTCCCCGTAATGAATGGACTTGGTGAGATCGTCCGTCTTTCCCGCCTCCCGGGTGGAGGTGTAAAGAACGGCCGAAACCAGAAACTTCTGTCCCAGTATATTTTCCTCCGGAAATACCCCGTGCTTTGCAAAAATCTCCAAATCTTTAATGTGAATCTTATCCATGGTATGCTACTCCTTTGTCCGCCCCTGCATTCAGAATGGCCTTTGCCATGTCCACGGCCCGCAAGTTGGCCTTTACGTCATGAACCCGTACAAAGGCATATCCCTTCATTACCGCCATCACCGTAGTCACTAAAGTGCCCTCCTCCCGCTGGTCCGCCGGAAGATTAAGAGTCAGTCCGATAACAGACTTCCGGGAAGTCCCCAAAAGAAGGGGATAGCCCAGGCTGTGAAAACGCTCCATAAAGTGAAGGGTTTCCAGGTTCATCTCATAAGTTTTCCCGAATCCGATGCCCGGATCCAGAATAATTTTATCCTCCCCAATCCCGGCCTCCTTAGCAATTTTTACACATTCCGCCGTCTCCTCCAGCATATCCTCATAGAAATTCTCATACTCTGCCTTCTCTTTGTTGTGCATCAGGCAGCAGGACACACCGGTGCGGGCGATAAGGCCTGCCATCTCCGGATCATATTTAAGCCCCCAGATATCATTGACCAGATCCGCCCCGGCTTGAATGGCGGCTCCCGCCACCTTCGCCTTGTATGTATCCACCGATACCGGAAGTCCCGTCTCCCGCTTCACCGCCTCAATCACAGGGGCTGTCCGGGCAATTTCCTCTTCCTCGGATATCTTTTGATGCCCCGGCCTGGTAGACTCCCCGCCGATATCCAGAACCGCCGCTCCCTCCCGGGCCATCTCCAAGGCATGTCTTAACGCTTTGTCCCTGTCATTCCATCTGCCGCCGTCGGAAAAAGAATCCGGCGTTACGTTAAGGATCCCCATAATATAAGTCTCATGTTCCACGTCAAAGCTGCGGTCTCCTATTCTCATGTCTTTCTTCCTCTCTAATAAGAAATTTCCCTGTTTTTCTTTTCCTCCGGCCAGTCGCACTCCTCCTTAACCGGACAGGAAAAGCAGTTCCGGGACAGCTTGTCCGCCCGGTAGAAAAGGCCTGCCGTATCCCCTTCCTCCCCTTTCACTCTATGGCTGCGGATGAGATACAGGATTTCCGCCTGCTCTTCTTCCGTAAATCCGCAGTCCGGCAGAATCTCTTCTGCAATGGCAGCGCCGGCCTGTTCATGGGGAATCCCCTGGCTATACTGCCGGGCCCGTCCGATGTCATGAAGAAGCCCCGCCGCATAAACCGTCTCCCGGTTAACCTCTATCCCCTGCTCCCCTGCCAGCAGGCAGGTGATCCTGGCCACATCAAGGAAATGTTCCGGCGTGTGGCGGCAGAATCTCCTTCCCTCCTCCAGACGGCCAATCTCCTCCAGGCATTCCCGATACCGGGGATGGTTCCAAATCTTATTTATCCGCTTCATCTTCACTGCCGCACCATAGCCAGAAAGCGGTCCTGAAGCTCTTTCTGCTCCCGGAAAAGACCAAGAGCCGTCATAGTCACCGTCTTGCTGCCAGGCTTCTTAATCCCCCGCATGGTCATACAGGTATGCTCCGCCTCCAGCATCACAATCACACCCTTAGGCTTTAGATTTTCTTCCAGGGCCCGGGCAATCTGAACCGTCATTTTCTCCTGAATCTGGGGCCTCCTGGCAAACACATCCACTGTCCGGGCCAGCTTGCTTAAGCCCGCCACGCGGCCCTCCGGAAGGTAGCCGATATGGGCTTTTCCATAAAAGGGGAGCAGATGATGCTCACAGGTAGAATAAAAAGTAATGTCCCTCTCGATGACCATATCATCACTCTCCACTGAAAACTGTTTCTGAAGATGTACCGAAGCATCCTCATACAGTCCTCCGTAAATCTCTGTGCACATACGGGCAATCCGATCCGGGGTCTCCAAAAGTCCCTCTCTTGTCACATCCTCACCAATGCCTTCCAGCATCAGCTTCACGCCGGCTTTTATCTTGTCGTAATCCATCATGATAAAGCAGACTCCTTTCCATAAAAAATACACCTCCACACTGTGACAGAACATATGACGAAATATCCCCACAATACGAGATGCAATCTTATATTGCTGCAACGGGTGCGGTAATCATATCGTAAGACTAAGCTTTTCGTTTCGGAGGCAACTCCCCATCCGCCGAACACTTGACGCATGAAAACCTATTTTGCATATTATTCTATTTTTTGGAAGTAATATTATTATACCATAGAAAAGTGCCCATTGACAATAAATTTCTTCCTGTTTCCATAAGGATAAGGGAATGTTATAATGGAAAAAAAGCAAAGGGGGCTATAGCAATGAAGAGATATTGTTTCGGCGTTGACGTGGGAGGAACCACCATTAAGCTGGGCCTGTTTACCCTGGAGGGCGGGCTTCTGGAAAAATGGGAAATTCCCACCCGGACCGGGAACCAGTCGGAAGCAGTCCTGCCGGATGTGGCCGCAGCCGTTCTGGGGAAAATGAAAGAGAAGGGCATTGAAAAAGATCAGGTGGAAGGCGTAGGTTTCGGCGTTCCAGGGCCCGTGACGGAAGAAGGCGTCATTGTAATGAATGCCAATCTGGGCTGGAGAAATAAACATGCGGCAAAGGAACTGGAAGATCTGCTGGGGCTTCCCTGTAAAGGCGGCAACGACGTGAGAACCGCCGGCCTGGGCGAGCTCTGGAAAGGGGGAGCCAGCGGCTACAAGAATGCAGTCTTTATCACTCTGGGTACCGGCGTAGGCGCCGCCATCATTGTAGAGGGGAAGGTAATCTTAGGCTCCCAGGGTGCCGCCGGGGAAGTGGGCCATATTAAAGTGGACGGGGAAATAACAGAAGCCTGCGGCTGCGGCGGTATCGGCTGTATGGAACAGTTTGCCTCCGCCCCGGGAATTGTAAAAATGGCAAAGAAGCTTTTATCGGAAAGCGAAAAGCCTTCCCTTCTCCGGGAGGAAGAAGTAACGGCAAAGACCGTCTTCGACGCCGTAAAAGCAGGAGACGGGCTTGCCATGGAGGTAGCGGAGAAGTTCGGCCATTACCTGGGCTACGCCCTGGCAGCCACAGCGGCCATTCTGGATCCGGAGGTATTTATCATTGGCGGCGGCGTCTCCAAAGCCGGAGATATCCTCATTGAGTACATCCAGAAATACTATAAAAAATACGTATGGCCTGGATGCCGGGATAAAAAGTTTGTCCTTGCAAAGCTGGGAAATGATGCCGGCATCTACGGAGCCGCAAGCTATATAAAAAAATAACTTGCCATTGACAATAAATTTTTATTCCGCTACCATTTTCTTAACAGAGTTGCCGGCAGCTCTCACTTTATCAAAAAGGAGAGTGCAGCTATGTATCATGAAACATTCAAAGGGAGCCCTTACGAGATGGGATTTCGCTGGGGCTCCCGTCTGGCAGCAAACGGAAATTTTATTTTGGAAAATTTAGGGTTTCCTATCACCAGGGAACGTCTGGGTTTTGCCGCAAACTGCTTTCCCGTCTACCAAAAATATTTTCCCGAAATCCTGGAAGAAATCCAAGGTATCGCAGACGGGCAGCATTGTCCTGCCGAAACGCTCCATGGCTTTCTCTTCGGCATGTACGCCATACCTCCGGCCTGCTTATGCTCCTGCTTTGCCGTTTCCACAAAATCTCGGATTCTCTTTGGCAGAAACAGTGATTTTCTCACAGTCCTGAAAAAGACCAACCAAAATGTAATCTATCGTTTTTCTTCCGGAACCTCTTTCTCGTTCACCGGAAACACTACAGCCTTCGTCCAGATGGAGGACGGGATCAACGAATGGGGCCTGGCCCTAGGCCTGACTTCCGTTTACCCCCATGCTGCCCGTCCCGGCATGAATGCCGGGCTTCTGCTGCGTTTTTTTCTGGAGAAGTGCAGTACCACGGAAGAGGTCCTTGCATATATCCAAAAACTCCCTATCAGCTCTGCACAGACGTTTACGATTGCAGACGCCTTAGGCAGTATTGCCCTGGTGGAATGCAATGGGGAAAAGGTAACGGTAATCCGTCCGGGCCTCCATCCTTTCGTCTGCGCCACAAATCTCTTTCATGCACCGGAAATGACTGCCTACAACAACCTCAAGATAGACAACTGGGATGCAGAGCGCCGCTTTCAGACTATGAACCGTTTCCTGGCTGCCCGTTCCTCACAGATGAACCGCAAGGACGCCCTGGATCTCCTCTCCGGCCGGGAAGGATTTCTCTGCCAGTACGATACCCGTACAGGAAAAGACACTGTCTGGTCCGTGATTTATGATCTGAAAAACCGGGAGATTTTCCGGGCGGAAGGAAATCCTGGACGGAAACAGTTCCGGAAGGATGAACGGTTTTCTTTTTCCTGAAAAATATATTTTATATAAATCCCTTGACATTCCTTCTCATATGTGTTTAAATTATCATATGAACAGTTAATCATATATAAACATTCAGGCAAGAGAGGTTTCAAATATGAGCGATTTAAAGAAAGAAGAGCTGACCGCCGAAGAACACCACCATGAGCACTGCGGCTGCGGGCATGAACATTCCCACGAAGAACATGAACACCATCACGAAGAATGCGCCTGCGGGCACCACCACTCTCACGGGGAGCATGAGCACCATCACGAGGAATGCACCCGTCCGGCACCAAAAGGTATGGAGCGGAAGATCTATCTTTTAGAAAATCTGGGCTGCGCCCACTGCGCTTCCAAGATGGAGGAGCAGATCGGCCGCCTGGAGGGAGTGGAGGAGGCAACCATCACCTTTGCCACCAGACAGCTCCGGGTCACTGCCAAGGACCCGGACCGGTATCTTCCCGAAATCCGCCGGATCTGTACTTCTATTGAATCTGAAGTGAAAGTCCTGGAACGCAAGGATCTGCAGGGGAAACCGAAAGAGCCGTCAAGGGCCCATGCTTCCGCAGAAGAGCACGCCTTCGGGGAACGTAAAGAATTCCTGGGCATTCTGCTGGGCGCAGGCTTCTTTGCAGCGGCTGTGCTGCTGGAATCTATGGAGCGAAACGCTCTGCTGGCTCCTGCTGTCTTTATTTTAGCCTACCTGATTCTGGGAGGAAAAGTACTGCTGGAAGCCGGGAGGAATATCCTTCACGGACAGGTTTTCGATGAAAATTTTCTTATGGGCATTGCAACCCTGGGAGCCTTCGCTATCCGGGAGTACCCGGAGGCCGTAGGCGTCATGCTCTTCTACCGGGTGGGCGAATACTTTGAACACCGGGCGGTGGAGCGCAGCCGGGGACAGATTATGGAAGCCGTGGATATGCGTCCGGAAGTGGTCCATCTTTTAACGGGAGAAGAAGCCCGGGTTATCCCTGCCGGGGAAGCCAGGCCTGGAGATCTGCTTCTTATACGTCCTGGAGACCGGATTCCCTTGGACGGGGTGATCTTGGAGGGCACCAGCCGCCTGGACACCTCCCCCATTACCGGGGAGCCGGTTCCCGTATCCGTAAATCCCGGCGACGCCATTACCTCCGGCTGTGTGAACACTTCCGGGGAGCTGAAAATGCGGGTAGAACGCCCCCTGGAAGAGTCTATGGTGACCCGGATCCTGGATTCCGTGGAAAATGCAGCCGCCAGTAAGCCGAAAATCGACCGCTTTATTACCCGGTTTTCCAAAATCTATACTCCCTGTGTGGTCCTTATGGCCCTGGCAACGGCTGTGATTCCCTCCCTTATGGGCGGGGATTGGAACTACTGGGTATACACGGCCCTCACCTTCCTGGTCATGAGCTGCCCCTGCGCCCTGGTTCTCAGCGTACCCCTGGCGTTTTTCTCCGGCATCGGAGCCGGTTCCAAGAAAAAAATCCTCTTTAAGGGCGGGGTAGCCATGGAATCCTTAAGCCGTCTGGGTGCTGTAGTCATGGACAAAACAGGAACCATTACGGAAGGAAATTTCCGTCTCCAGAAAATCATTTCCACCGGAGACCAAAGGGAAGAGGAACTTCTGCGCATCTGCGCAGGCTGCGAACAGCACTCCACTCATCCCATTGGGGCCAGCATTGTAAACGCTGCCAGAGAACGGGGATTGGCACTGGATATCCCTTCTTCTCTGGAGGAGATCCCAGGCCATGGCATTTCCGCCCAGATGCCGGAAGGCAGGGTTCTCTGCGGAAACCGGAAATTGATGGAAGAATATCAGGTAATGCTTCCGGAGCAAAAGGAAAATCTTTACGGAGCTGAGGTATATGTGGCCATAAACGGGAAGCCGGAAGGGTATCTCATTATCTCCGACACCGTAAAAGACGATGCCAAAACAGCTATCCGGCGTTTGAAATCCATGGGGCTTCACACAGTCATGCTCACCGGAGACGCCCAGGCAGGCGCCGAGGCCGTAGCCCAAGCCACCGGAATTGACGAGGTCCACGCCAAGCTTCTGCCCCAGGACAAACTGGAAATCCTGGGCCGGATACGTGAGAAATACGGGCTGGTAATGTTTGTGGGGGACGGAATCAACGACGCTCCCGTCCTGGCCGGAGCCGATGTGGGAGCCGCTATGGGCAGCGGTGCAGACGCAGCTATCGAGGCCGCAGACGCCGTCTTTATGACCTCCAATGTAGAGGCAGTGCCCCAGTCCATTGCTATTGCCCGCAGCGCCAGCCGCATCGCCCTGCAGAACGTGGTTTTTGCCCTGGTTATCAAAGTGGCAGTGATGATTCTCGGCCTTATGGGCTTCGCCAACATGTGGATGGCCGTATTTGCAGACACGGGAGTGGCTATGCTCTGCGTGCTCAATTCCATCCGTATCTTGTACCGGAAATAGTTTTCCTTAACAGAGAGACCGCCGCAGAAATACACAAATCTGTGGCGGTCCCTTCTGCATATCTAACGGAAATGATTTGACCAATTCCCTTTTTTCCGATAAAATAGAAAAAACAGCTTATCTTCTTTTTTACAGCCTGGAGGTTACCCAATGAATGTTACCAAGAAACGTCTTCCTATGGAGGACGAAACCCTCTACCGCCTTGCGGAATTATTTAAAGTCTTTGGTGATCCCACCCGGATCCGAATTTTATATACGCTCTTCGGACAGGAACTCTGCGTCCAGGACATTGCCAACAAGCTGTCCATGACCCAGAGCGCCATCTCCCACCAGCTGCGCATTCTGAAACAGATGTCCCTGGTAAAATTCCGCCGGGACGGAAAGACCATCTACTATTCCCTGGCCGACGACCATGTAGCCACTATTATGGACCAGGGGCTGGAGCATGTGTGCGAATAAGACCTATGCTCCCTACAGATTTTTCATCGTCAGCGCAATCCGCTTCTTCTGCAGATCTACGCTCATGACCTTCACGTCCACCACATCCCCCACACTGACTGCTTCCAGGGGATGTTTGATAAATTTCTTATCGGTAATCTGGGAAATATGAACCAGCCCGTCCTGATGCACTCCGATATCCACGAAGGCACCGAAATCAATCACGTTGCGCACCGTTCCCTTAAGAACCATTCCGGGGGCCAGATCCTTCATCTCCAGCACATCTGTCCGCAGGATAGGTTTGGGCATCTCATCCCTGGGATCCCGGGCCGGCTTCTCCAGCTCCTTCACAATGTCCCTCAAGGTAATCTCCCCAATCTCAAGCTCTTTGGAAAGCCTCTGATAGTCCTTCACCTTCTTGGACAAGCCCTTTAAGGCCCCGCTTAAAATATCCTCTTTCTCATAACCCATAGAAGCCAAGAGCTTCCCCGCCGCCTCGTAGGATTCCGGGTGTACGCTGGTGGTATCCAGAGGATTCTTTCCTCCTGCAATCCGCATAAAGCCTGCACACTGCTCATAGGCTTTGGGCCCCAGCTTAGCCACCTTCAGAAGCTCCTTCCGATCGGAAAACCGGCCGTTGGTCTCCCGGTAAGCCACAATATTCTTCGCCAAGGTTTTGCTGATACCGGAAATGTATTCCAGCAGGGAAGCCGACGCTGTATTCAGATCCACCCCCACCCGGTTTACGCAGTCCTCCACCACGCCGGAGAGAGCTTCGCTTAATTTCTTCTGGTTCATGTCATGCTGGTACTGGCCCACGCCGATGGACTTGGGATCAATTTTTACCAATTCTGCCAGGGGATCCTGGAGGCGCCTGGCAATGGAGGCGGCGCTTCTCTGCCCCACGTCGAAATTAGGGAACTCCTCCGTAGCCAGTTTGCTGGCCGAATATACGGAGGCCCCGGCCTCATTGACAATCACATACTGTACTTTCACAGGCAGCTCTTTTAAGAGCTCTACAATCACCATCTCCGACTCCCGGGAAGCCGTTCCGTTTCCCACGGAAATCAGGGTAATATGGTACTTCTGAATCAGCTTTTTCAGAACCGCCTTTGCCTCCGCCACCTTGTTCTGAGGCGCCGTGGGGTAGATCACCACCGTATCCAGCACCTTTCCCGTGGCATCCACCACAGCCAGCTTGCAGCCCGTGCGGAAGGCCGGATCCCAGCCCAGCACCACCTGTCCCACAATGGGCGGCTGCATCAAAAGCTGTTCCAGGTTCTTCCCGAAAACCCGGATAGCTCCGTCTTCGGCCTTCTCCGTAAGTTCATTCCGGATCTCCCGCTCAATGGCCGGAGCGATTAGGCGCTTATAGCTGTCCTCAATGACCGCCTTCAGTGCCGGTTCTGTATAAGGATTTTCCCGGACAATCACTTTTTTCTCCAGGAAACGCAAGATCCGCTCCTCCGGCGCTTCCAGCTTTACCGTGAGAACCTTTTCCGCCTCCCCCCGGTTCAAAGCCAGGATCCGGTGGCCGGCCAGGCGTTTCACCGGTTCTTCAAAGTTGTAATACATCTCATAGACACTTGCCTGTTTCTCATCCTTAGCCGCCGAAAGGATCATTCCCTCGTCAAAGGTCAGCTTCCGGATATAGATCCGATAATCCGCCTCATCCGAGATGGCCTCCGCCAGAATATCTCCGGCTCCGGCAATGGCTTCCTCCGCCGTGGCAACACCCTTTTCCTCCGATATATAAGCAATAGCCTCTTCCTCCAAAGGGCGGCGGATCATCTGCAGGCGGATCACATCTGCCAGGCCTTCCAGCCCCTTTTCCTTGGCAATGGTTGCCCGGGTACGGCGTTTGGGACGGTAGGGGCGGTACAAGTCATCTACTACCACCAGAGTCTCCGCAGCCAAAATCTGGGCCTTTAACTCATCCGTCAGCTTTCCCTGCTCTTCGATGCTGTTAAGAACCTGCTCTTTCTTCTCTTCCAGATTGCGCAGATAAGACAGGCGCTCGTTTAAGGTACGGAGAACCTCATCGTTCAGGGACCCGGTAACCTCCTTGCGGTATCTGGAAATAAAAGGAATGGTATTTCCCTCATCAATCAGCTGGACCGCAGCCTGGGTCTGCCACTGCTGGATTCCCAGCTCTCCGGTCAGTTTCTTTAGAATATCCATAGAATTTTTCTCCTTTACTTATCAGCCTTTTTATTATAAACAAAACTTTCCCGGTCTGCAAGAATCATTTGTCTTCCCGGATTTCCTGTGCTATACTTGTTCAGAAGGGCCGCTGCCCTGCCGGAACAAAAATCAAAATCAGCGGAACTATAAATCACAGGAGGAATCCCCATGGAACAGACACCGCATCCAAACCGAAATCCCATGGCCACCGCAGCCCAGATTCTGGGGGTGCTTTCCCTTTTGTCCATCCTCTCCCTGTTTTACTGGCCCTACGCCATTGTATTTGCAAGCATGAGTATTCTCTTTGCCGTACTCTCCAGAGGCGGCAGCTTTAAAATGCCGGACAAGGCCGTATTCGGACTGGCAATCTCCGCCTTTTCCGTGGTGATTACGGTTTTTCTTGTGGCCTTTTCCCTGATCCTGCTCTTTACCTTATTTGATCTGGAGACGATTATGGATCCGGAAGCGCTCCAGGAAGCGCTTCTGGAATTTTATAACAGCTGGATGAACCAGCTGCCTGCAGGAGGAAAGCCTTTATGAACGCTCCAACCAAAGAATTAAAACGGCGGGCGAGAGCCGCCCTAACCGGAAATTATTTCCAGTCTACTTCCATGGCTACCTCCCTGTCCCTCTTTTTCTTCGCCCTGTCCCTGCTGCCCCATTACAGCGGCTTTGCCCAGGGAGAAGACATCCTTTCCCACAGTCTTTACTGGGTTCTCTGGGGCATTATTCTGCTTCTTGCCGCCCTGATGGAGGTGGGCATGGTTCAATTTATCTATACCCTGAAACCCGGACAGGACAAAAAACAGCCCTCGCGGCTGTTCTACGGCTTCCGGAACCAGCCGGACGCTTTTTTGCTGACCTTTGCCTTCCGGGGCCTTATCTTCCTGGTTTGGTTCATCCCTGCCATATCCTGTTACCTGCGGATCCCAAGAGGCTTGGAACCCTCCCGGCTCCTCCCGGCCCTGGCTCCGGTTCTTTTGCTGTCTCTGGCCGGACTCGTGCCCGCTCTCGTCACAGCTCTGCCTTTTTGTCTTTCCACTTATATCCTGCTGGATGATCTCTCCTGCTCCCCCCAGGAAGCCCTGCTTGCCAGTATACAGCTTATGAGGGGACAAAAAGGACGTATGCTGGGCCTGTGGCTTGGGTTTCTTCCCTTTGCCTTTCTTGTAATAGGCTCTTCCGGCTTGGCTTTTCTTTGGATCCAGCCTTATTTCCATGCGTCTATGGCACAGTTCTACCAGGATATAAAACCGAAGCCCAGCGTCGTTGAATAGGAGGCAAGACGCCCCTGTCCATGGGCCCTATCTTTACAAAAGGCCAAAAAGCCTGCCGGAAATAGTAACACATTCCGGCAGGCTCTTTTATTTCCTACTCCTCCAGCCCAAAAGCGTCATGCACCGCATTGGCCGCCCGCTCTGCATCTTTCTCGTGAATCAGCACCGTCACGCGGATTTCCGAGGTGGAGATCATGTTGATATTAATATTCTGGTTGTAAAGTGCTTCAAACATTTTCGCCGCCACACCGGGGTTAGACATCATGCCGGCTCCTACGATGGATACCTTGGCCACCTCACGATTGCAGGAAATATTCTTTCCTCCGATCCGGCTCATATTCTCCTTTAGAATCTCAACAGCCGCATCCGCCTCGTCCCGGGAAACCGTAAAGGAAATATCCTTCGTATTCTCGCGCCCGATGGACTGCAGGATTACGTCCACATTGATATTGGCTCTTGCCAGCAGGTTAAACAGCTTAAATGCCATACCCGGCTCATCCTTCAATCCGATTACTGAAATTCTGGCTGTATTCCGATCCAGCGCCACTCCGCTGATTAACATTCTCTCCACGTTCGTTTCCTCCTTAACTATCGTTCCTTCGTGATCATTCAGGCTTGACCTTACTACCAGCTGTACTCCGTATTTCTTCGCCATCTCCACGGACCGGTTGTGCAGTACCCCGGCGCCCAGGGTAGCCAGATCCAGCATTTCATCGTAAGTAATTTCCTCCAGCTTCCTGGCCTTGGGAACGTACCGGGGATCTGCCGTATATACCCCATCCACATCCGTATAAATCTCACAGGCGTCCGCATGCAGGGCTGCCGCAAGGGCTACCGCCGTAGTGTCGGAGCCTCCCCGGCCTAAAGTGGTATAATTATCGTATTTGTTAATTCCCTGGAAACCGGTCACAATCACAATTCTCCGGTGCTCCAGCTCGTGCATAATCCGGTCTGAATCAAT
This sequence comes from uncultured Lachnospiraceae bacterium, assembly GCA_910586955.1. GTDB lineage: Bacteria > Bacillota > Clostridia > Lachnospirales > Lachnospiraceae > Laedolimicola. The sequence goes on along the minus strand of CAJUMM010000041.1, from coordinate 3,736 downwards.
ACGCTTCAGACGGGCATTGCCGTGAATCCGGGTGGTGTGCATGGCCACCTGGAAAGCGTTCAAAGATACCGACGGAACGTCCATGGTATCAAAGGCCATGGCCATCAGCGCCACGGAAACCTGTTCTCCCGTAGTCAGAAGCATATCCAGCTCCCGTTTGGGGGGATTCGGGTTGATCTCGTATGCCTTGGCAATCAATTCGTCTGTAGTCTTTCCCATTGCAGAAAGAACGACAATAATGTCATTTCCTTTTCTGTACTCCTCCGCACATCTTCTGGCTACATTGAAAATTCTCTCTTTGTCGCCTACGGATGTTCCGCCAAATTTTTTCACTATCAGCATTGCTTTTCTCCTCGTCTTCGTATGTCTTTCTGTTTCCCCATCCGCCTGGTCTTACCTGTCAAAAAGCCGCTCCATCAGCTTATAACCCTCCCTTTGGACAATTCCGCCCTCCAGGGCTTCCTCCTCGCTGTAGCGCCCGATTCTTTTAAACTCCCGGCTGCTGTCATAGAGAAGGTAAGGCACAGGGTTCGCCGTATGGGTCCGCAGCCGCACCGGGGTCGGGTGATCCGGAAGCACCAAAAGGCGGTACTCCTCCCCGGAGGCATCCAGGCTTTCCTTTAATCTTCCGATTAATCTCTGATCCAAATATTCTATTGCCTGGACCTTCCGCTCATGACTGCCCTGATGGCCCATTTCGTCGGGAGCTTCCACATGGACATAGACAAAATCGTATCCGCCTCTCAGGAGGGCATCCGCCGCAGCCTGGGCCTTTCCCTCATAGTTGGTATGAAGCTGGCCGTTGGCCCCTTCCACAGAAATATTTTTCATCCCGGCCCCTACGGCAATGCCCTTGAGCAGATCCACCGCAGAAATCATAGCTCCCTTTTTGCGGTACTTTTCTTCAAAGGAGGAAAGGGCCGGACGGGTTCCGGCTCCCCAGAACCAGCAGGAATTGGCCGGATTTTCCCCTCTTGCCTTCCGCTTTCGATTCACCGGATGACCGGAAAGTATCTCGTAGCTTTTCCTCTGCATCTCCAGAAGCCGGGCATCCGACGGCAGGTAATCTCCCACCTTCCCTCCCAGCACGTCATGGGGAGGCGTCAGTTCCAAAACCTTTCCGCCTTCCCAGATAAGCAGATGGCGGTAGCTGGTTCCCACATACAGTTTGTATAAATCATCCTCCAGTTCCCTGCGAAGGGCATCTACCAGAAGAGCCGCCTCTTCCGTGCTGATTTCCCCGGAACTGTGATCCAGAATCGTCTGCTCCTCATAAGAGGTTCCTGTTTCGGAAACCGTAATCAGGTTCATCCGCAGGGCAATATCCTCCGGCTTCATATCCACACCGATGCTTAAAGCCTCCAAAGGAGAACGTCCTGTATAATAATCCTTCGGGTTATAGCCCAAGACGGAGAGATTGGCCGTATCGCTGCCCGGTTTCATACCCTCCGGTATCATATAAGCCAGGCCAATCTCCGACCTGCCGGCCAGCTCATCCAGCACAGGGGTATAGGCGTACTGGATAGGCGTCTTTCCTCCCAGGGCTTCCACCGGCTCATCCGCCATCCCGTCTCCAAGAACAACTGCGTATTTCATAGCCTCTATCCTTCCATGCGGATCCGGTTGATCACGGCATCCGTCCGGGACGCCCGCTCCTGGTACTCCGCCTCCGTGTATTCTCCTGTGACAAAGCCGAACTCCCCTGCCAGGTTCACTTTCACCACCTCAATAGGACCGAAAATCTCCGCCATCTTAATGGCATCCTTCTTGGAATCGCCTTTCACCCGCACAAAGAACCGCCGCTTGGCATTGCTGATGTCCGCCAGTTCCATCTTCTGGCTGCTCCAGAAGGTCATGATGCTGCGGTGCAGGTGCTTGGCCGCATCTACCACATCTGCCACCACGGCGCTGGCCGTAGGCAGTTTCCCGGCTCCGCTTCCGTAGAACATTACATCTCCCAGCACATTTCCCTTGGCGAAAATAGCGTTGAATACGTCGTTAACGCTGTAAAGGGGATGAAGCTCATTGATGAGGAAGGGGGCCACCATAGCAAAAAACCGGCCCTCCTCTTTCTTGCTTGTGGCCAGCAGCTTCACAGCCCTGCCCATCTTCTTGGCGTACTGGATATCTTCTGCCGTAATTTTCGTAATTCCCTCGGTGTAAATATCCTCAAAGTCTACCTGCCGGCCGCTGACCAGGGAGGTGAGAATGGCAATTTTTCTGCAGGCGTCGTAACCCTCCACATCCGCCTCCGGGTTGCGCTCCGCATACCCCTTTGCCTGGGCGTCTTTAAGAGCCGTCTCAAAGCCGATTCCCTCATGGCTCATCTTACTTAAAATGTAATTGGTGGTTCCGTTTAAAATTCCCGTGATCTCTGTAATCTCATCTGCGGTGAGGGAAGAATTTAACGGCCGGATAATGGGAATCCCGCCTCCCACGCTGGCCTCAAAGAGATAATTCAGATTCCGCTCTCTGGCCAGCTCCAAAAGTTCCGCCCCGTGCCGGGCCACCAGCTCCTTGTTGGAAGTGCAGACGCTCTTGCCCGCCTCCAGGCATCTCTTTGTAAAAGTGTACGCAGGCTCCACGCCTCCCATAACCTCCACCACAATGCGGATCTCCGGATCCTGCACAATGGTCTCAAAATCATGGACCAGTACGGACTCCACCGGATCCCCGGGGAAATCCCGCAGATCCAGCACATATTTCACATGAATCGCCTCTCCCGCCCGCTTATCAATGCTGGACTGATTGGTGTTCAGTACTTCCACCACTCCGGAACCTACCGTTCCGTATCCCATAACCGCAATCTGAATCATTTTCTCTACTCCTTCGCCAGTATTTTTAGATAGTGAATGCCCGGCTGACCTTCTATCTGCTCAATCATAGAGGACACATCCCTGGTAATCGGCAGCAAATCTACCGTAAGGGTCAGAGTCGCCACTCCGTTAATGGGTATGGTCTGATGAATGGTCAGCACATTTCCCTTATATTCCGCAATGGTCTGAAGCACCAGGGATAAAAGTCCCGGCTCGTCATCCATCTGCAGGATAAAGGTAATGCTTTTGCCTTTGGAGTTGTCGTGAAAGGGAAAAATATCATCCTTATATTTATAGAAGGAACTCCGGCTGATCCCCACCCGTTCCGTGGCATCCTGGACAGTCATAGCTTTGGAAGACTCCAAAAGCCGCTTGGCTTCCACCACTTTCAGCAGGACTTCCGGAACTGCCTTCTGTTTCACCACAAAATACTTACTTTTCTCCGACATTTTTCTCCTCCGTGTTCGCCTTTCAAAAACATTTGTATTTCTACTGTGGATTTCAACAGGTCAAATCTTATCACATTTGACCTCAGATTGCAAGTAAAAAAACAGAAAAATACACAAGGAAACCGGAGGCCGCAGGATTTCCCGCAGCGTCCGGTTTCCGCCGTCCAATCTACATGCCCGGCTTATGCTCAGGCGTCTTCCTCTTCCCTGGTATTTACCCACTTTAAATAGGCGTTGATAAAAGGATCCAGGTTTCCGTCCATAACCCCATTTACATTGCTTATTTCCGCACTGGTTCTGTGATCCTTGACCAGAGTATAGGGCTGCATCACATAAGAGCGGATCTGGTTCCCCCAGCCAATCTCCTTGACCTCTCCCCGGATTCCCGAGAGCTTCTCCGCATTCTTCTGCTGTTCCAGAAGGAACAGCTTGGCTTTGAGCATCTGCATAGCTTTATCCTTGTTCTGGAAC
>CAJUMM010000040.1 GCA_910586955.1 uncultured Lachnospiraceae bacterium | reverse complement strand
TAGGCGCTCCTGTACCTTGGAACAGGCCATGGTATAGTGGGGACTGGCCGTGGCGCTGATAATCACGTCCATCTCATCCACATAATCATAACGCTCCCGGTAGTCGATGACCTGGTTACTTTCGCTTTTAAAATGGGCGTCGTGGGTCAGGGTTACGCTGCGGATGGTGCTGTAAATATGAAGGCCTTTCATACTGCAGAGATTTTTGAGGACAATGCCGCCGATCTGTCCCGTTCCTCCGATCACCATAATTTTCTTTCCCTTCAGATCCCCCAAGACCTCCTCCGCCGCTTTGATTGCCAGGGTAGCCGTAGACACGGAAGACTTGGAGAGCTCCGTCTCCGTCTTTATCTTCTTGGCGCAGGTGACGGCATAGCGAAACAGGGTGTTGAGATATTTCCCGGCCGTCCCCGTCTCCCTGGCCCGATCGTGGGCTTTCCGGACCTGTCCCAGAATTTGATCCTCTCCCACCACCATGGAATCAAGCCCCGCCGTCACCAGAAAGAGATGCCGCACCGCCTTCTCATCCTGGTAAAAGCGCAGGTAATCCGTAATGTGCTCTGTTTTTAAAGCCCCGGCCTCCCGAAGGAGAATCCGCTGCAGCCTCTGGAACAGATTCTGGCGGCGGCCCGTGTCCGCCCCGTACACGTAGCTCTCCGTCCTGTTGCAGGTGGCAATGATTACACACTCCTCCACGCCGTCCTCCTCCAGGAAATCATGCCCCAGTTTCTCCTGCTGCTCCTGTGTAAAGGCAAAGAGCCGCCGGATCTCCAGAGGAGCTGTCTTGTGGCTGATGCTCAAAAGCTGAATCCCCATTTACTCCTGTACTCCCTTTCGAAACTCGTGGGTAAAGGTTTTGTCATACAATTTGGACAATTCGTACTCATCCCCCAGGAAATCCCCCACCACTGTCAGGGCCGTTTTCCGGATCCCTGCCTCTCTCACCTTGTCCCCAATATCCAGAAGGGTCCCCCGGACAATTTTCTGGTCCTCCCAGGTAGCCTTATAGACCACCGCCACAGGCGTATCCTCCCGGTATGCCTGCCGCAGGGTAGCTGCCAGCTCCTCTATCATCCCCACGCTCAAGAAAATAATCATGGTAGCCTGATGCCTGGCCAGATCAAGGAGTTTCTCCCCTTCCGGCATGGGGGTACGCCCTTCCATCCGGGTGAGAATCACCGTCTGGCTCACCCCGGGCAGGGTGTACTCCTTCTTCAGCACCGCAGCAGCAGCCAGAAAGGAACTGACCCCGGGAATCACTTCGTATGCAATTCCCATACGCTCCAAGGCGTCCATCTGCTCCCGGTGGGCACCGAAGACTGCCGGATCCCCCGTATGAACCCGGACCACCTTGAGCCCCCTCTCCTCGCCGTCCTTCATCACTGCCAGCACTTCCTCCAGAGTCATGCCCGCGCTGTTGTAAATGACTGCACCCTCTTTGGCATCCGCCAGCACCTGGGGATTTACAAGAGAACCTGCATAAATAATAATGTCCGCACTGTCAATTAATCTCTTCCCTTTGATGGTCAGAAGTTCCGGATCTCCCGGTCCTGCCCCGATAAACGATACCATATACCCACTCCCTGTCTTTTTCTGCATAAGTAAAGATCCGCACGCAAAACGGATCTTTTCCCTAACCTTTATCAGAACCGCTTTCCTCGGAAGCCTGTCTAATCCACACAGAAAGCAGGTTTCCTGGCTTACAGTTCCCCGCTTGGCCGCCCCTTCTCACGCTCCCTGGCGCAATGGATCTATGGGGCCTCGCTCCCTGAATACAGTGACCGGATCGCTTGGGATTTCCACCCAATTCCCTTTTCTGTGCCTTTTGGCACACACTTTCTGCTGCTGTTCAATTCTCTTTTCACCTATTTTAACAGTTTAGCATATGGGAAGCCGTTCGTCAAACGGGAGATAAAAAAATATCCCCGGCCGGAAAATCCCGGCCGGGGATACGAAAAATCTTTTTTCTTTTTCAATCTCTACAGATCGATCTTTCCGGCAGCCTTGCCGTTCACCACATAGTATGCAGCGGAATCTTCCGGTTTTACATACACGTCCAGGCTCTTTAAGGATGATGCACGATGGCCTTCCGCCACCCAGGCATTTTTCGCCTGCTCTGCGATATCCTCCAGCCGGAACTCCTTTCCTGCAAACTGAATATATACATTCTGGCTCGCCGCTTCCTTCTCTGCCTTCGTAGTTTTTGTCGTCTTGGGCGCAGCCTTTGCCGCAGCCTTTTTGGGTGCTGCCGTCTTCTTTGCAGGGGCTTTCTCTACCTTTACCGCTTCTTCTTTTGCGGCACTTTCTTTTACGGTTGCTGTTACGCTCTCTGTCTTAGCAGATACCGCTGCCGCCGTCTTCTTCGGTATCTCTGTTCCCTTCTTAGCAGTCATTTTAATCCTCCTCAATACTTCTTCCAAGAAAAGTGAAACATCACTAACGGTTCTATTATAATCCCTTTCTGCTTTTTATGCAACGAAGCCGGAAGATTTCTCCAAATCCATCAATTTCCCCCAATATTTCCCCTGTTTTCCGGAAAAGCGCCTATATATGGAAAAAAATCCGCCAGGCCTGCCGGGTAAAAATCACGAAAGAAGCTGCTTTTCCAAGGACTGCCATAGGCGAAAGCACAAGAGGACAGAAACCCTATGTTAATTCATGTATAAAAAGGCCGCTGCGCAGTTTCGGCTCAAACCAGGTGGATTTGGGCGGCATCAGCCGTCCGGCGTCTGCAACGGCAAACAATTCCCCGATGGAAGTGGGATACATGGCAAAGGCCGCTTCCATATCCCGATGTACCCGCCGCTCCAATTCCTCCAGTCCCCGGATTCCTCCCACAAAATCTATACGTTTGTCGGTTCTGGGATCCCCGATGCCAAGAACCGGGTGCAGCAATTCTCTCTGGAGAAGGGATACGTCAAGCCCCTCTACCGGGTCGCCGTTTTCATATTCCGGTTTCAGGGTCAGAAGATACCAGCCCTTCTTCAGGCACAGGGCAATCTCTCCCTTCCTCCCCGGATGCCTGGGACCTGCCAAAGGTTCCACCCTAAAGACCTTTTCCGCCTGCCTAAGAAATTCCTCCGGGCTCCATCCGTTCAAATCCCGCACCACCCGGTTGTAGTCCATAATCAGCAATTCATCCTCCGGGAAAATAACAGACAGGAAATAGTTGAACTCTTCCTCTCCCGTATATCCCGGATGGGCTGCCCTTCGCATCTGCCCCACCCGGACTGCGGAGGCCGCCCGGTGGTGCCCGTCTGCAATATAGAGGGATTCCATTCCCGCAAATGCCTGCCGGATCTCATTCCTCCGGCCTCTATCCTCTATCCTCCAGCCCCGGTGCCCGATACCGTCCTCCGAAACAAAGGAAAAGAGGGGGGGATTTTCTTTCTCCCGGGCAATCATCTCCCGGAGCACCGGGTGGCTCCGGCAGGCCAGAAAGATAGGTCCCGTCTGGGCATTACAGGCGTCTACATGCCGGACCCGGTCCTCCTCCTTCTCCCTCCTGGTATTTTCATGCTTTTTAATGACATTTTCCAGATAATCATCCAGGGAAGCGCAGGCTACGATTCCCGTCTGGCTCCTGCCGTCCATAGTCAGTTCATACAGATAATAGGCATTTTCCCTGTCCCGGACAAAAGCCCCTTCCGTCTTCATCTCCTCCAGAAGCTCCCGGGCCTTCCCGTACACCGCATCCCCATACATATCCGCATGAGCGGGGAACTGGGTCTCCGGCCGGTCAATTTTCAAGAAGGAACCGGGATGCCCTGCCACGAAGGCCCTGGCCTCCTGGCGGCTGTACACGTCATAGGGAAGAGCCGCTATCTCCCCTTCCCTTCCCGGGGCCGGCCTAAGGGCCGCAAAAGGCCTGATATCAGCCATCAGCAGATCACCCGCACTTTCAGCACTCCAGGCACAGCCTCCAGCTTGCGGATCAGCTCCGGGCTTACCCGGTTTTCCAAGTCAAACATGGAATAGGCGTAGTCTCCCCGGCTTTTATTGGTCATATTTCCGATGTTATGATTCTCTTCCCCCAGAATTACCGTAAATTTATTCAGCATGTTTTTCACATTCTTGTGGCAGATGGCGATCCGGGCCGGATAGCTGGGCACCCCCATATCGCAGTCCGGATAGTTGACGGAATTTTTGATATTTCCGTGCTCCAGATAGCAGCGGACCTCTTTCACCGCCATCCGGGCGCAGTTTTCCTCCGCTTCCTCCGTGGAAGCTCCCAGATGGGGAATCACAATGGTTCCCTTGGCTCCCGCCGTCACCGGGTTGGGGAAATCCGTCACATAGCGCTTTACCTTCCCGGTCCGCAAAGACGCCACCATGGCCTCCTCGTCTACCAGCAGATCCCGGGCAAAGTTCAGCACCACCACCCCTTCCTTCATCCGGTCAATGGCATCCTGGTTAATCATTTTCTTTGTGCTCTCCAGAAGGGGAACATGTATGGTAATATAATCGCACTCCCGGTAAATATCGTCCACGTTGGTAATATGCCGGATGCTCCGGGAAAGATTCCAAGCCGCCTCCACGGAGATATAGGGATCGTACCCCAGTACTTCCATGCCCAGATGGGTAGCTGTGTTGGCTACCTGGACGCCGATAGCTCCCAGGCCGATGATCCCCAGCTTTTTCCCCTGGATCTCATGGCCCGCAAACTGCTTCTTCTGCTTTTCGGAGAGCTTCGCAATCTCCTCGTTCTGCCGCTCGGACTGGACCCAGTTCACGCCTCCGATAATATCCCTGGAGGCCATCAGAAGCCCGGCGATAACCAGCTCCTTCACGCCGTTGGCATTGGCTCCCGGCGTGTTAAAAACTACGATTCCCTGTTCTGCGCACTTGCCCAGGGGAATGTTGTTGACCCCGGCTCCCGCCCGGGCGATGGTATGTAAATTTTTCGGAAATTCCATATCGTGCATAGCCGCACTGCGGACCAGGACTGCATCCGCCTCCTCCATCTCCTCCACCTGGGCATATTCCCTGGTGAAGTGGTCCAGGCCGAATTTGGCGATTGGATTCAGGCATTTGTACTTATACATGGGCTTTGTTCTCCTCCTCAAATTTTCTCATAAACTCCACAAGGGCCTCTACGCCTGCCCTTGGCATGGCATTGTAAATGCTGGCCCGCATGCCGCCTACACTCCGGTGGCCCTTAAGATTCACGAAACCGGCTTCCTCCGCCGCTTTTACAAAGGCTGCATCCGTCTGGGCATCCCCTGTCACAAAGGGCACGTTCATCAAAGAGCGGTCTTCTTTTCTCACCGTCCCCCGGAACAGCCTGCTCTCATCCAGGAAATCATAGAGCAGGGCCGCCTTCTCTTCGTTACGGGCTTTCATAGCTGCAAGCCCCCCTGTTCTCTGAATCCATTTGAACACTTTGCCGCACATGTAGATACAGTAAGCATTAGGCGTATTGTAAAGGGAATTGGCGTCGGCATGGATCTTATACTTCATATAGGTGGGCGTCCCCGGCAGGGTGTCCTCCGTGATCAAATCTTCCCGGATAATGGCTATCACCATGCCTGCGGGACCAATGTTTTTCTGAACGCCGCCGTAAATCAAGCCGTATTTCTCCACATCCACAGGTTCGGACAGAAAGCAGGAGGACACGTCGGAGACCAGAATCTTTCCCTTGGTATTGGGAAGGGTATGGAACTTTGTGCCGTAGATGGTATTGTTCTCGCAGATATACACGTAGTCCGCATCGGAGCTGATGTCCAGATCCGAGCAGTCGGGAATATAGGAAAAGGTTTCGTCCTCGGAGGAAGCAATCTTGTTGGCTTTCCCGTAAATCTGGGCTTCTTTCCAGGCTTTCTTTGCCCACTGTCCCGTGACAATGTAATCTGCCGTGCGGTTCTTCATCAGATTCATGGGAATCATGGCAAACTGCAGATGGGCTCCTCCCTGGAGGAACAGCACTTTATAGCCTGCCGGGATGTGCATCAGTTCCCGGAGATCACTCTCTGCCTCATTTAAAATCCCCTCAAACACCTTGGAGCGGTGGGACATCTCCATCACGGACATACCCGTTCCCCGGTAATCCAGCATCTCCTCGGCAGCTTCTCTCAACACTTCCTCCGGCAGAACCGCCGGACCTGCGGAAAAATTATATACGCGTTTCAATCTTATACCTCCTCTTCCGGTTAATGCACTTTATTTTACAGAATCGTTAAAAACATGTCAATGTAAAAAAGCAACAAATCAGTCTCCGGGAACAGCCTTTTTTTGCATCTCCTGGTATTCCTTCCTCCGAAGTTCCTGTCCCACCATAAGTATGGCCGCCAGGCCTGCCGAGGCGTCAGCTATGGGTCCCGCATACATAATGCCCTCCATGCCCAGCCACCGGGGCAGAAGCAAAAGCAGTGGCAGAAGAAAGAGAATCTGCCTTGTGAGGGATAGAAAGGTCCCCCGCCTGGGCTTTCCGATGGAGGTAAAAAAGTTGGAGCTTATAGGCTGCAGGAAATTGATAAAGGTACAAAACAGGTAAATATGAAAATAGCGGACGGCAAACCCATAGTATTCCTCGGAACCGTTCCCGAAGATAGAGATAATCTGCCTGGGTGCAAACTGGAACATACAAAAAGCCGCCAGGGCAATGAAAAAGCCCCAGGTTACTGCAGTCCGGTAGGCCTCCCGCACTCTCCCATACTGCCTGGCTCCGTAATTGAAACTGGTAATGGGCTGGAGGCCTTGGGAAATCCCGATGATAAAGGCCAGGAATACCTGGTTCACCTTCGTAATAATCCCTGCACAGGCGATGGGGATGGCCTCCCCGTAGGCAGAGATGGAACCATAATATTTCAGGGATTTATTCATGACAATCTGCACCAGCATCATAGCCACCTGGTTGCTGAAAGGCGCAGTTCCCAGGGACATAATCCGCAGCACCGCCCCTCTTTGGATTTTCAAATGTTTTCTTAAAATAGACACCGTGCGGCAGCGGCGCAGAAAGTACACTGTCATCACAGCGGAAATCATCTGGCCTACTATGGTGGCTGCGGCAGCCCCCGCCATCCCCATATGAAAGCCAAAGACAAAGAAGGCATCCAGGACCACATTGATAAGGGCTCCTGCCAGATTGCAGAGCATACTGATTTTGGGCCTTCCGTCTGCCCGGATGAGGTGCCCGCCTCCGGTGGCCAGGATCAGAAAAGGAAATCCGAGAGCCACGATTCCCGTATAGGTCCTGGCATACCCAAGCACATTGTCCGGAGAACCGAAAAAGCAAAGCAGCGGTTCCAGGAACAGAAGGGTCAAAAGACAGAGAACCAGGCCGCAGCCAAAGAGCATGGACGCCGCATTTCCAAGATAGACAACCGCCTTCCCGGGCTCTCCTTTCCCCATGGAAATATTAAAAGCGGAAGCTCCCCCGATACCGAAAAGCAGCGCAATGGCTATACAGGAAATGGACAGAGGAAAGGATATATTGGTAGCTGCATTCCCCAGCTCTCCTACGCTGCGGCCGATAAAAAACTGATCTACAATATTGTACAGGGAGCCTACCAGCATGGCGATAATGCTGGGAACCGCAAACCGGAACAGCAGCCCCCGGACGGGTTTGCTCCCCAAGGGATTCCGGGCACTTCCCCCTTCCTGTGTTCCGGGGGGAGCTGTTTTTTCTTTTGTCTCTTCTCTCATCCTTATTTTCTCCCGTTCCGTTAATAGTAGAGAATCACCGGCGTCCCGGCTTCCACTGTTTCATAGACTATCTCTGCGGCATCCGGCGGCGTGTTCACGCAGCCATGGGAGCCGTCCGTCTGGTAAATCTCCCCGCCGAATGCCCGGCGCCAGGAAGCATCGTGGATTCCGCAGCCTCCGTAGAAAGGCATCCAGTACTTCACAGGGGTGGCATAGCCGGGTCCCCGCAAAACCGCATTGCGGGCTTTGTACTGGATGGAGGCCACCACCGCCGGAGTTCCCCGGTTCCTGCGCATATCTCCTGTGACTACATCCGTATCAATTACGGCTTTCCCGTCCTTATATACCCACATATGCTGGGCGCCCATATCCACTTCCACATAAGTATCCCCGATATCGTAATTGCTGCTCCAGGCATTTCCCCTGTGCAGATAAGCCGGCTCCTTTTCCAGGACCTCTCCCGCCTCCACATGCTTAAGAAGGGCCAGGCTCTCCGCCTCCTGATCAATCTGCCAGCCAAAATTCCCGCCTTTCACCGTAATAGTCCCCCGCAGGGTACTTTTAAACTTGCGCTCCTGGCCGTAGGTGTCCCTTTTCTCTGCCAGTTCCCCCACCCAGGCGGCCACAGCTTCCGGATTTAAGGAGGCCTCCAAGCCCTCCAATGTTATAAAGCCGGCAAGGGCTTTCGGATCCACCGGCTCGCTTTCCGGACCGAACACGTAGGTCACCCGGGTTCCCAGCCACCGGTCAAGCTTTCCGGAAAGGGCTTTTATCTTTGGGGAATCTGCCGTCACTGCAGGGGGCATGTAGCATCCGCTCTCCTCCAGGCTAAGCCGCTCAAGCTGATTGGATACGGCACCCCGGATCTGTTCTTCCAGTGTCTCCCGATCCACCTGGGTTCCGTAGGCTTCCGGGTGAACCCTGTATCCCTCCTCCGTCATCTCAATCCAGGCATCCCGGGACCTTTCCCCGCCTTTTAAGCAGGAAAGCTCTCCCACTGCCTCCCGGAAAGCATCCTCCTCAAACCGGGTTCCCGCCGCAATCCGGTAAAAATCCCTGGTCCAGAACATCCTGGGCCAGAGAAAGCCGTTCTGCCTCCGCTTTACCTTCCCCACTGCATCCGTCTCATAATAGGTAACTCCCATTTCTTTGGGATCCAAGGTTAAGAGGTTTCCGTCCCGCTCTTTCAGTTCCAGGGTATACTCTCCCGCCTGCTCCAAGATAAGCCTCTCCGCCTGGGCCTTTGTAAAAAAACCGGCATTTTCCCCGTTGATGGTGGTTCCCGGGAAAAAATGCTCCATAAAGTAGACGGAAATGCCAATGTAGGCCAAAAGCACTCCCATAAGAACCCACAGATACCAACGCATCCGCTTTAACATGCTCTGCTGCTCCCCCTCAAACGATACTGTGATCGGACCGGGCGCCGCAAATGCCGCTTAAGAACTTCCGGCTTCCGGGCGCCCGTATCTTCCTTACTCCATACTCTGCTTCTTCAGATCTTCCGCATCAAAAGCCTCCTCAATGGGAGCTCCCGCGGCAACCATGGGAAACACCTTATCCTCACTGTCAATGATACAGTCAATCACCACCGGGCGGCCAAGGGCAATGGCCTTTTCCAGGGCAGGCGCTACCTCCTCCCGCTTCGTCACCCGCATACCTGCGGCTCCCAGGCCCTCCGCCACTTTCACAAAATCTACCTGATCATCCAAAATAGTAGCGGAATAGTGCCTGTTGTAAAAAAGAGTCTGCCACTGGTGCACCATACCCAGCACATGGTTATTCAAAACCAGCTGGATAATGGGAATGTTGTACCGGGACGCCGTAGCCAGCTCGTTTAAGTTCATGCGGAAGCATCCGTCTCCCGCCACATTTACTACCGTCTTTTCCGGTCTTCCAAGCTTGGCTCCCATGGCGGCTCCCAGTCCGTAGCCCATGGTTCCCAGTCCCCCGGAGGTAATAAAGGTCCTGGGCTCTTTGTATTTGTAGAACTGGGCCGCCCACATCTGGTTCTGGCCCACCTCCGTGGTGACAATAGCCTCTCCCTTTGTCACCCGGTAAAGCTCTTCTACCACATAGGGCCCCGTCAGGCGGCTCTCCTCAAATTTCAAAGGATATTTCCGCTTCAAATCCTCAATCTCTGCAATCCAGGCCTCGTGATGCTTCTCCTCCACCATGGGATTCAGCCTTTGGAGAATGGATTTTACATCTCCCACAATGCTGGCGTCCACAATGACATTCTTGTTAATCTCCGCCGGATCAATGTCAATCTGGAGAATCCTCGCTTTTCTTGCAAACCGGGAAGCGTCTCCCGTCACCCGGTCGCTGAACCTAGCGCCGATGGTAATCAGCAGATCGCAGTGGGTAACACCGAAATTGGATGCCTTGGTGCCGTGCATACCCAGCATACCCGTATAGAGGGGATCCTCCCCCGGAAATGCTCCCTTTCCCATAAGGGAGTCGCAGACAGGGGCCTGAATTTTCCGGGCCAGTTCCCCAATCTCCTCCGAAGCGCCGGAGAGAACCGCCCCGCCGCCTACAAAAAGGAAGGGCTTTTTCGCCTTGCGGATCATCTTGGCCGCCGTCTCCAGATCTTCCTCCCGGATATGATCCGCCTTATGGCAGATCTCTTCCGGCTTCCGGTACTCGTACTCGGTGGAATTGGCCGTCACATCCTTTGTCACGTCCACCAGCACCGGCCCCGGCCGGCCGGAACGGGCAATGCAAAAAGCCCGGCGGAGGGTATCTGCCAGAAGCTCCACATCCTTTACAATATAATTATGCTTTGTCACCGGCATGGTGATTCCCGCAATGTCCACTTCCTGGAAGGAATCCCTTCCCAGGAGAGGCTTGCCCACATTAGCCGTAATCGCTACCATGGGAATGGAATCCATATAAGCCGTAGCAATTCCCGTCACCAGGTTGGTTGCTCCCGGGCCGGAAGTAGCCAGGCACACCCCCACCTTGCCCGTAGCCCGGGCATAGCCGTCCGCCGCATGGGAGGCTCCCTGTTCGTGGGACGTGAGAATATGGCGGATCTCCCCGCTGTGCTTATACAATTCATCGTACACATTTAAAATAGCGCCCCCCGGATACCCGAACACCGTATCTACGCCCTGCTCCTTCAAGCACTCGATTATAATCTCTGATCCTGTCAGCTGCATCCTTTTCTCTCCATTCTTTTTCCGATTAATTTTCCAGAACCGCTCCCCGGTTGCCGGAAGTCACCATCTTCGCATAGCGGGCCAGATATCCGGTGGTCACCCGGGGCTCTCTTGGCTTCCACTCAGCTCTCCGCTTTTCCATCTCTTCCCCGGACACCAGGACCTCCAGCCGGTTGGCGGGAATGTCTATCCGGATCCGGTCCCCCTCTTCCACCAGGGCAATGGGACCTCCCACAGCCGCCTCCGGGGACACATGGCCAATGGAGGCACCTCTGGATGCACCGCTGAAACGTCCGTCCGTAATCAGGGCCACCGTGGAGCCAAGCCCCATGCCTGCGATGGCCGAGGTGGGATTGAGCATCTCCCTCATACCGGGACCTCCCTTGGGCCCCTCGTACCGGATCACCACCACGTCGCCGGCCAGGATTTTCCCTCCCTTGATGGCTTCGATGGCATCCTCCTCACAGTCAAACACCCGGGCCGGGCCTTCATGAACCATCATCTCCGGCACCACGGCAGAGCGCTTCACCACCGCCGTATCGGGAGCCAGGTTACCTTTCAGAACGGCAATGCCTCCGATCTCGCTGTAAGGATTGTCAATGGGACGGATAACCTCCGGGTTGCGGTTCACACAGCCTGCAATATTTTCACCCACGGTCTTTCCCGTCACCGTGATCAGATCCCTGTGCAGAAGGTTCTTCTTGTCCAGCTCGTTCATCACCGCATAGACGCCTCCCGCTTCGTTCAAATCCTCCATATAGGTAGGGCCTGCCGGTGCCAGATGGCAGAGGTTGGGGGTCCGGGCACTCATCTCATTGGCAATCTCCATATTCAAATCCACCCCTGCCTCATGGGCGATGGCGGGAAGATGCAGCATACTGTTGGTAGAACAGCCCAGGGCCATATCCACCGTGAGGGCGTTTAAGAAGGCTTTCTCCGTCATAATATCCCGGGGACGGATATTCTTTCGCAAAAGCTCCATGACCTGCATACCGGCGTGTTTGGCCAGTTTGATGCGCTCCGAGTAGACAGCCGGAATGGTTCCGTTGCCCTTTAAGCCCATTCCCAAGGCCTCCGTCAGGCAGTTCATGCTGTTGGCCGTGTACATGCCGGAACAGGAACCGCAGGTGGGGCATACCTTCTCCTCAAACTCCCGCACATCTTCCTCCGTCATATGGCCCGCCGCATGGGCTCCCACTGCCTCAAACATGCTGGAAAGGCTCCTTTTCTGTCCCTTCACCCGTCCGGCCAGCATGGGGCCTCCGCTGACAAAAATTGTGGGAACGTTAATCCGGGCCGCCGCCATCAGAAGTCCCGGCACATTTTTGTCACAGTTGGGCACCATGACCAGGGCGTCAAACTGATGGGCCAGGGCCATGCACTCCGTAGAGTCTGCAATCAGATCCCGGGTTACCAGGGAATATTTCATTCCCACATGTCCCATAGCGATTCCGTCGCAGACGGCAATAGCCGGAAATACAATGGGTGTTCCGCCGCCCATGGCTACCCCCAGCTTCACGGCCTCCACAATCTTATCCAGGTTCATATGCCCCGGCACAATCTCGTTATAAGAACTGACAATTCCCACCAGAGGCCTGTCAAGCTCCTCCTGGGTCAGTCCCAAAGCATTAAATAAACTTCTGTGGGGCGCCTGCTGCATCCCCTTTGTCACTGCATCGCTCTTCATGATTTATACTCCCTTATATCCGTTTTTATTTATTTAATCCGGGCCGCTATTAAGTCTCCCATTTCCGCCGTCCCTACCTTCTTACAGCCCGGGGAGAAAATGTCCGCCGTGCGGTAACCTTCCGCCAGTACCTGCTGTACGGCCTGCTCTATGGCAGAGGCTTCCCTGTCCAGATCAAAGGTAAAGCGCAGCATCATGGCTGCCGACAGAATGGTGGCTATGGGGTTGGCAATGTCCTGTCCCGCAATGTCCGGGGCCGAGCCGTGGCTGGGCTCATAGAGGCCGAACTTGGTATCGTTTAAGCTGGCGCTGGAGAGCATGCCGATGGATCCCGTCACCATGCTGGCCTCGTCGGAGAGAATATCCCCGAACATGTTCTCCGTGAGAATCACGTCAAACTGGCCCGGATTTTTCACCAGCTGCATGGCGCAGTTGTCTACCAGCATATGGGAGAGCTCCACATCCGGGTAAGCCTTCGCCGTCTCCTCCACAATCTTTCTCCAAAGGCGGGAGGAATCCAGCACATTGGCCTTGTCCACGCTGCAGACCTTCCCCCGCCTCTTCCGGGCAATGTCAAAGGCACGTTTGGCAATCCTGCGGATCTCCTCCTCATTGTAGGTCAGGGTATCTACGGCTGTCAGAAGGCCCTCCACCTCTTCCGTCTTCCGGGCTCCGAAATAGAGGCCCCCCGTAAGCTCCCTCATAATCATCATATCAAAGCCTTCCCCAATGACCTCATCCTTTAAGGGACAGGCTCCTCTTAACTCCCGGTAAAGCATTGCCGGCCGCAGGTTGGCAAACAGTCCCAGGGATTTGCGGAGCTTCAAAAGCCCGGCTTCCGGCCGGTTCCGGGGCGGAAGCTGATACCAGGGAGAAGTGGCCGCATCTCCTCCGATGGATCCCATCAATACCGCCTGGTTTTCTTTTGCCCTCTCAATGGTTTCCTCCGTCAAGGGAACTCCGTGAACGTCAATGGAAGCGCCTCCCATTAAGAGCTCCGTATACACAAACTGGTGGCCGGACTTCTCTTCCACCTTTTGAAGAACTTTCCTGGCCTCTCTCACAATCTCCGGTCCGATTCCGTCTCCCGGAATTACCGCAATCCGCAATTTCATAACTCCTCATCCCTTCTAAAAATGGCTATTAGTAATAATATAGAACAAAATTTTGAGTTTTTCAACTGTTTCTCTCAAGGAACGAGAGATTTCTATTTAAAATTTCTTCCATGGATGCTATAATATAGGAAAAATCAGAGGGGAGATACGATGCAGAGCAAAGAAACTAGAATGAATCCCAATTTAATCGAATATATGCTGTATGAACTATATGCACCAAACACCGGGAACATTTCCCCCTCGTCTTCCCCTGAGCTCTCTCTTTCGGGCTATTCCGTCCCGTCCTTTGCACATGAAATCAAAAAGTTTATGGACGAAATACCAGGGGGCTTCTTTATCTACCGGGCAGACGGGGATGAAGAAATTCTCTATGCCAACAAAACCGTACTCCATATATTCAACTGCAGCACCATGGAAGAATTTCAAAGCCTCACAGGAAACACCTTCCGGGGACTGGTGTACGCGGAGGATCTGGATAATGTGGAGGCAAGCATCCGGGAACAGATTGTCCACAGCCACTTTGATCTGGACTATGTGGAATACCGGATTATCCAGAAGGGCGGAGCTGTCCGCTGGGTGGAGGATTACGGGCACTTTGTCCACAGCGATCTCATCGGTGATCTTTTTTACGTATTTATGGCCGACACCACGGACAAACGGCAGTTCCAGATCGAAGAGCGGAACGCACTCCTGAAAGAAAAGCTTCTGAAAGAACGGCTGCTGCAGACACAAATCGACGAATACGACAAAGAACTGAAAGTCATTCACCAGGAGCACCTGCGCCGTCTGGAAGTCATAGAAGGCCTCAGCGTCAACTATGAGTCCATTCTCTATGCCAATCTGAACACGGACCGGATCCTTCTCTACCGCCTGAGCAGCAGGACCCAGCCCCAGTTCGGAAAAATACTGGAATTCCGTTCTTTCCGCTGGTTTACCGACAATTATGTGCAAACATGGGTCTGCCCGGAAGACCGGGCATCCATGCGGCAGGCACTGGACCCGGAATACATCCAGGAAAAACTTTCCGCCAGCCGGACATTTTATGTCAACTATCGCGTCCGGATGGAGGAGGAGATTCAATATCTCCAGCTGCGCATTGCAAAAGTAGGCCAGCAGGAGGAGCTTTCCCGTATCGTTCTGGGAACCCGCCGGGTGGACGAGGAAGTGCGCTATGAGATGGAGCAGAAGAAAGTTTTTGAGGATGCTTTAAGCCACGCAAGGCTGGCAAATATTTCCAAGAATACCTTTCTCTCCAATATGTCCCACGATATGCGCACCCCTTTAAACGCCATTACCGGCTTTACCTCACTGGCTCAAAACCATATCCATGAACCGGAAAAGCTTTTGGAGTATTTAACGAAAATCCAGGATGCAGGCAGCCATCTTCTGCATCTCATCAATGAAATCCTGGAAATCTCCCGGTTGGAATCCGGCATTATACAGACGGATGATTCCGACTGCTGCCTCACCGTCCTTCTGGAAAGTATCCAAAAGACTATGAGCCACAAGGCCCAGAGCCGGAATATTACCCTCTCCCTGGACGATTCCCGCCTGGAGCACACAGATGTCCATATGGATCAGGGAAAATTAAAACAAATCCTCCTCTGCCTGGTGGACAATGCCCTGAACTATACACCGGAGGAAGGACATGTCCGCATTACGGCTTCCGAGCAGAAAGAAGCCGCCAGCGACCACCCCTTCTATCAGTTCAGTGTGGAAGATGACGGCATCGGCATCGAAGCCCAGTACCTGGAGCGGATTTTTGAACCTTTCGAGCGGATCCGCAACACCACCCAGAGCGGCATTCACGGAACCGGCCTGGGTCTTACCGTTGCCCGGCAGCTGGCGGAAACCATGGGCGGAACCATTGAAGTGGAAAGTACCCGGGGAAAGGGAAGCCGTTTCACCGCCTCATTCCGTTTCTGTATCCAGGAGCAGGAAGAAACCCAGCCGGAGAGCCCTTTGGAAGCCCTGGTTTCCCTGTTAAAACACCAGAAAATCCTCCTGGTAGACGACAATCAAATCAACCTGGAGATCGAATCCGAACTTCTGGAGGATACAGGTTTTGCCGTGGAGCTGGCTACGGACGGCAGCATTGCCGTGGAAAAGGTGCGGGCCTCTGCTCCCGGAACCTTCTCCCTGATCCTTATGGACATCCAGATGCCCATTATGAACGGCTATGAGGCCACCCAGTGTATCCGGGGCCTCACATCCCCCGCTCTCTCCGGCATCCCTATTATTGCATTATCCGCCAATGCTTTTGAGGAAGACCGGAGAATGTCCCTGGAGAGCGGCATGAACGCCCACCTGGCCAAGCCTTTCGAGGTGGAGAAGCTGCTGGAAATCATGGCCCATATCTTTCTCCACCGGAAGCCTCTGAAGCCTTAATACTGGCGGGTAAATTTCCGGAAATATTCCTCGTTGACGGTCTCGTTTCCGTCTACATTCAGGCTGATAAATACGGGAGGCTCTATGCCCTGGGCAAGAAGCTCATCCACGCAGGCCGCCGTAATGGCCTGGACGATAAAGGCATTGGCCATGGAGGAGGTGGGACAGATGGCGGCTTTCATCCCCTCAATCTGAAGGGCACTGTCCCCCTCCACGCCGCAGTTGTCAATCACCAGATCCGCAAGATCCATCAGCTTCTTCCCGCTGGCATGGCGGGATGTGGATCTGGAAGAGTGTTCCAGGCTGGTGACAGCAATGACTTTGGCCCCCCGCTCTTTTGCACAGAGAGCCAGTTCAATGGGATAGGCATTCCGCCCGGAGTTGGAGGCTATGAGAACCACGTCCTCCTTTCCAATCCCATAAAGGTTCGCCAGGATTGCCGCATAGCCGGGCAGACGTTCAATATAAGAGCTCTTGGTAGGATGCTCCTCCAAGGTCAGTTCGCAGGTCATAATAGGCACCGGGAAGGCAAGTCCGCCGGCCCTGCCGTAAAATTCCTCCGCCACGGTGTGGGAGTGTCCGCTGCCGCTGACAAAAAAGCGGTGTCCGTTCTTGTGGGCGCGGGCAATCATCTGCCCTGCCTCCGTAAGCTTCTCCGTCTGGGTATCCTGGATGGCGTGTACCACCCGGAGGCCAATTTCAAATACTTCTTCTACTCGGTTTTTCATAAAGACTCTCCTAATTTTAAGTTCCGTTTTTATTTTTCTTCCAGTTTCTCGTTGATGGAAATGGCCACCTTCTCCCGGTAGCTGTGGGTCTTCTGCCAGTTCTGGGCCGTATATCTGGAGAACAGCACGTCCAGCACGTAGAGCTGGGAGACCACGCTGATAAAGGTTCCCCCTGTCACCGGATTTTCCGGGGCATGGGTCAAAAGGACACAGTCTGCCAGCTTGGCAATGGGGGAATTTTCATGATTGGTAATGACGATGAGGGCGCAGCCGTTGTCTCTGGCTGTCTTAAGCGCCTGGAACAAATCGTTGGTAGTCCCGGAAATGGAAATTGCAATCACCAGATCGCTGGAATCCATAACCGCAGCCTGGATGGTCTGCAGATGGGAATCCTTCACAGCCTTGCACCGTTTCCCCACACGCAGCAGCCGGGCCTCCGCAATCTCCGCCGTAAAGCCGCTGCTTCCTGCGCCGTAAAAGAAAATCTGGCCTTTCTCCCCCATGAGCCTGACGGCATCTTTTATCTTTTCCTGGTGAATCCCTTCATTGGTACTTTGAATCACCTGCACCATAGTCTCCATGGTCTGGCTGTCGTCCACTTCCTCCTGTCCCTCCGTACCTTCGTCCTTGGCATTCTCAATGGCCAGAGATACTTTCAGATCCTGAAACCCCCGGAAGCCCATCTTCCGGCAGAACCGGATAATACTGGCCTCCCCCAGGCCCAGCTCCTTGGACAGCTCCTGCAGGGTCATGTTAATAATCAGGTAGTTCTGATCCGCAAGCAGAAAATTTGCTATCTTTTTCTCTGTCTTCGTCAGTGTGATGTAATTCTCTTCGATCAAATTCTTTGTCTTCATTTGCTGCCTGCCCCTTTGCCATATTTATTTTGTCTACCATTATAACATCCTTTTTCCTTTACCGCTGTACTTTTTTCAAAAATCTGTTAAAATTAATAGTAAATAAAGACGCAGCGCCCAATGGACCTGCAGGCTCTTAGAAAGGAACTTTTATGAAAATCAAAGAAATTACGGACTTTCTGTCCAAAAACGCCCACTGGATGAATCCCAATGAAACCAGGGATATTATGCTTTGCGGAGATCCGGAGGAAGAAGCTTCCCGGATTGGCGTGTGCTGGGTAGCTACCAACCGGGTTATCGATGAGGCCATAGAAAAACAAATCACGTTTCTTATCAGCCATGAGAACCCCTTCTATCACTTTACCACCGGACCGAAACGGCTGGCACATCTAAGTGTGACGGAGAAACTTTCCCGTCTTCGGGAAAATCATATCGCCGTCTACCGCTGCCACGACGCCTGGGACATGATGCCGGAGGTAGGCGTGGCCGACATATGGGCGAAAAGCCTGGGCTTTTCCTTTACACGCTCCGTCTCTTCCTATATCCAGCATGCGGATATTGAGGAGCAGACCGTGGAGGAGCTGGCCCGTCATGTGGCTTCCGTCCTCAAACCGGAGGGAGAAAACGGCGTCTATGTCTTTGGAGACATTCACAAAAAGGTCTCCCGCTTAGGCATGGGAACCGGAGCTGCCACGGATATTTTCAAGATGCTGGATCAGCGTCCCTGCGATGTGTGCATTGTAGCCGACGACGGAATTTCCAACTATTACCAGGCCCAGTATGCTCTGGATCAGGATCTGCCTCTCATTGTAGTGAACCATTCCTGCTGTGAAATTGCGGGGATTAAAAGCATGGCCGGCTACCTTCGGCAGAATTTCCCGTCTCTGGAAGTTTCCTATTTGGAGGAGGGCTACACCATTACCTACATCACCGCCTGACTTACCCTTATTTCTTCTCCATACGGGGCAGTATCCAGGTCAGGAAGGCTTTTATCTCCTCTTCCTGCTCAAACACCCGGTAAGGGAGAAGAAGGGTTCCCTCCGGATAATAAAATGCAAAGATATGTTTTAAAGGAGCCAGGAGGCGGATCCCGGAATAGGAAATGTTCCGCTTCCCTCCTGGCTCTTCTACCGTTATCTTATTTTCCCCAAAATGACACCGGATCTGGGCAAACTCCCGGATATTCAGCTTGGGCCAGTAGTAGCGCTCTGCCTTCCGCCTGAGATAATTGCCCCAGACAGCCTTCGCCCCGTAGAGCACCCAGAGAACCGCCAGTGCGAGTACGCTGGTGATGAACAGCATATGCCGGATTTTCAACACCAGCACCCCCGTCACCAGAAGAGCCGGAACGCTGGTCAGGAGAAACCACCGGGATCCCCGCATCTTTCCGGATCTGCTGATCTCATAGACAAGGTACTCCAGATACTCCTCTTTCTGCAAGGTAAAACAAAATGTCTTTTCCATAATGATATCTGATTTCCTTTTTTGAAAAGGGGGCCTTTGCATATCCTGCAGCAGCCCCCGCTTTACTATTTCTTAAAATATTTCCGATTGCAGTTTACAAACCGCTCTGTAATCAGGTGCGGGCGGGTGACTGCGCTTCCGATGGAAACCATATCGGCTCCAGCCTCCAGCACTGCCTCCAGTTCTCCCACTTCCCAGATACGTCCTTCTGCGTTCACCGGAAGAGTACAAACTTTCTTAATCTCCCGGAGCAATCCCACATCCGGGCCTTCCGTCTTGTTGGCACAGGAATTTCTCGTGTATCCGGCCAGGGTTGTAGAGATAATATCTACGCATCCCGTTTCCTCAGCCTTCACCGCTTCCTCCAGGGTGGCCAGATCCGCCATAATGGGAAGATCGGGATAGGCCTCTTTAATCTGGTGAAGCAGTTCATTAAGCTCCTCAAAAGGCCTGCAGGCACGGATGGTACAGTCCAAAGCCAATATATCGCATCCGGCCTCAATGACTTCCTTCGCCAGTTCAAAGGTAGGCGTGATAAAGATTTCATCCAGGGGATCCCCGTCACCGAACTTCTTATTGATGCCGATCACCGGCAGTTCACAGGCCTCTTTGACCGCCCGGATATCCTGGGGCCAGCAGGCTCTAAGGCCGTTGGCTCCGCCCATCTGGGCACATTTGGCCATGGCAGCCATAAAATTCGGGCCATACAGAGGAGTATCTTCATATGCCTGGCAGGAGATCACTACTCCATTTAAAAGCTTTTCTACTGTTTTGTGCATAGTTCCTACCCTCCTCCCGTTGTCTTTCTTATACCGTCAGAATGGTTGTAAAGTAACCTACGATAGAGACAATCAGGAAGAAGAGCATCATCTTATTTACCGTCCATTTCTTCTTCACCATCAGCACATAGGAGATCAGCGCCATAATCAGCACAGACAGCCCCGGCAGCAGGGAATTTAAAATGGAAGCAATATCGATAGACAAATCTCCGCTTGTATATACAAGACCGATATTCACATGGGTATAGGAAGCCGTAACCGCACCTACTACAATAAGTCCTACGGTCTCTGCAGCCTTCGTCACCTTATCTTTGATACCGCCTGCCAGCACCAGTTCCGCTGCGTTGGCGCCTGCCTTTACTCCATAGGAGAACAGGAACCAGGTCAGGGGGAACATCACTGCCAAAAATACGATGATGTAGAACAGAGGCCCAATGATCTCGCCGTTCTTGCAAAGTCCCAGGGCGATACTCAAAAGGATGGGGCACAGGGTTCCGGGAAGCAGGGAGTCACCGATTCCTGCGAAGGGTCCCATAAGGGCAGTCTTAATGGAGTTGATAAATTCCGGCTGAACGTCTCCGCCCTGAGCCATCTCATGCTCCATACCAAGAACGATACCCGGCACAATGCTGCCCAGGAAAGGCTCCGTGTTAAAGAAGATGGAGTGGCGCTCCAGCATTTCTTTCTGGGCTTCCAGATCTCCCGGGTACAGCTCTTCCCGGACATCCGCCAGCATCTTAACAATGGCCGGGCCTTCCATACGCTCAAAGTTCTGAACGGACAGGTTCCAGAACATCCAGTCCCAATAAGCTTTGCGGACAGATTTTTTATTCAATACTTTCTTCTCTTCACTCATTTTCAGGCCTCCTTTTCCGATGTCTGATACTTCAGATATGCGATTACCAGAGCAGCAATTACAATCGGAATCATACCGATATTAGCCACTGAAACCAGGATAAATCCAAGTACAAAGTAAATCAAATCCAGGTCTTTCTTTACCAGAGTCCGCATGAGCAGCATAAATCCTACCAGCGGCAGCATATTTGCGAAAATCTGCAGAATATCCGTAAGCCATACAGGCATAATCTCTACCAGCTTCGTTACCAGATCCGCTCCGAAATAGTTGATGACCAGAATGGGGATAAACCGCAGCACAATGTTGGTAATCTGTCCCACGATGGGAATACGGGCTGCCTTATCCAGCTCGCCGCTCTCGATGTAGGCGTCCTGCTTATGTACAAAGAACAGGTTAATAGCACACAGGCCGTATACGGCAAACACACCCAGGGTGGAAAGAGGTACTGCCAGAGCCAGGGCAAACTCCGTACCAGCCCCTGCCGCCATAGCCAGCGGGATGCCGATCCAGGAAGCAAAGTTTACGTCTGCAGGCATGGCCCCGCCGGGGGTTACCAGTCCGATATAGAGCATCTGAATGGCTGCTCCCATAATAATACCTGTCTGTACATCCCCCATAATGATACCAATCACCATACCGGAAACCAAGGGCCTTCCTAAGGTGTACCAGCCGCCCAGTCCGCCGCACAGTACGGGAGAATAGATAGAACTCATCCAACCAAATAATGCCAGCAATAAAGCTTGAAATATACTCATAATACCCTCCTTTTAAAATTTGTCTTTCACTTCGTCCCACTCAATCCGTCCCTGCTCAGGAACCTGGCTGAAGAACACGTGGGCACCCATAGAAACTGCTTCCTTCACCGCATCGGACTCCTCTGCAATCAGATTGATGGCGGGATGAACGGCAACGGAACCTTTCCGCTTGGTCATAGGACCTACATTCAATTCCTTGGGAAGTTCCTCCATAGCCTTCAGAAGCTCCACATAGACTACAGGGCTCTTCATCAGCACCATGGTTCTCACATTATTGTCCAGGGCTTCCCGGATCTTCGGAAGCGCATCCGGAACAGTGAACACATCCGCCTTCATGCTGGGCGGAACCGCTGTCTTAAACACCGTCTTGAGAACTGCATTGGTAGCAGTAAACTGATCTACCACAATAATCTCCTGGATGTCATAAGCCTTTACAATTACCGTCATGCACTGTCCGTGAATCAGACGGTCATCGCAGCGTACCAAACTAATCATTCTTACTACTCCTTTCTCTCTCTTACTCTGAAAACATTTCTTTCATTTTGACAATCTTCATATTGTCTTTGGCGCCGGACATGGCGCTCTCCAGGAACTCATCGTAATCCTCGCAGAATTCCCTCTCCGTAACAAGCTGCAGCAAAAGGGGAAGATTTACTCCCGTGATCACGCTTGTGTCACAGGCCGCCAGAGCCGCCGCCGATGCGTTAAAGGGCGTTGCCCCGAACAAATCCGCACAGACTACATACTTGGCTCCCGCCTGCTCATATTTGTCTGTAACCGCCCGGATCCGCTCGCTCAGCTCCAGCATGTCTTCTCCCTCCCGGAAGCAGACCACATCAAAATTCTCCTGTTCTCCCACAATCATCTCAACTGCATTGTGGATTCCCTGGGCGAAATCTGAATGTGTACACACTACAATACCGAACATTCACACTCTCCTTTCCAAAAACCTTCGATCGCTCCAGTTTTTTAATATTTTGGAGTTTTACTCCATTTCGTTCATAATAGCATAATCACGCTGGGTTGTAAAGTGTTTTTTTATATTTTTTTTATATATTTTTTATAATATTTTATGCTTTCCTAAAGAAAGTGTTCGCAATCCCGTCACAAGCGTCCGGATTTTTTACAAACATTTTTCTCAGCTCTTTTGGCACTCCAATTTTTGTATAATTCATATTTTCTTTTTATTTTTTCTAAAAATATGAAAATCATGTCTGATTTTCACACCTTCTTAATATACTGTCAAAAACGGATGGTTTAAAATTATGAAACTGGATGGAAACTTAAAGAAGATCATCGGAACCGTCCTTCTGCTCACCCTGTCTTATTTCTGCGGCCGGGGCGTGGCCCAGGTACTCGATCACAGCGGCCTTCTGCCGGCTGCCGGAAGCGCCGGCGGCAGCTGGGGCCTAAGTTTCCAGGAAGAAGGAAAAGCTCCGGTGGCAAACGCCAGCGCAGTCTATTTAAAAGATTTCGACGCTTACTACATTCAGGAAACGCAGGAGAAGCGCATCTACCTGACCTTCGACTGCGGCTTCGAAAACGGCAACACCCCGGCCATTCTGGACGCCCTGAAAAAGCACGGAGCTCCGGCCACTTTCTTTATTGTGGGAAACTATATGGAGACCAGCCCGGATCTGGTGAAAAGAATGGTAGAAGAGGGACATACGGTGGGGAATCATACGTATCATCACCCGGACATGTCCAAAATCGGAAGCCTGGAGGCCTTCCGGAAAGAACTGTCGGACTTAGAAGCCCTCTATGAAGAAACCATAGGCTCGCCTATGAGCAAATATTACCGTCCTCCCCAGGGCATCTACAGCGAAACCAACCTGAAAATGGCCAAGGAGCTGGGTTACAAGACCTTCTTCTGGAGCCTGGCCTATGTGGACTGGTACCAGGATAAGCAACCTTCCCAGGAGGAGGCTTTCTCCAAGCTGATTCCCCGGATCCATCCAGGGGCTGTGGTTCTCTTACATAACACTTCCAAGACAAACGGGGAAATTCTAGATGAACTTCTGACGAAATGGGAGGAGCTTGGATACAGCTTCCATCCCTTGAGTGAATTAACGGAAGATTCTCACTGATAAAAACCGATTGTACGGCAAAACCGGACGCAGCTCTTTTGGCAGGAGCTGCGTCCGGTTTTTATTCCATATTTTATAACCATAGCGTACAAATTATTTGTAGTTCACGATCTTGCCAAAATCCGGTTTCAGCGCAGCGCCGCCTACCAGGCCGCCGTCGATATCTGCCTGGGCAAACAGCTCTCCGGCCGTAGCCGCATTGACAGATCCGCCGTACTGGATACGGATGGCTTCCGCAGTAGCCTCATCGTAAATCTCAGCAATACATGCACGAATTCCCGCACATACTTCCTGTGCCTGCTCGGTGGTAGCAGTCTTGCCCGTTCCGATGGCCCAGATGGGCTCATAAGCGATAACCGCCGTCTTGGCCTGCTCCGCGGTAACACCCAGGAAGCCTACCTTTACCTGCTGGCGGATGAAATCCATGGTCACGCCCTGCTCTCTCTGGGTCAGGGTCTCGCCGCAGCACATAATGGGGGTAATGCCGTGCTCAAAGGCTTTCAGCATCTTCTTATTTACGGTTTCGCTGGTCTCCGCGAAATATTCTCTTCTCTCGGAATGTCCCAGGATCACGTATTTCACTCCTACATCCGTGAGCATTGCCGGGGAAATCTCCCCTGTGTAAGCACCCTTCTCCTCAAAATACATATTCTCGGCGCCCACCTGGATATTGGAACCTTTGGCCGCTTCCATTACCGGGATAATGTCAATGGCCGGAACGCAGAACACAACGTCCACTTCGTCATTTGCCACCAGGGGTTTTAAAGTATTTACCAGTTCTACTGCCTCGCTGGGAGTCATGTTCATCTTCCAGTTGCCGGCGATAATTTTCTTTCTTGCCATTACTCTCTTC
>CAJUMM010000039.1:20384-24639 GCA_910586955.1 uncultured Lachnospiraceae bacterium | reverse complement strand
GTTGCAAGGGAAACTGCGGCAACCTGTAATGCGTCATGGGTCTGACCGATAAAGAATGTATCAGCCAGATTGTAGACTAATACCATGAGCATAGCTGCCATAGCGGGCAAGGCGTTCTTGAATACTGCTTTGGGTACGGGCATTGATTCAAATACTTCCAGTGATTTCTGTTCCATAAGTTTTCCTCCTCAAATAATTTTAAAAGCAAGCTATTGAATTGACTTTTATAAATGCCCGCGAGTCTGGGCGGGCATTTATTTCATGTTCTCATATATCCTTTGGAGCAGACTGTGAAACGTGGTCTGTTCTTCTTCAGATAGTCCGTGAAACATGGTTTGTTCCAGTTTTCTGCTATTCTGTATAGCGTCTTGGCAGCATTTTTCACCTTCCGGGGTAATTCGGACAAGTTTCATTCGCTTGTCGTTTGGGTCGGTAAAACAGTCAACCAGTTTCTTTAATGCAAGCCTGTTTACGATTCCGGCGCAAGTGGATTGTGCTACCCCTAAAATGCGTTCCAGTTCTTTGAATGAATAGGTCTTTTCGTCTTTTTCGTTCAGTGACAGCAGCACCCATACTTGAACCATAGTCAAGCCGTTCTGACGCAAGGAATTATTTGCCTGTCTTTCGATTGCGTCATGGAGCTGTTTTATGAGTTGCCCGCTGGTGGGGTTGTCATTCAATTTGGCACCTCCCTTCCTTTTCAAGAAGTAGCATAGCATATTAAAAGCTAACTGTCAATACCTTGCTATTATTATTTTGAAAATATATTGAGAAGTTTCAGGATAATTTTTTTAACCAATAATTTTGCATATTTTTTAAGAAACCTCTTGCATTTTCTCCAAGATATGCTATACTTAAAAAGATTTAATACGGTGGCAGAAAAGAGTGGACGAAAGTTCACTCTTTGTTTATGGTATCGGAAACGGAAGGAAGGATATGGCGAAGAGAGAAGATTACGAACAGAGAACCGAGCAGCTTGTTCTGCCCATTATTCAGGAAAACCGGTTTGAACTGGTGGACGTAGAGTATGTGAAGGAGGGCGGGACCTGGTATCTGCGGGCTTACATTGATAAGCCGGGAGGCATTACCGTGGATGACTGCGAGATCGTGAACCGGGCTTTAAGCGATCTGCTGGACCAGGAGGATTTTATTGAGGATTCCTATATTCTGGAGGTCAGTTCCCCGGGACTGGGAAGGCCTTTGAAGAAGGAGAAAGATTTTGTCCGGAGCCGGGGTGAGGAAGTGGAGATCCGCACCTACCGCATGGTGGATGGACAGAAAGAGTTCCGAGGGGTCTTGAAAGCCTGGGACAAAGAGACCGTGACCATTGAGACGGAGGAAGGGGAGCAGGTCTTTTCAAGAGACAACATTGCCCTGATCCGGTTAGCTTTTGATTTTTAGCGGCATATGCCGGATAACCGTGGAAATACGGCAATTTGGCCGCAGGAATAAAAAATACCGTGTTTTAAATGAGGAGGAAAGAGAAGAATGAACACAGAGTTGCTGGAAGCCCTGGAAATTTTGGAGAGAGAGAAGGACATCAGCAAAGAGACTTTGCTGGAGGCGATTGAGAATTCCCTGCTTACGGCGTGCAAGAACCATTTCGGGAAGGCAGACAATGTAAAGGTAAATATCGATCCCCAGACCTGCCAGTTTTCCGTCTATGCGGAGAAGACCGTGGTGGAGCAGGTGGAGGACGAGGTCATGGAAATCAGCCTGTCAAACGCCAAGATGATGGATTCCAAGTATGAGCTGGGAGACATCGTCAATGTGGAGATTAAATCCAAAGAGTTCGGGCGCATTGCCACCCAGAACGCCAAGAACGTGATTCTCCAGAAGATCCGGGAGGAGGAGCGGAAAGTCCTGTACAACCAGTATTACGGGAAAGAGCGGGACGTAGTCACCGGCGTGGTGCAGCGCTATTTCGGCCGGAACGTGAGTATCAACCTGGGCAAAGTGGATGCCATTCTCAATGAAAACGAGATGGTGAAGGGGGAGGTATTCAAGCCTACGGAGCGGATTAAGGTGTACATCCTGGAAGTGAAGGATACCACCAAGGGACCCCGGATTCTGGTGTCCAGGACCCATCCGGAGCTGGTAAAGCGCCTCTTTGAGTCGGAAGTGACCGAGGTGCGGGACGGCACGGTGGAGATCAAGTGTATAGCCAGGGAGGCGGGATCCCGGACGAAGATTGCCGTGTGGTCCAACGATCCGGACGTGGATCCGGTGGGAGCCTGCGTGGGAATGAACGGGGCCCGTGTGAACGCCATTGTGAGCGAGCTGCGGGGAGAGAAAATTGACATCATTAACTGGAGCGAGAATCCCGCTATTCTCATTGAGAATGCGTTGAGTCCTGCCAAGGTGGTAGCGGTGCTGGCAGATCCGGAAGACAAGACGGCCAAGGTAGTGGTTCCCGATTACCAGCTGTCCCTGGCTATCGGCAAAGAGGGACAGAACGCCCGCCTGGCGGCACGGCTTACGGGATTTAAGATAGACATCAAGAGCGAGACCCAGGCCAAGGAGATTGAAGGCTGGCTGGATGTGGACGACGAGTATGAGGAGTACGAAGACTTCGAGGACTACCAGGCACGGGCAGCCTACGAGGATGAGGAGGATGCTTTTGACTACCAGGAGGACTATGATTCCGAGCCGGTTTATGAGGAAGAATTTCCGGAAGAATAGAGACGGGAAGTGATGGATTGAGTGCAAACAGAAAAGTGCCCATGCGCCAGTGTACCGGCTGCGGGGCCATGAAGAATAAAAAGGAAATGCTGCGGGTGCTTAAAACGGCGGAAGGCGAAGTAGTCCTGGACGCTACCGGGCGGAAAAACGGACGGGGAGCCTACCTGTGTTTTTCCGGGGAGTGCCTGCGAAGAGCCAGGAAAAACCGGGGACTGGAACGCTCCCTGAAAATGAGCATTCCCCCGGAGGTCTACGATAGTCTGGAAAAGGAGCTGGGTGAACTTGGCACAGAATAAAGCGTATTCTATGATTGGCCTTGCCATGAAAGCGGGACGGGTAGCCAGCGGGGAATTTTCCACAGAGCGGGCGGTGAAGACAGGAGCGGCTTTCCTGGTGATTGTGTCAAAGGAGGCTTCCAAGAATACAAAGAAAAAGTTTCAGAATATGTGTTCCTACTACGAAGTGCCTTTGTACTTTCTAGGTGAGAAAGAGGAGCTGGGGCGCGCCATCGGAAAAGAATTCCGTGCTTCCCTGGCAGTGCTGGAGGAAGGATTAGCAAAGGCTGTAGAGAAAAATCTGATAAAAGAAACTGAATAACGGAGGTAGTGAGAGTGTCGAAAAGAGTACATGAACTTGCGAAAGAATTAGAGAAGACGAATAAAGAAATCATTGCCTTTCTCAACGAGAAAGGCAATGAGGTCAAAAGCCATATGAGCGTGCTGTCGGAAGAACAGGAGAAACTGGTGAAGCGGGTGTTTGGGCCAAAGGGCGGGGAGGCCCAAGGGCCTCAGCCGGCGGCTCCGGCTCCGGAAGCATCTGCCGGCCAGACCGGACAGGAGGCGGCGAAACCGGCCGCACCGCCCAAGAAGAAGAAAATCATTGCGGTGTACAATGCCCATAACAGCCAGACGGGGATTAAGGACCCTAGGGGAGAACGCCGTTCAGGCTCCGGCGCAAGGTCTTCCCAGGGCCGTCCCGGGGCGGGACAGCAGTCCAGGGCAGCAGGAAGGCCTGCAGGAGCCCAGCCTGCAAGACCTGGCCAGTCCAGGGCTCAGGCCCAGCCCGGAG
Organism: uncultured Lachnospiraceae bacterium; assembly: GCA_910586955.1. Classification (GTDB taxonomy): domain Bacteria; phylum Bacillota; class Clostridia; order Lachnospirales; family Lachnospiraceae; genus Laedolimicola. The sequence goes on along the minus strand of CAJUMM010000039.1, from coordinate 20,889 downwards.
CGGAGCGGGAGGCGGTAAGTCCCAGGACAGCGGCCGAGAGGACGGCGGCGGCTTTTGAGCGTGCCATAGGCGGCGGTACTTCCTCTCAGAGCACCCAGCCGGAGCGAAAGCCCCAGGCCCCGCAGCCGGAGAAGAAGCCTGAGAGCCTGCAGCCGGAGAGAAAACCCCAGAGTGTGCAGCCGGAGCGAAAGCCCCAGGGCGTACAGCCGGAGCGGAAGGCCCAGAGTGCCCAGCCGGAGAGACGGGTCCAGGGCACACAGCCGGAGAGACGGACTCAGCCGGGCCAGGGAGGCCGTGATGGCCAGAGGCCCTATGGAGGCCCCAACCGTGAAGGAGGCCGTCCGGGTCCTGGAGGCCGTGATGGCCAGCAGAGGCCTTACGGCGGCCCGAACCGTGAAGGGGGCCGTCCGGGTCCTGGAGGCCGTGATGGCCAGAGACCTTACGGAGGCCCCAACCGCGAAGGAGGCCGTCCGGGTCCTGGAGGCCGTGACGGCCAGAGGCCCTA
>CAJUMM010000039.1:0-20284 GCA_910586955.1 uncultured Lachnospiraceae bacterium | reverse complement strand
CCAACCGCGAAGGAGGCCGTCCGGGTCCTGGAGGCCGTGACGGCCAGAGGCCCTATGGCGGCCCGAACCGTGAAGGGCGTCCGGGCCAGGGCCGGGGCGAGGGAAGACGTTCCATGGAGATACCTGCGGCTCCTTCCGTAGAGCTTCGGAAGAACGAGAACCGCAGAGCGGAGAATAAGAACCGGAATGATGACAGCAGGAAAGAAAAGAACACGAAATTTAATGACGGCTGGGGCGGGAAGCCCGGCCAGGGCGGCCGCCGTCCGAATCAGGGGAGCAATCGTCCGAACCAGAAGAACAATCGGGGCGGCAAGGGCTCTGCGCCGGTGCGTCCGGCGCCTCCTGCACCTAAGAAAGAAGATCTGACTCCCAAGGTAATTGAGATTCCCGAACTGATCAGCATTCACGATCTGGCGGAGAAAATGAAGATCCAGCCTTCCGTGATTATTAAAAAGCTGTTTCTGGCGGGGAAGATGGTTACGGTAAATTCCGAACTGGATTTCGATGCGGCCGGAGAGCTGGCTATGGAGATGAATTTTGATCCCGTGCCGGAGGAGAAGGAAGATGTCATCGGCAAGATGCTGGAGGATGTGGAAGATGCTGCGGAGACTTTAGTTTCCCGTCCGCCGGTTGTCTGCGTCATGGGTCACGTAGACCACGGAAAAACCTCCCTTCTGGACGCCATCCGGGATACCCATGTGATCGACCGGGAGGCAGGCGGAATTACCCAGCATATCGGCGCCTATGTGGTGACCATCAACGGGGAGAAGATTACCTTCCTGGATACGCCGGGGCACGAGGCCTTTACGGCCATGCGTATGCGGGGGGCAAACTCCACAGACATTGCCATTCTGGTAGTTGCTGCGGACGACGGCGTGATGCCCCAGACCGTGGAGGCAATCAACCATGCCAAGGCTGCGGGCATTGAGATTATCGTGGCAATTAACAAAATCGACAAACCCAGCGCCAACATTGAGCGGGTGAAGCAGGAACTGGTAGAGTATGAGCTGATTCCTGAGGACTGGGGCGGCAGCACCATCTTTGTTCCTGTGTCTGCCCACACCCATGAAGGCCTGGACCAGCTTCTGGAGATGATTCTTCTCACTGCGGAAGTCCTGGAGCTGAAATCCAACCCGGACCGCCGGGCCAGAGGCCTGGTTATTGAGGCGGAGCTGGACAAAGGAAAAGGCCCGGTGGCTACGGTGCTGGTGCAGAAAGGTACCCTTCATGTTGGAGACCCAATCGCAGTGGGTTCCTGCCATGGAAAAGTCCGGGCCATGATGGACGACAACGGCCGGCGGGTGAAGGAGGCAGGACCCTCCAAACCGGTGGAGATTCTGGGACTGAACGATGTGCCGGGAGCAGGGGAGATCTTTGTGTCTCCTGAAACAGACAAAGAGGCAAGGGCTTTTGCGGAAACCTATGTAAAGGAGAGCCGGGAGAAGCTCATTGAAGATACGAAGCTTAAGATGTCTCTGGACGATCTGTATTCCCAGATCCAGTCCGGAAACTTAAAGGAACTGAATATTATTGTGAAGGCCGATGTACAGGGCTCCGTGGAGGCCGTGAAGCAGAGCCTCTTAAAGCTCTCCAACGAGGAGGTTGTGGTGAAGATTATCCACGGCGGCGTGGGAGCCATCAACGAGTCCGACGTAAGCCTGGCATCTGCATCCAACGCTATTATTATCGGCTTCAATGTACGGCCGGATGCAACGGCTAAGGAGACCGCAGAGCGGGAGAAAGTGGATCTGCGGCTGTACCGGGTTATTTACGACGCCATCAACGACGTGGAGGCGGCCATGAAGGGCATGCTGGATCCCATTTTCGAGGAAAAGGTTTTGGGCCATGCGGAAGTGCGCCAGATCTTCAAGGCCTCCGGCGTGGGCAACATTGCCGGATCCTATGTGCTGGACGGCGTCTTCCAGAGAAACTGCAAGTGCCGGATCACACGGGAGGGTACTCAGATCTTCGACGGTGCCTTAGCTTCCTTAAAGCGGTTTAAGGATGATGTAAAGGAAGTAAGGGCAGGCTATGAGTGCGGCCTGGTATTTGAAAAGTTCAACGATATCCAGGAGCTGGATATTGTGGAGGCCTACACCATGGTGGAGGTCCCCAGGTAAAGGTTAAGAGGTAAGAATTAAAATATGAGAAAAAACAGTATCAAAAATACAAGAATCAACGGGGAGGTACGGCGGGAGCTGAGCAATATCATCCGGGGAGAGATTAAGGATCCCCGGATCAGCTCCATGACCTCCGTGGTAGAGGTGGAGGTGGCTCCCGATTTGAAGAGCGCCAAAGCCTATATCAGCGTGCTTGGGGACGAGAAGGCCCGGCAGGATACTTTGGAGGGCCTTAAAAGCGCAGAAGGATATATCCGGCGGGCCCTGGCGAAATCCATCAACCTGCGGAACACGCCGGAGATCCGGTTTGTGCTGGATCAGTCCATTGAGTACGGTGTCAATATGTCCAAACTCATTGACGATGTAAACAAAGGCAGCAAAGAAGATAAGGATGATGAGGATGATAAAGCTGAAAACTGAGCTTCAGAGTGCAGGAACCGTAATCATAGCGGGGCATGTGAGGCCTGACGGGGACACTACGGGTGCCTGTCTGGCCGTATACAACTATATCCGGGAGCAGTTTCCCGGCATTGAGGTGAAGGTTTACCTGGAAACGGTGAATCCCAGTTTCCTCTTTCTGAAAGGGGCGGAGGAGATCCGCAGAGAATATCCGGCGGAGGAAAGCTGTGATCTGTTTATCTCCCTGGATGTAAGCGACAAGGAACGGCTGGGGAAAGCCCTGCCCTATTTTGAGGCGGCAAAGCGGACCCTCTGCATCGATCACCACATTACCAATCCGGGATTTGCAGATGAAAACCTGGTTTGTGCGGACGCAAGCTCTACCTCGGAGCTGGTCTATGGGATGATGGAGCCGGAGAAGATTTCCAAGGAGACCGCAGAGGCCTTGTATCTGGGAATTGTTCATGATACGGGGGTATTCCAGTATTCCAATACTACGGAGAAGACCATGGGAATTGCCGGAAAGCTTATGTCCAAGGGGATTGATTTTACCGGAATCATAGACCGTACCTTCTATAAGAAGACCTATGTGCAGAACCAGGTTCTGGGAAGGGCGCTGATGGAGAGCATCATGCTTCTGGACGGCCGGGTGATTATGGGAAGAATCCGCCAGAAAGACATGGATTTCTACGGCGTGGGGCCGAAAGATCTGGAGGGCATCGTAAACCAGCTCCGGGTGACGGAAGGGGTGGAGGTGGCGATTTTTCTTCACGAAACGGGAATCCAGGAGTACAAGGTGAGCCTCAGATCCAACGGGATCGTGGATGTAAGCCGTGTCTGCGCTTATTTCGGAGGGGGAGGCCATGTGAAGGCGGCAGGGTGCACCATGCACGGCACCATGTATGACGTGGTAAACAATTTGACTTTACATATCGAACAGCAGCTTTTGGGAACAGATCCGGAACAGGAAAGCGGGACATGAACGGCGTATTGAATGTATACAAAGAGGCGGGCTATACCTCCCACGACGTGGTGGCGAAGCTCCGGGGAATTTTAAAACAGAAAAAGATCGGACATACAGGAACTCTCGATCCGGGTGCGGAGGGAGTTCTTCCTGTGTGCCTGGGGAATGCCACCAGGCTTAGCGGAATGCTCACGGAGAAGAGAAAGATCTATGAGGCGGTGCTGCTGCTGGGACAGGAGACGGATACCCAGGACATCTGGGGAAAGGTGAAGGCCCTGCGCCCTGTGGAGGCAGACGAAGAGACCGTGGGCCGGATCGTCCTTAGTTTCCGGGGAAGCTATGAGCAGGTTCCGCCTATGTATTCTGCCCGCCGGGTGGGAGGAAAGAGGCTTTACGAACTGGCCAGGGAAGGTAAAGAAGTGGAGCGCCCTCCCAAAACCGTGGAGATCTACGGGATTTCTATCCAATGGATCCGCCTTCCCAGAGTCTGTTTTACGGTGGAATGCGGGGAGGGGACTTATATCCGGACTCTCTGCCGGGATATAGGGGAACGGCTGGGGTGCGGCGGCTGCATGGAGAGCCTTCTGCGCACCCAGGTAGGCTCCTTTGCTTTAGAGAAAAGCCTCCGTCTTTCCCGGATACAGGAGCTGGCGGATGAGGGGAAGCTTTCCCAGGCCGTGATTCCCGTGGACCGGATGTTTGGACAGTATCCGGAGGCGGTGATGAAGCCGGAGGGGGATCGCCTGGTCTATAACGGGAATCCTTTTTCCCCGGAGCTTGCCCTTCTGGAGGAAAGAGGGAGAGAGCCGGGGATGCTGGTGCGTGTGTACGATTCCGCAGGCGTTTTCGTAGGTATATACCGGCAGGAGGAGAGGCTTTTCCGGCCGGTGAAGATGTTTTTGGCATAAGAAGTTTTGACTGCAGGGGAACATGGGATGGAATTGATAAGAGGAACAAGGGAATTTGCAGTGGGGAGGCCTACGGCGGTGTCCCTGGGAAAATTTGACGGGCTGCACCGGGGGCATCAGCTTCTTCTGGAGCGGATTCTTAAGAAAAAGGAGGAGGGCCTTGCCGCCCTGGTATTTACCTTTGACTTTGGCAGGCGGCCTTCCCTTATGCTGCCGGGGGAGCGCCGGGCAATGCTCCGGGGAAAAGGGATGGATTATCTCCTGGAATGCCCTTTTGTGCCGGAGATTTCCCATATGGAGCCGGAGGCCTTCGCAGCGGAAATACTGGTACGGCGCCTCCGGGCAGAGTATCTGGCAGTTGGAACGGATTTCCGTTTCGGTTATGAGCGCAGAGGGGATTACCGGGTGCTTACGGAGCTGGGGGAGCGGTATGGTTTCCGGGTGGAGGTGGTGGAGAAAGCCTGCTTCGAAGGCCGGGAGATCAGCAGCACTTTTATCCGGGAGGAATTGGCTCTGGGCTGCATGGAGCGGGTGAATGAGCTTTTGGGGTATCCCTATTCCGTTACAGGGGAGGTGGTTCACGGCCAGCAGATTGGCCGTACCCTCGGGATGCCTACCACAAATCTGCACCCTGAGGAGGAAAAACTGCTTCCGCCTAACGGGGTCTACGCAACGAAAACACGGATAGACGGCAGGTCCTATGAGGGAATCACCAATATCGGCTTGAAGCCTACGGTGGAGGGACAGAGGAAAAAAGGCGTGGAAACGTATCTTTTCGGCGTGGAGCAGGATCTCTACGGAAAAGAGATTACGGTGGAATTTTACGCCTTCCGGCGGCCGGAGCGGAAATTTGATTCCCTTAAGGAGCTGAAACAGCAGCTTTTGCTGGACACGGAGTGGGGAAAAGGCTATTTTGCAGGCAAACCTTAGAATGTGCTTGCAGGATTTGTAAAATTATATTACAGTATTATTGGAACCTTCGTGAAAGATTTGTAAAAATCCAAGATGCAAAGGAGAAAGTTCATGGATTACTCAATCGTTCTTGGGCTGATTGGCGGCCTGGGCTTATTCCTCTACGGAATGAAGCTGATGAGCGACGGATTGGAGAAAGCAGCCGGAGCAAAGCTGCGTGGAATTTTAGAGTTTTTTACCAAAAACCGTTTTGTGGGAATGCTGGTAGGCGTGGTATTCTGCGCCATTATCCAGTCTTCCAGTGCCACTACCGTTATGGTGGTAAGTTTTGTAAACTCCGGCCTGATGAACCTGTACCAGGCGGCAGGGGTGATTATGGGAGCCAATATCGGTACTACCGTTACCTCCCAGCTGGTTGCCTTTAACCTGTCCGAGATTGCCCCGGTATTCCTTATGGCAGGCGTGATTATGGTTATGTTCTGCAAGAAGCCCATGGTGAAAAAGATCGGGGAAGTGGTCCTGGGCTTCGGCGTCTTGTTTATGGGATTGAGCGGAATGTCCGGCAGTATGTCCTCCCTGCGGGAGTCTCCGCTGATTGTACAGGCCCTCTCCTCCCTGTCCCAGCCGGTTCTGGCGATTTTCATGGGATTTCTGGTGACGGCTGTGGTCCAGAGTTCCTCCGTGACGGTCAGTATCGTTCTTTTGATGGCCCAGCAGGGACTTCTGGATTTGGGCATGTGCTTCTATATTATTCTGGGCTGTAATATCGGCGCCTGTACCTCGGCGCTTCTGGCGGGCTTAAGCGGCAAGAAGGATGCCAAGCGGGCGGCTCTGATTCATTTTCTGTTTAATGTGTTCGGCACCATACTGATGGTGGTGGTGCTGGCCTTTGCCTCCCGGTGGATGGAGGAATTCTTCCTGCAGATCTCCGGCGGAAATATGGGACGGGCCGTGGCCAATGCCCACACGATTTTCAAGGTGTTCCAGGTAATTGTGCTTTTCCCTGTTTCCGGGCTTATCGTGAAGCTGACCTATCTTCTGGTTCCCGGCAGCGAGAGCGACGACGAGAAGGATTTCGAGCTGGTGTACATAGGCTCCAAGAATGTGTTCTCCCCGGCTACGGCTGTGGTTGAGGTGACCATGGAGCTGGAGCGCATGGGACAAATGGCCTACAACAACCTGAACCGGGCTATGAACGCTTTGATTACCCTGGACGAGGAGGATATTGAAGAGGTCTATCATGTGGAGGAGAATATCAACTTCCTGAACCATGCCATTACGGATTATCTGGTGAAGATTAACCAGTCCACCCTCCCGGTGGATGATGCCAAAAGTATCGGCGGCCTCTTCCATGTGGTGAACGACATTGAGCGTATCGGTGATCACGCAGAGAATGCTGCGGATGCGGCGAAGCAGAGGATTGAGAAGGGTGTGGGTTTCAGCAAGGAAGCCCAGCATGAGCTGGGAGAGCTTCTGGAGCTGGTGAATAAGATTTTAATGTACTCTCTGGACACCTTCTCCCACAACAACCGGGAGCACGTGGAGGAGATTACCCAGATTGAGGATCAGGTGGATCATCTGGAAAAGAAACTCCAGCAGTCCCATGTGGACCGTCTGACCCGGAACGAGTGTACGCCGGCGGCGGGAATGATTTTCTCGGATATCTGTTCCGGCCTGGAGCGTGTGGCGGACCATGCCACTAATATCGCTTTTGCGATTCTGGATGAATGATGATGCGGCTCTTTTATTACCTTGTGGCGGCTCCGGTGCTTTTGGCCCTGCGCATACTCTTCTGGCCGGTGAAAATGCTGCTGCGCCTTTTGATCTGGTTTTGGAACCGGGGCAGGGAGGGAAGGCGTTTCCGCAAAATGGATTTCGACGCCATGGACGGCTGGGAGTTCGAGGGGTATGTGGCAAAGCTTCTTACCAGGAACGGGTTCTGCCACGTGGAAGTCACCAAGGGAAGCGGGGACCAGGGGGTGGATATCCTGGCCCAGAAGGATAACCTGTCTTATGCCATACAGTGCAAGCACTATACCTCAAAAATCCCCAACAAAGCGGTTCAGGAGGCCTATGCCGGAGCCGGGTTCTACGGCTGCGACCGGGCCGTAGTTCTCACCAACAGCTATTTTACCCAGTCGGCCCTGGAACTGGGGGATGAGATTGGAGTGGAGCTCTGGGATCGGGAAGAGCTTCGGAAACTGGTACGAAGAGCGGGGCGCCGTTAAGAACGGCGCTCTTTTTTTGCGGGTTTACTGAAGATGTAGAGTTCGTCCGGACATATATCCTGCCCGTCCGGCCATACCACTGTAAAGCCGTCTGTGAAAACCCGTTTAAAATACTCGAAAGATCGCAGTTGTCCATACCATTCACCTTTTATGTATGGTTCGACATCAAAATATTTTTTTTCTCCGTTGTCAAATTCTACCAGTATTTGGTATGCGCATATTGCTTCTGCGTGAACTGCCGTAGGTCTTAGCATTATGGGGTCCTCCATTTTTTAACGTAAGGGTTCAATTTTGAAATATCCCTCGCCATTACTTAATAGTTTCCAATTTGCATGAAGTTCGTCTTCATGAATTGTGATCCAGGCTAGTAAAAGTTTCATTTGTTTATTAGGGAAGGTTCCTTCCAAAACTTCTCCGTCTATTCCAAGCACAATTTCAGAATCTCCATAAATAGCATGAATATGTGGTTTGTTATGCTTTCCGCCACGCTCACTTTGCATTCGTACAATTATTCCAAAAAACATAGATAGTGCTGGCATTTGAGATCTTTCCTTTCCTTTTGATATTTTTATTTTGTATATAATATTGGGAAAAGTCAAGAGGGGAATTTCCTTTACAAAATTGTGCATATTGTAAATTGTACGAATATAAAAATTGTGGTACTATTGTTTTGCAAGGAGTGCGGATATATCGTAATGGTGTTATCAGGTGAGCAAGAGCTAATAACCCGAAAGGGAGATGGGAGAACAAAACACAATGCCAGTAATATCAAGATTTTACGGAATTATAATTAAAATGTATTTTAGATAAGCAGAACATAATCCGCCGCATATACATGTTATTTATGGTGAATATTTAGCAGAAATCGATATTAGAACGGGCGAAATGCTTGTTGGTGATTTGCCAAGAAGAGCGTTGAAAATGGTTGAGGAATGGACAAATAAAAATCGGGATGAACTCCTTGAAATCTGGAAAACTCAAAACTTTGTAGAGTTGCCGCCTTTGGAATAGTCCCCTGGCTGCCATTCTTATTTGTTGGAGGTGTTGCAATGTTTTACAGAGTACAAAGTGTAGAGCCAAAAGAAAATTTTGTTTTGTCTGTGTTATTTACAGATGGAGTAAAGACGGAATATGACATAAAACCATTATTTTCAAAATGGGATGTATTTAATAATCTTAAAACAATCAAAGGGCTGTTTCAGCAAGTAAAAGTTGATGCTGGAGGTTTTGGGATTAGTTGGAATGACGAAATAGACCTCGCAAGCGAAGAGTTGCGGATAAACGGGAAAAATATTGTTTCATAAGATGAATCGCTTCCAGACGAAGCGGAGCGGAACTGAGATTACCCTTGTACACTGAGGGTAACAGAATAGGAGCACACAAAAAAGAGCGGAGCCTGTAGTTACACAGCGCGCCGCCTTTCTCTGCCCATGGGAAGGACGCAGGTTGGGACAGGCAATGAAATTAGCGGAAATTTCCTTTACAAAATTCCCTTGCCGGGGGCTTCACATTTCCATACATTTTTGATAAAATAAACTTAGTTTCTATAAAAAACAGACGAAGAATATAATAGAGGATTCTTTTGCTTGGTTTACATAAATTCTGTACGTGTAGACCGCGGCACGGTTCTGTGGAGAATTCTGTGTGCGGAAAGTAAGCAGATAGAAACACAGAGTAAAGAAGGAGTGAATGAGCATCATGAGACATTGGGAGAGAAGCATTAGACGAACGGCAGCAGCCATGCTGGGCGTGATCCTGCTGGGAGGTTCTTTGGTGATACCCGCCCAGGCGTCATCCCAGGGACAGACGCCGGATGTGCAGGAGGAAAACGGAACAGGGAAGACTACCATCCGGGGCACAGATGCGTCGGGAGACTGGAGCTATCAGCAGGTTGCGGTTAATTCTTCGGAGTCGGATATCATGTTTCCCAGCGAGCTTAAGGTACAGGCGGTGGTGGAGCAGGGCACAGCGGCAGATGTATCCGGCGTTACGGTGCTGCGGATTGTGTCTGATCTGACCCAGACCTATACGTCTACGGAGCTCCGGGATATTACGGTAGATGTACTTCGTTGGAAGATTGATACTTCTATGGAGGGCTGCACCGGTTCTAATTTTAATTCTTCCAAAGACGGAAATGTATACTTTTATACCCCGGTGCTGGCCGACAAGGACAGGGAGGGGAATACTCTGCACTGGAATCAGGCGGATCTGCCCTATATCACCGTGCTGGTGGGAGAGGGTGTGATGCCGATGGCGGATACGGGGACCGATCCGGATGCTGATCCGGATCCGCCAACACCGCCTACGGTAATTCAGTCAGCAGAAGCCCACGGATTGAAGATTGCCACAGAAAGTCAGGATGAGATGGATGAGAATGTGGAGCTGTTAAAGGCAAGAAGCTGCTTTAGGCTTAAGAATGGCGGCAGTTTTACTGTTTTGGGACAATGGAAAGAGGCAACGGATAAGGATGGTACAGAGATTGCGCCCAATACAGATCCCATGATTACGATAATAGGAGCCACAAAACAGCCCAGCAATCCGGATGATTTACCAAAATTTACCATTTATTTTGGAGATTCAAAAGGAGTTCTTATTACTCCGGCGGCAAAGTTCGGCCTGATAAATAAGCCGATTATTAAAGTCCAGGGTTTTTGTGAAGTGGAGTTAGTAGTTGCCGAGAATACAACATTTACCTGCAGTAAGGAAGTGCCGGCTGTGGACGTACCCAAAGGTTCTGCCGTGCGGATCCGGGGCGGCAGCGGGAAGGCATTTAATCTTGACGGAAATATCCGCAATCTGGGAACCTTGACGGTTCAGGGTATGGAAGCGGCCTTGGAGGTCAAAGGTAAAATTGAGAATAAGGGCAGTTTTCGCATTGCTTCAAAAGAAACCATGAAAGCCCTGGGAAGCATTACCAATGAGGGAGAGCTGATCCTGGAACAAGAAGGGCTTTTGGATGGAAGCGGAACTTTTGTTAATTTTGGAAATGCCAAGCTGGTGCTGGGAGAAAAGAGTACACTGAAGACGGGAGCCTTTATCAATGAAGGCGAGGTTAATATTCCCAGAAGCGTCAAGGTGGAGACAGTCGGCGGCGGAGATTTTGAAAACAACGGAAAATTGAGAATTGGCGGGGATTCCGATGTTCCCGGCGGAACGCTGGATCCAGGAAAAGGGAATCTGATTGTTGATGGTTCTATGACCAATAACAGTCAGGATATGAGAATTGAAAAGCAAGGCAATGTGGAGGTAAGCGGTAACTTTACCAATGCAGGGAAAGTGGTGGTTTCCAACTGGACACTGCCGGTTTCCGGAATTATACAGCCTACGGTGGCAGACGGCGGGACGCTGCTGGTAGGGAAAACAGGAAGTCCGGAAGTAAAGAATGACGGAAGGATTGAGATTGGAGAAGGCGGACTGCTGACCTCCAATATGTCCGGGTGCAAGGTGATTAACACAGGAGAGCTGAGTCTTGCCAGTGTGGAAGCTGTGGGTTCTGTGCCTAGCTGTTTGGGTAGTAATATTAAGCTGCAAAAAGGAAAGGATGCAACAACCGGAGAAGAAAGCGGCGAGTTCTATTTGACGGATATTACATCCGGGATGGTGCTCCCTATGGAGGATATTGCCTATAACGGTGAGAATCACTATAATACTTTGTTCCAAAAGTGTGCCTATAAAAAATTGTATAACGAGGAACCGGATCCGGAAGACCCCAGTGCTACATGGGATTTACCCGATTATGAAGGCATTACCTTCCAGGTGACGCCTGCTCAAGGGTGGGGGGTGGATCTTTATAACAATTCCAAGGGCAATGATTCTGTCAATAAGTCTATCCGCTTTTCCAGCAAGGGCGATGCAAACGGCAACTATTATGTGGTTTATAAAAATGTAAACCGGAGAAAGGATCCGGCATTCACGTCCTTCCATATGTTTCCGGCTACGCTGTCGATTGATGTAAACGGGACAGGAAAGGAGATTCCGAAAGATCATCCGGATTATCAGACAGTTTTCCAGTGGGATCCGGAGGAGGAAGAAGTAAGAAAAGGCTATTCCCTTGGCGAAAACATGGAGATCCGGGTCAACCTTGCCATTGAGACGAGAATTGGAATGCAGGCTAATCAGGGAGACTCCTTGAAAGTTACGATAAAGGAAAAGGCTGATCCTACTCACTATTTAACGGATACGGGAAGAAAGGAATTAAATAACGCAGCATATACGTTGTCATTTGACAAGTTAGGGATTTCTTCGGAAACCATTAAGGTTTCGACATTGTTCAACGGTGCTCCGATCAAAGCAGGTATATATGAAGTGGAGATTCAGTATGATGAGCCTGCACTAAACAATGTAACAGAAATAACGGTTGATAATGATACATTTCAAGTGGGAATGTCGGTTATAAATGAGGTGTCAACGATATTACATCCCACGAAAGCCAATGAGCTGTATGTTCTTAGAACCTTTCCGGAGATTGACATAAGCAGATATTCCAAGGATTATACCTACGGTGACGAGATTCCGAATCCGGATATTGATGCGGTAACTGCTATCATCCGAAACTATTATGGAAATGCGCCTTTAGAGTGCGAGTGGTATAAGACAGATGATTTGGAACAGGTGAAGAAAGAGAACGATGCGATTAAGGAAGAGATCCGGGCTCTCTGGACAGCGAATAAGAAGGATGAGGCTCTGGCACTTAAAACGAAGAAAGCGGAACATTTTGTGGGCTCTGAGTTTCCCACCAAGGAATTCCTGGAAAATAACGGGGAATATGAAGGCGTGGTAGCCGGAGATTATGTTCTGCGGGTAATGCTTGGAGATGATTATGACGACAGCAAATTCAGTACTTATTCGGCTCCCGGCGAGATTTACCAGAGAATCCACGTAAACACCAAACTGGCAACCTTGAGAATCAGCATGGATCCCGGTCCCTCCAAGGTGTACGGAGAGCCGGATGAACCCATTGAGTATGAGGCGGAGGGCCTTGTAGGAGACGATGTCCTGAACGGCCAGCTTGGCCGTGCCAGAGACAGAGAAAATGTGGATTCTTCCGGAAACCAGGGAGAAGACAGATATGATAAGGTGGGTTCCTATCTGATCAATACCGGTACCATCAATACAAATCTGAATAAGAATTATGAGATTGTGCTTGCCAGCTCCAACTATCAGTTCCAGATTGTTCCCAAGGATTTGAATTGGAACACCCAGAATCTCATTGTTGCCGAGCAGGATAACCGGTATAAGGTATACGGCGGCCTGACCCTCCGGGGGTTGGAGAGCAAAGATAACGGCTATGTAGGTGTCACCTACGATAACCTTGTTATCAGTGAAGACGGAAAGTCCTTAGAGGTTACCAATCCTAAGGTGATTGATATTTACGGGAATGAGGAGAGCAAGTATGCCTCCAACTACAATCCGCCCAGGAGCAACACCATTCCCATCGACGAGACTATTTACAGGCTGAGTGTAACCGAAGGAAGTATTACGCATCTTTCGGAAGCTTTGAAAAAAGCGAATCAGACAGTGCCCGGGATTACCAGCCGGATGACGTCGGAGATTAAGACTCTCCGGAATAACAAGCTTGGTTATAAGTCCGACAGCGAGTATAAGCTCTACGATGTTAAGATTATTACGGAAAGTGGAGAAACCGTTGAGGATATCTTCCAGAAGGGGGGGCTGATGGTTACCATTCCCTATCCGGAGGGAACTTCAAAGAGCACCCATAACTTTGTGGCCATTCATATGATTTCTTCGGAAATCACCGGCGCTCCCCAGGTTGCGAGCCTGGAGAAGTATTCCGGCAGCGGCGGAACAGAAGCCAACGGGGAAACCTTCTATAAGATTGAGAAGACGGACGAGGGGCTTGTAATCAAAGTGACCGGTTTGTCTCCGGTTGCGGTTGCCTGGGCGCCTACCAGCAGCAATCCGGACGATCCCAATAACCCCGATAACCCTGATAATCCGAATAACCCCGATGACCCCAACGGCGGTAACAATAATGGAACCAACAGCGGGAATAATAACGGAACCAATAACGGTACCAACAGCGGGAATAACAATGGAACCAACAGTGGAACAAATAGTACAGACAAAAATAATAATTCCACCGACAAGAACAATAACAACGCAAATACTACCACCAATAAGAACGGTTCCACAACCCAGACATCCGGTGTTAATACCGGAGACAATGCGCCGATTCTCTTCTATTCTATATCGGCGCTGGCAGCCCTTCTGCTTTTGATTTTTATCATCTGTATGGCCAGGGCAAAAAGAAAAGAGGAATAACCACTTGTCAAAACGATAAAGGGAGAAAACGAATCACCCAGCCGGGGAGCTATCCGGCTGGGTGATTCGTTTTTGGATTAATTGGGAGAAGAAAGCTTCTGTTCCAGTTCGGCTATGCGCTGGAGGGCTTGCTGATGTTGCCGCCTTTCTTCCCGATATAGCAGTCTTTCTTTCTGGTATAACCGTTCCTGCTCTTTTAAGCGCTCCTGAAATTCTATCTCTTGCCTTTTAATAGTCTCCTGCATCTCATCAATCATCAACTGCACCGTATTCCGGTCCAGTTCCCGCAGTTCTTCCGAAAAAAATCCCATAACAGCCTCCGTATTCCGGCATAATTGGTATGCCTCCTGGTACATCTGCCTGAAATCCGGCCAGGTTTCAATCAGCTGGATGATCCGGTCAGGATTGTCCGTGCTGAAAAAGGTAAGCCAAGCCTCCAGCCGGGTGTTTATGGGTTTATTGTGCTGGATTTTACGGAAGATGTCAAGTGGGATAAAGAGATATTTTTGCAGAAGTTCCAGTTCAAGGCCTGTATCGGATTTCTGTTGAAAATAATGGAGATAAGTATTGGGAAATTCATGAAATTCTTTAGGGCTTTTTTCGTAGAGAATAATGGTGTAAACACTTTTGATATCTTTATAGCTGAAGGTTTTCTTTTTACGGCTGCGTACCCGCTTGTACTGGCGCAGGAGCATGTCGGAGGAGTAGCAGGCGCTTCGCTGGCCTGTGAAAAGATAACCGATCTTCTGGACCTCTAGATTTGCCAGGGTGGAATCCTCCAGTTCCACCACAATATCGGTAATCAGGAGTGTGTTTTCATCGGCAATGCGTGTGGAATCGTTGGGAAGGACATAGAGAACTTTGACTTCCTGCTTAAGGAGCAGAGAGAGAAAGTCATTGAGGCGTTCCGGGGTACTCTCCGGGTTCATGATTTCCTTGAAAAAGGAATCGTAGAGCATCTTGATGCCCTTGACGCCGGAGCAGAAGTTAAGAAATCTTTCCCGGTCTTCCTCGGCCCAGGCGTTAAAGAGGCCGGACAGTTCTTTTCGGGAACGGATATCCTCCAGAATCTCTTCCCGTTTCCGGATCAAGGGAAAGTAAGTCTGCAATTTGTTTTTCATCAATAGAGTTCCTCCTAAAGTAACATGTTGGCGAGTGTGAATGCTGTTCCGAAAGGGAACAAGAAAACCAGATGCCTTTTGGCACAGATTTGATAGGAATAGAAAACCGGAAATGGGTTTTTCTGGTAACTAGGATAACATGGGGAAGAATCTATGTCAAGAAAATTTTAAAGCTCCCATTTATTAGAGCTTTTTTAAGATTTCCCCCCGCAGCATTGACATTCCCACCCATCCCTTCTAAAATAAATAGTAAAGAAAGTACAGACGGAAATTTGAGACAGAAGGAAAAGGAGTTCATTTTATGTGCGGAATTGTTGGTTTTACGGGAAATGCCCAGGCGGCGCCTATTCTCCTGGACGGTTTGGAGCGGCTGGAGTACCGGGGATATGATTCGGCCGGGATTGCGGTGAAGAGGGACGATTCAGATAAGGTGGAAATCGTTAAGGTGAAAGGACGCTTAAAGCAGCTGGCGGAAAAGACGGACGGCGGCCGGGCAGTGCCCGGGTGCTGCGGCATCGGCCATACCAGGTGGGCCACCCACGGGGAGCCATCCATGCAGAATGCCCATCCCCATTTCAGTGAGGGGCAGAGCGTGATTCTGGTGCACAACGGTATTATTGAAAATTACCTGGAGCTGAAAGAGAAGCTGGTGAAGGGCGGTTATACCTTTTATTCCCAGACAGATACGGAGGTTGTCACCAAGCTTCTGGATTACTATTATCAGAAATGCCAGGGGAATGCCCTGGATGCCATGGTAAAGGTTATGCTCCGGGTGCGGGGGTCCTATGCCCTGGGGATTATGCTGAAAGAGGAGCCGGGGGTGATTTATTCTGTCCGCAAAGACAGTCCGCTGATTGTGGGCCAAAGCGGGGAGGGCAGCTTTATCGCTTCCGATGTTCCGGCTCTTCTGAAATACACCCGCAGCGTATACTATATCGATAACCTGGAAATTGCACGGCTGGATGGCGGGGAAATCCGTTTCTATAATATTGACAAGGAAGAGCTGAAAAAAGAACCGGTGGAGATTAAATGGGATGCCGAGGCGGCGGAGAAAGGCGGCTATGAGCATTTCATGATGAAAGAGATCCAGGAGCAGCCCAGGGCGGTTCACGATACCATTCATTCCTATGTAAAAGACGGAGGGATTGATTTGGGAAGCGTGGGCCTCACGGATGAGGATATCCGCAAAATATCCCGGCTTTACATGGTTGCCTGCGGCAGCGCCTACCATGTGGGAATGGCGGCCAAATATATCTTTGAAGATTTGGCGGGGATTCCTGTGGAGGTAGATCTGGCTTCGGAGTTCCGTTACCGGAATCCCATTCTGGAGAAAGATTCCCTGGTGGTGATAATCAGCCAGTCTGGGGAGACGGCGGACAGCCTGGCGGCCCTGCGGGAGGCGAAGAGCCGGGGGGTGCGGACTCTGGCGGTGGTTAATGTGGTGGGTTCCAGTATTCCCCGGGAGGCGGACAATGTCTTCTATACCATGGCAGGGCCGGAGATTGCCGTGGCGACTACCAAGGCTTACAGCACCCAGCTGATTGCTTCCTATCTGCTGGCTATCCGGTTCGCTTATGTGAGGGGGAAGCTGGAGGAAGAGATTTACATAAAGATGGTGGAGGAACTGATGACCCTGCCGGAGAAAATCCGCAGGGTATTGGAAGATAAGGAGCGTATCCAGTGGTTTTCCAGCAAATTTGCCAATGTCCATGATATTTTCTTTATCGGCCGGGGGCTGGATTATGCTATCAGCCTGGAAGGAAGCCTGAAAATGAAAGAGATCAGCTATGTCCACTCGGAAGCCTATGCGGCGGGAGAGCTGAAGCACGGGACCATTTCCCTGGTGGAGGACGGAACCCTGGTAGTGGGAGTCTTGACCCAGGCGCCTCTTTTTGAGAAGACCATTTCGAACCTGGTGGAGGTGAAGAGCCGGGGGGCTTATCTTATGGGCCTGACCAATTACGGCAATTATGCCATTGAGGATACGGTGGATTTTACCGTCTATGTACCAAAGACGGATCCCCATTTTACCACCAGCCTGGCAATTATCCCCCTGCAGCTCATGGGCTACTATGTGAGCTGTGCCAAGGGCCTGGATGTAGATAAGCCAAGGAATCTGGCCAAGTCCGTGACAGTGGAATAATTGCCTGGAGAATAACTTTTGACGACGGAGAATCAGCCATGAGGAAAAAATGGAACTATATTTATAAAAACATTGTTCTGCTGGCCCTGGCCCTGAGCTTCGGGGGAGGCCTGGCAAAGGTTACGGCGTTTCCGGTGCTTGCCCGGGAAATTTCCCATGAGGAGACCCTGACCCCGGACGAAGAGAAAATTTATAATGCCCTGAAAGCTGCAGCTTCCCGGATTGCTGCCGGGAAAAAGGCTTCCTCCAAGGTTTCCGTGAGCACTTTCTCCTCTCTGTGGAATTCCCAGGAGGATATCCGTGAGATGATGAGCCGGATTATGGGAAAGCTTCTTAAGGATGCTCCGGCTGATTTCTATTGGTATGACAGGGAAGCCGGAAGCTATTCCAACTGGACCTATGCCGACAGCGGGAAGGTTCTGACCATGACTATCTCCATGTCCGTCCGGCCGGAGTATCAGGGGTTTGACCAGTATACGGCGGATACGGATATCACCGGGGCGGCGAAGCCGGCCATGGATCGGGCCTGGTCTTTGATAAGCAGAAATAAGAATCAGACGGATTACAGGAAGTTAAAGGCCTATCTCACGGAAATTTGCAGGCTGGTGTCCCTTGAAACGGAAGAAAGCGGGGAGCGCTCCCTTCCGGATGGGGATCCCTGGCCCCTGATTTGGGTCTTTGACGGGGACGAGAAGACAAATCCAGGAGCAGGGGGGTATGCCAAAGCATTCCAGTATCTCTGCGACAGTTCCGATTTTGAAAATGCCGCCTGCTATACGGCTGAGGGGGTTACCTCCGGCGGGATCGGCACGGAGGGCCATAGCTGGAATCTTGTTGTCCTGGAGGGAAACAGTTACCTGGTGGACGGGGCAAACTGTGATGCGGGAATGCCGGGGGCCCCGGATCTGCTCTTCCTGGCCGGAGGGGAGGGCTCCCCAAGAAACGGATATACCGTTTCCCTGAATGAGGATGGAGACAGCATTACTTACCAGTATTACAGGAATCAGGAGGGGCTTTTGGGCAGTATTTTGAATCTGTCTTCTTACTCCTACCTGGATCCGGCTACGTTGAAGCTTAAAGTCACACCCCCAAAAGCCGGGGAGGTCGTCTTTGGAGATCCGGTAGAGGAAAAGATTCTGGAGGGAGGCTCTGCGGTGGATCAAAAGGGGCGGGAGGTTCCCGGCACTTTTGCCTGGGCTGAACATGTGGACTCCTATGGGAATGCAGGTACCAACAGCCTGGAGGCCGTCTTTACGCCGGACAATTCCCAGTATAAGCCGGTGGACGGTATTTTGGTGCCTGTAAAGGTGAATAAAAGGCCGGTGACGGTGGAAGCGGATACAAAGGAGAAAGTTTACGGGGAACCGGATCCGGATCTGACCTATACCTTTGCAAATGTGGTCAAGGGATGTCCTCTGGCCGGCGGACTGTCCCGTGAGGCAGGGGAGGATGCAGGGACCTATGCCATACTTCAGGGAGATCTGGACGGGGAAAAGAATCCGAATTATGAGATTGCCTTTCAGGAGGGCAGCCTGGAGATTACTCCGGCGGAGTGCAGGGAGCAGGTAAGCGGAAATCAGGGCATATGGCCCGGGACAGGAGATTTTAAGCAGCCCGCTTTTACGGGAGTAAATGGGGAGTCCCTTAAGGGAACCCTTACCTATGGCTATAACGGCCGGCCGGATTTGGTTTATGAAGCTTTGAAGGCCGAGCTTGCAAAGCTGCCCACCAATGCAAAGGGTACTTTTACCTATACCTTTGTGCCGGAAAAGAATTATGCTTCCAAGAGCGGCAGCATAGAATTTTTCATTAAAACCCTGGAGTTTACCGTAGGAAATGCGAAAGCCTCCGCAGCAAATGCAGTGACGGTAAAGAGTGATGCAGCCTACGGGGATTCCTGGGAGGATATTGTAAAGATTGGTTCTGTCACGGCGAAGTCGGGGACAGGAAGGGACAGCGATCCCAGGCATTTTAAGCTGCGGGAGAGCGGCATGCCGGGGGTGGGGAAGGACCAGAGCTTCCAGGTTCTGTATACAGGGACCATAGATGGTGTGGCCTATACGGATGAGGTTGTCTGCACGGGCACGGTGGATGTGAAAAAACGCACAGTTACGGTGTCGGCAGGAAGCTACCAGGTGAGTAAGACTTACGATAAGACCAGAGCCGGGGGTACTGTCAGCGGCAAGCTGTCCCTGAACAACGTTCTGAAAGAGGATGCCGACAGGCTGAGCCTTACGGCAGCTCCGGAAGGGTACGCCAGTCCCAATGTAAACGGAGCGAAAGAGATGACGGTGAAGCTCTCCCTAAGCGGCTCTGCCGTGAAGAATTATGAATTAAGCAGCGACACCGTGAAAGTGCCCTGTGAGATTAAGCCCAAGACGATTACTCCCTCGGTGAAAATATCCGGCAGTTACAGCTATACAGGCTATGCCATTGCCCCCTCCCTGTCTGTAACCGACGGTTCGGATGTGCTGGCTTCCTCCGATTATCAGACCGTGCTGAGCAACAATAAGAATGTGGGGACCGCCAATGTGTCGGTGCGGCCAAGAAGCGGTGGCAATTATACCTGGAGCCCTGCGGTGGAGACGGAATTTACCATTCAAAAGGGGGAATACAAAGGAGTTAAGACAGGCTACGTGTCGGAGAGGGCAGGCCAGACTGCGGTGTTTGAGCTTTCCTCCCTGCTTCCCTCCGGCTATCAGCTGGGAGACATCCGGGTGACGGACAAAGATAAGATTCTGGAGGGAGCCCCTTGGCTTTCCGACTCCGCCTTATCCTGCAGGTTATCCCAGGACGGGAGCAAGCAGGGGAAAACGGCGGTGATCACGGTCCCGGTGACGGGTTCGGATAGTTTCCGTTCCTTTGACCTGACTTTTACAGTGGCCATGGACAAAGGGGAAGAGGGAAAAGAAAATCCGCCGGAAGAGGATACCCAGGGCCCAGGAGACAGTCCGGATTCTTCCGGAAGCGGAGAACCTACCTGGGACATCCCGGATAACCGGCCGCCGGCAGGAGGAGAGAAGGAAGAAAGCCCCGCCGGCGGAGAGCAGCCGGAGGAGCCCGGTGCCGCTTCCAAGGACAGCGGCCCTTCCGTCAATCCCTGGCTGGTGGGTGTGTGGTGCCTTCTGGGAGTGGGGCTTTTCGCAGGTTTATTCGGCAGCGCCTATTATGCAAAGGTCCGGAATAAGGAGGAAGAATAAAAAGATT
>CAJUMM010000038.1 GCA_910586955.1 uncultured Lachnospiraceae bacterium | reverse complement strand
GATGCGGGTAAGACCACATTGACAGAGCGTATCCTTTATTATACTGGTGTAAACTATAAGATTGGCGATACCCACGAGGGTACTGCGACCATGGACTGGATGGAGCAGGAGCAGGAGCGCGGTATCACCATCACTTCCGCAGCTACAACCTGTCACTGGACCCAGCAGGAAAACTGCAAGCCCAAAGAGGGGGCGCTGGAGCATCGTATCAATATTATCGATACTCCGGGTCACGTTGACTTTACGGTTGAGGTAGAGCGTTCTCTTCGCGTACTGGACGGCGCCGTAGGCGTGTTCTGTGCGAAGGGAGGTGTAGAGCCTCAGTCTGAGAACGTATGGCGTCAGGCTGACACCTACAATGTACCCCGTATGGCATTCATCAATAAGATGGACATTCTGGGTGCCGATTTCTACAATGCGGTAGATATGATTAAGACAAGACTTGGCAAGAATGCTATCTGCATTCAGCTTCCTATCGGAAAGGAAGATGAGTTCCAGGGAATCATCGATCTGTTTGAGATGAAAGCCTACATCTATAATGATGAGAAAGGCGAGGATATCTCCATCGTTGACATTCCTGCAGATATGGCGGACGATGCCGAGCTTTACCACACAGAGCTGGTAGAGAAAATCTGCGAGCTGGACGATGATTTGATGCTGGCATATCTGGAGGGGGAGGAGCCTTCCCAGGAAGAGCTGAAAAAGGCTCTGAGAAAGGCTACCTGTGAGTGTACGGCAGTGCCCGTATGCTGTGGAACCGCCTACCGGAACAAGGGCGTCCAGAAGCTTTTGGATGCAGTTATCGAGTTTATGCCTGCACCTACGGATATTGCCGCTATTAAGGGCACCGACGTGGACGGCAATGAGGTGGAGCGTCACTCTTCGGACGAAGAGCCTTTCTCCGCACTGGCATTTAAGATTATGGCGGATCCCTTTGTGGGAAAACTGGCATTCTTCCGTGTATACTCCGGAACCATGAATTCCGGTTCCTATGTATATAATTCTACCAAACAGAAGAAGGAGCGTGTAGGACGTATCCTTCAGATGCACGCAAACAAGAGAGCAGAGCTTTCCAAGGTTTACTCCGGTGACATTGCCGCTGCCGTAGGCTTTAAGTTCACCACTACCGGTGATACCATCTGTGACGAGCAGCACCCGGTTATCCTGGAGTCCATGGAGTTCCCGGAGCCGGTTATCGAGCTTGCTATCGAGCCCAAGACCAAGGCAGGCCAGGGCAAGATGGGCGAGGCTCTTGCAAAGCTGGCGGAGGAGGATCCCACCTTCCGGGCCCATACGGATCCGGAGACGGGACAGACCATTATCGCAGGTATGGGCGAGCTGCATCTGGAGATTATCGTAGACCGTCTGCTGCGTGAGTACAAGGTTGAGGCAAATGTAGGTGCGCCTCAGGTAGCCTACAAGGAGACCTTTACCAAATCCGTGGATGTGGACAGCAAGTATGCGAAGCAGTCCGGCGGCCGGGGACAGTACGGCCACTGTAAAGTGCGCTTTGAGCCCATGGACGCCAACGGGGAAGAGCTGTTCAAGTTCGATTCCCAGGTGGTGGGCGGTGCGATTCCTAAGGAATACATCCCGGCCGTTGGCGAGGGTATCGAGGAAGCATCCCAGTCCGGTATCCTGGGCGGGTTCCCGGTACTTGGTATCCATGCAACCGTATACGATGGTTCCTACCATGAGGTTGACTCCAGTGAGATGGCATTCCACATTGCAGGCTCCTTGGCGTTCAAGGAGGCTATGCAGAAGGGAAATCCCGTGCTCTTGGAGCCCATCATGAAGGTGGAGGTAACGACCCCTGAGGATTACATGGGCGACGTTATCGGTGATATCAACAGCCGCCGGGGACGTATCGAAGGTATGGATGATATCGGCGGAGGCAAAATGATCCGGGGATATGTGCCCCTGGCGGAGATGTTCGGATATTCTACGGACCTTCGTTCCAAGACACAGGGCCGGGGCAACTACTCCATGTTCTTTGAGAAATACGAGCAGGTTCCGAAGAACATCCAGGAAAAGGTGCTTGCAGCAAAGAAATAAGCGTTTTTGCCTAAATTATGCTTGAAAAAAAAGGCACTTTGAAATATAATCAAAGATAGCCGAGCAGTAACCAAAACAAGAAAAAAGAAAATTGCCCAAGAGGCGTATGGAAATTAAGGAGGACATTCAAAATGGCTAAAGCTAAATTTGAAAGAAACAAACCCCATTGCAATATCGGAACCATTGGTCATGTAGACCATGGTAAGACAACGCTGACCGCAGCGATCACCAAGGTGCTTTCCGAGAGAGTTGCCGGAAATACGGCTACTGATTTCGAGAACATCGACAAGGCTCCCGAAGAGAGAGAGCGTGGTATCACCATCTCCACCGCCCACGTTGAGTACGAGACCGAGAACAGGCATTATGCACACGTTGACTGCCCGGGCCATGCTGACTATGTAAAGAACATGATCACCGGTGCGGCTCAGATGGACGGCGCTATCCTGGTAGTAGCTGCTACCGACGGTGTTATGGCTCAGACCAAGGAGCATATCCTTCTGTCCCGCCAGGTAGGCGTTCCCTATATCGTAGTTTTCATGAACAAGTGCGATATGGTAGACGACGAGGAACTGCTTGAGCTGGTAGACATGGAGATCCGTGAGCTGCTGAACGAGTATGAGTTCCCGGGAGACGACACCCCCATTATTCAGGGTTCTGCCCTGAAGGCTCTGGAAGATCCCAACTGCGAGTGGGCAGACAAGGTTATGGAGCTGATGGCTGCTGTTGACGAGTGGATTCCGGATCCGAAGCGTGCTACGGACCAGCCGTTCCTGATGCCCGTTGAGGACGTGTTCACCATTACCGGACGTGGTACTGTTGCTACCGGCCGTGTAGAGCGTGGTGTTCTGCATCTGAATGAGGAAGTTGAAATCGTTGGTATTAAGGAAGACACCCGTAAGACCGTTGTTACCGGTATCGAGATGTTCCGGAAGCTGCTGGATGAGGCTCAGGCTGGAGACAACATCGGCGCTCTGCTCCGTGGTGTTCAGAGAACCGAGATCGAAAGAGGCCAGGTTATCGTGAAACCCGGCAGCATTACCTGCCATACCAAATTTACCGCTCAGGTTTACGTTCTGACCAAGGACGAGGGCGGCCGTCATACACCGTTCTTCAACAACTACAGACCGCAGTTCTACTTCAGAACCACGGACGTTACCGGTGTTTGCAACCTTCCGGCAGGAACCGAGATGTGCATGCCTGGCGACAACGTAGAGATGACCATCGAGCTGATTCACCCCATCGCTATGGAGCAGGGTCTTACCTTCGCTATCCGCGAGGGCGGCAGAACCGTTGGATCAGGGCGTGTGGCTACTATCATTGAGTAATTATAGTTTATTCAGTAAATTTAAGGCTTTCGGGGATTTCTCCGAAAGCCTTTCCTTTGCTAAAATGGAACAATTCGTATGATCAGCTTTCTTTGGCAGCTTTGTTTCGCTATTACCCCAATACATATTTAATTGGAAAATTTTGTGTAAAGCAGTTGAAAATATTTGCCGTGACGAATATAATTATGGCGAGATATTAGTAATATTGGGATTGGAGGTTGAACTATGGCAAAAAAACTGCCGGAAGTCAAAGATATTAGCAAATCATTAAATGAACTATGCCAAAATTCCATAGAATTAATTAAATATGCAAGGAGAATTACAGCAAAGCAAATTAATATAATTCAGCTAATGACATTTTATTCTTTAGGAAGATGGATTGTGGAAGAACAGCAGCAAGGTGAAAGCAGAGCAAAATATGGCCAGCAAGTGATTAAAAGGCTTTCGGAAGCTTTGACAGAACAGTATGGAAGGGGATTTTCAGTAGACACATTGGAGAATGCCAGACGATTTTTCCTTACGTATCAAGATAGAATTTCCGAAACTGTGTTTCGGAAATTTGCTGTAGAAAAATCTGAAACTGTGTTTCGTTTTTTTGAAAAAGAATTACCATTTACGCTTCCATGGTCTCATTATCTTCAGCTGATGCGTATTAAAGATGAAAATGAGAGAAAGTTTTACGAAATAGAAGCAACAAATGAGGCGTGGGGAATACGAACACTGCAAAGACAATATAATTCGAGTCTTTATGAAAGGCTGGCTTTAAGTAGAGAAAAGAAAGCAGTATTGCAGCTTGCCTCCGAGGGTAACGTGATAACAAAACCACAGGACATCGTAAAACAGCCTACTGTACTTGAATTTCTAGGATTAGATGAAAAAGCAAAATATGTGGAATCTGATTTGGAGAGTGTAATTATTAATAAATTACAAAAATTTTTGTTAGAATTGGGCAAAGGCTACTTATTTGAAACAAGGCAGAAGCGATTTACATTTAAGGAAGATAATTATTATGTGGACCTTGTTTTCTATAACAGACTTTTACGGTGTTATGTGCTGATAGATTTGAAGATTGATAAGTTAACACATCAGGATTTAGGACAAATGCTGATGTATGTACATTATTATGATAAATATGAGAAGCTGCCGGACGAAAATCCAACAATAGGGATTTTGTTATGCAAGGAGAAGGATGATGCCCTTGTAGAAATTACATTACCGGATGATGCCAATATATATGCGTCGGAGTATCGATTATATTTGCCGGATAAGAAAGAACTTCAGAAGAAATTGAAGGAATGGATAGAGGAAGGAACGGAGTTATAGATTTCTTCAAAAACAAATTTCTCCGCTTCTTTCTTTATAATTAAGAAAATATAAAGAAAAATCCCCCTCTCATTTGCAATAATAAACATAGAATCTCTTTCGGAGGAGGGGCGGAGCATGCAGCAGAATACAAGAGGAAACCGGACGGGGACCAGAGGGACAGCAAGTGGACGGGCCGGGCAGAGGCGGCCGGAAGGAAGGGGACCGGAGCGGCCCCGCTCCCAGGCTGCAGAGCAGGCCAGGAGAAGGGAACTGAAGCGCAGGAAAAAGCGCAGGGCCAGGATGCGTATGCTGGTAAAGCTGGGCCTGTATGGGGTTTTCTGTCTGGTATTATTCACGGCAGCGCGGACTCTATGGAAATGGACGGTAAAACCGAAAGAGAACATTGATACGGAGAAGCTGGCGGAAGAAGGATACCCGGAGAGCCTGATAAAGCTTCTGGAGAAAAATCCGGAGACGGAACAATTTGTACTGGACTATCTCGAGAACAAAGATAAGCATGAGGAAATTGATGTGTCCGGGGAGGTAAAAGAGGGAAAAATCCCCCTGTTTCTCCAGTGGGATGAGCGCTGGGGATATGAGACCTACGGGGAAGATTTCCTGGCACTGACTGGGTGCGGGCCCACAAGCCTTGCCATGGTGCGCTGCGGCCTGAGCGGAAACGGGGACTGGGATCCCTGGCGGGTAGCCCGTATGGCGGACGAGGAAGGCTTCTATGTAAATGGGGCGGGTTCTTCCTGGGACCTGATGACGGAAGGAGCATCGAAGCTGGGGCTGACGGCGGAGGAAGTAGTCTTCGATGCAGAGCATATCAAATCCACCCTGGAGGAGGGAAAGCCCATTATCTGCGTGGTGGGACCGGGAGACTTTACGGACAGCGGGCATTTCCTTGTACTTACCGGAGTGGACAGTAAGGGAAAAATTATTTTAAACGATCCCAACAGCAAGATCCGGAGCAAGGAGACCTGGGAAGTGGATGATCTCATGGCGCAGACAAAAAATCTCTGGGCATATACCTTAACGGACGGTCCGTAGGACCTGTCATGCGGGGTACCCGAAGGGTATACCTTAACGGACGGTCCGTAGGACCTGTCATACGGGGTACCCGGAGGATGCGTATTAGGAGAGTGGAAATGGATTTCTATCAGAGAATGCGGCAGGTATGCCTTCAAATTCCATATGGAAAGGCAGCGTCTTACGGACAGATTGCCCTCCTTTGCGGAAAACCGGGAAATGCCAGACAGGTGGGATATGCCCTTGGCCGGGGGCTGGCGGGAAAGGATGTACCGGCTCACCGGATTGTAAATGCCGCAGGGGTTTTGAGCGGGGCATCTTCTTTTGAGTATCCGGAGCTGCAGAAAATCCTTCTGGAGGAGGAAGGAATCAGCGTGACCCGGACTATGGCGGGCTGGAAGGTGGATTTGAAGAAAGACGGGTGGAAACCTGCCATAGATCAGGCGGAAGAATTAGCGGCACTTTACCGGGAGATGGGAATATAAGCGGCGGCTATGGAGGCGGGAACTATGATACGGAAAATCCGGATCCGGCATATGCTGTGTTTGTGCGCAGGGGTGTGCCTGGCAGTCTTTGTCTTCCGCTTTCTGCAGGGCAATGTGCCGGTACGAGAACCGCAGAAAGTGTCCGGACAGGACTGCCGGGTTTATTATCTTTTAAATATGGACGGTATGAAGGGGCTGGGCCATGCAGCCCTTCTTTTGGTGGACGAAAAAGGTGAGGGAAGGCTTTTCAGCTATAACGGGATGGAATACAATTTGTTCTGGTGCCTGCTGGGGAAGAAAGGGCTGGGTAAAATGAAAGAATTTTCCCTGGATGTTTCCGCAGTAGAACGGCTGCTCTTGACAGGTGATCTTCTTTCGGAGGAATATGAGGAATGCCGGAATTTTGACCGGGCTCTCTGGAGATATCTTTCCGGGGAAGAATATGAGAAGATCCTGCAGGGCACGGAAGCTTATCTGGATCCCCCAGGCCCAGATACACCTTTGTATCAGATTTATACCCATAACTGCGATACGGCTGCCCGGGAGCTTATAGGGCTTGGGGATCCGGACATGGATCGCTATAACAGGAGCAGGACAAGACTGACGCCGGGGGGAAATTACAAGAGTATGTGCCGGGAGCTGGGAAGCCAATGGGGGTTTACATTTTTGGGAGAGGACACCCTGTGGGAACGGGCCATAAATGCGGCAATTTTTTGATGCCGGGTTACATAAAAACCGTTGCATTATTTTGTCTTTCATAATAAAATAAGGATGTGCAAAAGACAGAAGGAGAGAGACGAATGAAAAAGGGTGTATTGAGAGTTCTTGCAGGCTTTTTGGCAGCCGTGCTTATTTGTTCTTCCGGAAGTACAGCGGTGTATGCGGAGGAGATTTCTTCTGAAAATACCGCCGGGGCGGACACCCCGGATCCGGAGGGAGAAAAGAAACAGGAAGATACGGAAACGGAACAGGTGAAGGAAGAGAAAGTTCCGGTTCTGGGTTCCGTGGAAGTGCGGATGATTTCCGGCATTGAGGTACGGTCGGATCAAAGGTTTACCGTGACTTTAAGCGGTCCCCAGTCTTATTCCAGTGAACTGGTGCTTGCCAGACGGACGGCGGAAAATCCCTCTGCGCCGGAGGCTTCCGTGCGCTTTGCGGATGTGGCGGAAGGTGCTTATGAGCTGACCGTCTCCGGAGCAGGGTATGTGAATTATACCCAGCATATTGAGGTGGGAAAGCTGGGCTTGCGGGTACAGCTTTACACCGGGAAAGCGGCAGTAACAGATAAAAATGCAAAACCGGGCATTCTCCTGTACGGGGACGTAAATGGGGATGGGAAACTGGATGATAAAGATTCCGCCCGGATTGTAGATGCCATTGACGGAGGGAAACAGGACCAGGCCTGTGATTTAAACGGCGACGGATCAGTGGATCTCCTGGATTTAAATTATTTTACAGATCTGGAGGCTCAGAAAGAGCAGATCTCCACGGTAGAGAAGCTTCTTCCCGGGGAAGCGGCAAAGCCGGTTCTTCATGAGGAGACCCGTATGGGGGATGGAAGCAGCACTTTGGAAGAAATGATGGCCGGAAGGGGAAGCCTGGTACTGGCCCCGGCTGCCGGAGGGGAGATCACGGATATCAATTCCGTGGCTATCGGTTTTGATTTTGAACGCTGCCAGGATCCTCAGATGATGGAGGGAATGGTAGTAAAGTGTCCGGGAGGAACGGACAACGGCATTACACAAGGCCAGGTGGCTGTGTTGTATGAAGAGGAGGGTGTCAGAAAGGAAGTGACGATCCCCCTTATGGCTGTGTCGGCAGATGTACGGGGGGTGAGCGCCATACCCGGCAATCTGAACGGCAGGGCATCCTTGGATGCAAACGGGAACTGGGTCATTGACCTGGGAGGCCTGGTTGCGGTAAAGAAGGTGACGCTGGTTGTCACCGGGACCCGCAAGGGGACGAATCTAGCTGAGATTTCCAGAGTTGAGTTTTTAAATGACATGCAGAGCCGGATTCCGGAACCGGTGATGAATATTCCCGTAAATCTGTCGGCGGTTCCGGGAAATAAGTCCTTTGTGTTAACCTGGGATGCCCAGACCAATGTTACCGGTTATGAGATTTCCATTTCCGGGGAGGGGCATACGGAGACCCGGAGGACAACGGTAAATTCGGTCAGTGTAAGCCAGTTCAACGGGAAATCCCTGGAGAACGGCAAGACTTATACGGTCAGTGTCCAGTCTACCAACGGAGAGTGGAAGAGCGGCTATTCGGCCTCCATTCCGGTAACGCCCAAGGCGGATAAGGTTCCGGATGCCCCGGAGCGGATTACGGTAACGGGAAGCTACCGCAGTATCAGTGTGCGCTGGGGAAGTTCCAAAGAGGCGGACAGCTATAACCTGTTCTGGAGAGAGAAAGGAGCATCTGCCTATGAGAAGGTAACGGGAATCCAAGGCCTTTACTATCAGATAGGAAATTTAAAGGATCAGACCACTTATGAAGTTTACCTGACAGCGGTAAATGAGGTGGGAGAGAGCGGAAAGTCAAAAGACTATTCCGGTGAGACTTTAAGCGGCCTGGTGGAGGCCAAGCTGCCGGCCTATAAACTGATCAATACTTCCAACGGAAGAGGGAAGCTTAGCAGCCATATCAAGTCTGCTTCTATAGGAGGAGGCGGCACTATGGTGGACAGTCCCCTGGACAAAGAGGGAAACAGTGCCCTGGGACTCTTTGACAACAGCTACACCTCCTATGTGGAGCGCATAGACTGGGATTACGGCGGTGCTTATCCGGATCAGGTAAAGGGAGTGACCGCAGAGCTTGACAAGGCATATTCTATCGGAATGATTGCCTTTGCGGAGCCTCTGGATCTGGGAAGTTTTTCTTACTTCACGGTCCAGTACTGGGATGAGAGCGGGACAAAGAAGAGGGCGTCGGGGGGCTCCATTTCCCAGAGAAGTGATGGAAAGAGAAAATATTATATCATAAAATTCCAGGAACCGATTCAGGCCTCCAAGATCCAGCTGGGAGTGGGAAGATACAATCCGGAAATACGGAATGTGTCCATTTCCGAGATTCGTTTTTATGAATACGACAGTTTGGAGAAGGATATCCAGGGGCTTTACAGCGATAATCTCCATATCACCCTTAGGGAGGATGTGACGGAGAAAACCCTGCAGGAGCTCCAGGACAGGCTGGATACAAAGGATCCGGCGAGCGGCGAGTATCATCCGGATCGGACCGCCCTTCAGAAAGAGCTGGATGCGGCAAAGAAGCTTTTGGCAGAAGGGAGCCTGGGGGGTGTCCTTCAGGTAAATCCCAATATTGCTGCGGCCAGGGATTCCGGAATCTCCCTGGGAGGACTGAATGGATGGCAGCCTCTGGGCGTTGCGGCAGCGGCAGAGGAAGAGCTGGTAGTCTACGTGGGAAAACCGGGAGCAAAAGAGGGGGCCAATGCCAGCCTGAAGCTGGTGTTTACCCAGTATCATGCAGAATCCGGCGGCTTCTTTAAGACGGTTTCCCTTAAAGTGGGCAGGAACGAGATTACCGTGCCCCAGCTTTCCAGTCTGAAATATGAGAGAGGCGGCGCCCTGTATATCCAGTATACAGGAAATAACTCTGAGGATGCCTATGCAGTCCGGGTAAGCGGAGGAAGCACCTATCCGGTGCTGAATCTCTACAGCATTTCCGGGGAGGAGCGCAGCAGGCGGATTCGGGCTTATGTCCAGGAGCTAAGGGACTATCAGGGTAAAATTGAGGGACTTCACCAAGAGCTCCACGGGGGCGGCGGTAATAAGCAGGTGGATTATAGCTACGATTCCCGGAACTGTATTTTGAATGCCACGGATATTGTGACGGATCAGATGATGTTCTCCATTCCTGCCAGCCAGGTGTGGGCCGGACTTGGAAGCTCCCAGGAGGAGGTTTTGGATCAATCCCTTCAGGCCATGGAAGGAATGCTGGCCCTGTTTTACCAGCACAAGGGCCTGACCAACTCTTTTGCAGAGGGGACCGGCGGCGGTGTGATTGCCAAGAATCATCTGCCCTGCCAGTATTTGAATATCCGTTATATGCGGATGTTTGCGGGAGCCTTTATGTATGCCTCCGGGAATCACATTGGTATTGAATGGGACTCCGCAAAGGGAATGATGGGAAGCGTGCCTGTGGTTTCTTCGGAGAAAGGGGAGTACCAGAGCGGCCGGTATTTCGGATGGGGAATCGCCCATGAGATTGGACATGAGATCAATCAGGGAGCTTATGCCCACGCGGAAGTAACCAACAATTACTTCTCAGTTCTGGCCCAGGCAAAGGATACCAGCGACAGTGTGCGGTTTCAATATAGTAATGTGTTCCGGAAAGTGACCTCCGGGTCAACGGGTTACGCCGGCAATGTATTTACCCAGCTTGGCATGTACTGGCAGCTTCACCTGGCCTATGACCGGGATTACAATTATAAGACATACGGCACTTATCAGGAGATCTTTGAAAATCTCTTTTTCGCAAGAGTGGACAGCTATGCCAGGGATACTTCCCAGGCTCCGGCGCCGGGAGGCGTGAAGCTGACCCTGCCGGGGGACCGGGATCAGAATCTGATGCGTCTTGCAAGTGCTGCCGCAGAGCGGGATTTGAGCGAATTTTTCCGGCGCTGGGGTATGGTTCCCGATGGGGGAACCTTGGCCTACATGAGCCAGTTTGAGCCGGAGGAACGGGCCATCTATTATGTGGATGATGGGGCCCGGGTGTATGAGATGAAAAACGGCAGCAGTCCGGCAGTTTCCGGGAAAAACGCGGTGACGGCCAGGGCTTCGGTGAAAGGAAGCGAAGTGACGCTGGCTATGACGCCTGCCGTGGATAAGGGAAGTATCCAGGGGTATGAGATTGTCCGTGTTTTTGTGGAGCAGGGGCAGGAGAGAAAGGAAATCGCAGGCTTTACCCAGACGGAAACCTTTACGGATCAGGCGGCTTTTGCAGCCAATCATGTGATACGCTATGAGGTGACAGCCATTGACAAGTGCCTGTACCGCTCCAATACCTGCCGTACCAATGAGGTGAAGCTTGAGGGGGACGGTCTTCAGGACAAGACGGCTTGGACGGTATCTACCAATATGGTTTCCCAGGACGATGCAAAACCGGAGGGCACGGAGGAAGAACCCTGTGAGCAGGGTACGGTGTCTGCGGTGTCCCGGGTGATAGACGGGGATAAGGCCA
The DNA here is from genome assembly GCA_910586955.1 of uncultured Lachnospiraceae bacterium. Taxonomy (GTDB): domain Bacteria; phylum Bacillota; class Clostridia; order Lachnospirales; family Lachnospiraceae; genus Laedolimicola. The sequence continues at coordinate 14,003 of CAJUMM010000038.1, read as the reverse complement.
CAGTATTTGCGGGAGCTTCAAAGGATGGAGACCCCTATGTGCTGCTGGAGCTAAACCGGAATAGGGAAGTGTCGGCTCTGCGGTATCAGCTCTCCGGAGGCGGAACGGCCATTACGGATTATAAAATAGAGGTTAGTACGGACGGGAAGGTTTACCGGGAAGTCAAGGAGGGTACCTTCCGGCTGAAAGACGGAAGCGAGACCGTGTATTTTGAAAACGGAACGGATCCCTGGATCTGCACCTACGATGCCCGGTATGTGAAACTGACGGCAGTGGGGCAGCAGGGGGAAACCCTCTCCCTGGGAGAGCTGGATCTGTACGGCCCTTCCGGAGACAACGTTGAGTTCATGGGCGGCGATGCCTCCAAGTCCATAGGCAGGCTGGCAAGCGATTATTCCTACGGGGACGGGAAGATTCCCAAGGGTTCCATTGTGTTTACGGGTACCTTTAAGGGAAATCCGGCCTACAATGTGGTAGTGCTTTATGACGAAAAGGGTGATATTGTAGGGGGAACGGATACAGAAGGAAACCTGAAAGCCAGCCAGATTATACTGGCGCCGGATCCTGGCAATGCCATGCTGGGAGAGACCTCGGAGGGAACCTGGATTTACTGGATAGAAGAGAAGGCAGCAGGTTCCACAGAGCTTCCGAAGCAGGTCCGGGCAGAATTGTACCGGGTGGACAATGCCCTTACGAATGAGGGACAGAGATTGGTAAGTGATACCGCATTTGTGAAGGTTCCGGGTACTCTGTCCAGCATTACTTTGAAGAACTAGTGAGAAAGCAAAAGCCCGGATGCGGGACTGGAACGGAGAACAGAACATGCAGAAAAAATTCATATGGCCCTTGGCAATTCTACTGATCTGCGTTCTGGCATGCACGGTATTGACTGCCAATGCGGGAGCCAGGGAATCCATATCCATGTCTGCGGAAGGCAGTGAAGCGGAGGTAACACTGGAAGTGCCACAGGAAATGGTGGATGAAGGCGAACGGGTGGTATCCCTGCAGCTGAGCTTCCAGGTAGATGCAAAGCAGGGAAATATCGGTTCCGGGGATGTCTCTTTTCAATTTCATGAGGGAATCGGCAGCGGGGTCAAGGAACAGCGGTACGATCCCCAAAGCGGCGTGCTGAATATCTATATTTCCGGAGGCAGCAATCTTTACAGCGGGACGAATATCCCCCTTGGGAAAGTGGTTTTGAAATCCGGTTCCGGCAGCGGGACTACGGCCACGGTCCGGGTGGTGCCCGACAGCCTGAAAACCATAAATGCGGCCCACGGTACCCGGGAACATGGGGTAAATGCTCCCGGGACTGCCACCCTTGTAACCGGTGACGGAGGCCAGGCAGAAGTGCCGGAGACGCCGAAAGGGCCGGAGGGAGCGGGGGAAAATAAGGGAGACGGAAACGGCCTCACCGGAAGCGTAGTAGGAAATTATACGGGAAATGTGACCTTAGGCTCCGAGAGCCAGAACGGAGGAAACACCTCTCAGGGCATGCAAAGGCCGATCCATGTAAGCGGGGCCCGGGAAAATCCAGGGGCAGAAGGGACGGAAGGCCTTTCCCCGGAAGAGGTGGAAGACGGTTCCGGCCTGGAAGAAGGGGATACGGATAAACTTCCGGATGCGGGAATGTCCTCTTTCCAGAAGAAACTGTACGCTGTAGAGACAGATGCCTGGATCAAGATTTTTATCGGGGTCATGGCTGTTGCAGCCCTTGTGATTGTGGGGATTTCCCTGGTCATGCTTCTGGGAGGGCCCCAAAAGCGCAGAAAAGTGCGCCGAAAGCCTGAGGAAAGCCGGTTGCGGGAGGAGATACGGGAGAAAAAGCAGCCCGCCAGGCGTCCGCCGCAGGAAGCGCAAGAGAGAAAGCATCCCGCCAGGCGTCCGTCGCAGGAGGCGCAAGAGAGAAAGCAGTCTGCCAAACGTCCGCCTGAGGAGGCACGGGAGAGAAGACAGCCCGCCAAACGTCCGCCTGAGGAGGTGCAGAAGAGAAGACAGCCCGCCAGGCGGCCGCCGGAGGAAGTGCAGAGACGAAAGGGGCCTGGGCCGGAATCGGAATCCGGGCAGATTGCCTGGAAGCAGGGAGGGGCGCCCCAGAGACGCCGGAGGCGGACTTCCTCTCAGGGAACTTCCTCTGTGACAAGACGGTAAACAGAAGAGAATGAAATAAAAAGAGCCGGCACAGGTTGCCAGCTCTTTTCTTATATGTGTTATTTTACAGGGATACTGCGTACTCGTAATCCAGCACAAAGTTTGTTACGCCATCCATAGCCAGCTCTCTGGCATCCAGGGGGATCAAGCCGTCCCGGACTTTGTTGTAGGACAGAGGCATGTACTGGTGGAGCATGTTCATGGGGATAGGATACTCTTTCAGGTTGGCAAAGAGTTTGTCCATAGCCGCCACAACTTCCGGCTGTCCGATGTAGTAGCGGGCACGGTCGGAGAAGCTGTACTTTCTGGCAAGGGCAAGCTGTTCCTCATTGCCATGGTAATGTTTCTGCCAGTTTCCGGGGTTGTCCAGCATGACTTTCTCCAGGGTCTCGATGAAATCCGCCCGCTTTTCTGCCGGAACCAGCTCCTTTTCCATGAAGCTTAAAGAGAAGAGGGCTTCCCGCAGGCCGTAGGTGAGGGCAGGTCCCACTTTCAGGATGGCAATACCGTCCTGAACCATATTCTTCAGGCATTCGGCGCTCTGGTAATCGGTAGAATGTCCCTCAAAGCAGACTTCCGGGTAATCTTCCAGGGCAGCGCAGAGCGAAGTGGCTGCTTCATGGTCATAGAGGAATACCTGATCGTCTCCAAACTCTACGCCGGGCTGTACCACCACGGCCACCACATCCTTCCAGCCGTCCTCGATTCCGGCTTCTTTGAAAATACGCTTGTAGGTGGCAACCGTATCCCGGAAAGCGTCGGGGCTGGTGACAGCCAGGGAGTCTTCCGCCTCCTGTGCGCCGCCCGGAATGGGAACTTCGCTTCCGATGACAAATACGGGACGGACGGCCTCCGGCTTCCCGGCTTTCAGCTCCTCATATCCTTTTATGGAAGCCTTATAAAGCTCTGCGCCCCGGCGGGCAATGGTTTCGGTGGAAAGGAGTCCTTCCGGATCGTCGGCCACCTTCATGCTGGTATCCAGATGAATTTTGGTAAAACCGGCTTTGGCAAACTGGTAGACCAGTTCCACGGAGCGCTCCATGGCTTCTTTCTCCGGCAGATTCTGCCAGGTCAGGGGGCCCAGATGGTCTCCGGCCAGAATAACATGATGTTCCGGGACGCCGATCTCGGCAGCCATCTTGGAAACCATGTCATAGAAATCAGCAGGCAGCATTCCGGTGTAGCCTCCGTACTGGTTTACCTGGTTGGCAGTTGCCTCAATGAGGACCGGGGCGTCCAGCGCTTTGGCGCGTTTCAGTACGGTCTCCAGGACCAGGGGGTTGGCTGTGCAGTAGGAGGGGATGCCGCATTTGATCCCCTGTCTGCGTTTCTCCATCATTTCCTGAATTGGATGTTTCATGATAAATCCTCTCTTTTCTTCTTATTCTCATACAAACCTGGGAGGGCTTTGGTTTATTTGGCAAGCTGGGCTTTTCCCATACAGTAAGTCTGATGAACTTCGTAATCTTTCTCAAGAACTACCAGATCTGCGTCCATACCCACGCCGATGCGGCCCTTGCGGTCATCCACGCCGATGCAGCGGGCAGGATTGATGGTACAGGAATTGATCGCATAGTTAAAGGGAACCAGTGCCTCTTCCACCAGAATCCGGAGGCCGTCGTTGAGCTTCAGGGTGGAACCGGCCAGGGTGCCGGTGGAAGTCAGGTGTGCGCTTCCGTCGGGGTAGATCAAAATTTCATTTCCGCCGAAGATGTACTTGTTGCCGATAGGAAGGCCTTTTGCCATAAGAGCGTCGGAAATCATAATGGCGAAATCCGGCCCCTTGGACATAAAGTAATTGTTCAGGGCGGCGGTGGTGGAGTGGTTGCCGTCGCAGATGATCTCGCCGTACATGGTACGGATGCGGTAAGCGGCGCCCACCAGTCCGTTGGCCCGGTGATTGAAAGGCGTCATGCCGTTGTACACATGGGTCATGGAGCGTGCGCCGTGGGCATAAGCCATAACTGCCTGGTCAAAGGTGGCTGCGGAATGGCCGATGCTGACGGTTACACCGTTTTCTGTCAGGTAATGGGTCAGGGCGAAATCCTCGTCCGTCTCGGTAGCCATGGTGATATAGCGGATATGTCCCTTGGCTGCGTCCTGGTAACGCTTGAACTGCTCAATGGTGGGTTTCACAATAAACTGTTCCGGCTGTGCTCCCTTGTAAACCATGTCCAGATAGGGCCCTTCAAAATGAATCCCCAGGATCTCGGAACCCTCATAGCCATCCTCCATAACCTTGGCTACGTTTGCCACTGCTTTGGTGAGAACCTCTTCGCTCTGGGTAATGGTGGTGGGCAGAAAAGCGGTTACGCCTTCTCCGGAAATATGTTTTGTCCAGTTGCGGAGTCCCTCTTCCTTGGCGTCGTTGGTATCGAAGCCGTAGGCACCGTGGCAGTGAATATCCAGGAAACCGGGGACAATCCGCAGATCCCCGTAATCCACATCAGCCGTTCCGGTTCCGTGGGGAAGGATGTTGGTGATTTTCCCGTCCTTGATTTCGATGGCGGCTGCAGTGAATTGATCTGCAATCCATACTTTTTTACTCTGAATTAACATGAATAAACCTCCTGTCCTTAAATCTTTGATATAGTTGTATTATAGCACTGAATGAAAAAATAAATTTGCATTTTTTGATATAAAAATTATCAGTTTTAGTACCTGTATTGTTTTTTGGGAATTCCCTGCTATATAATGAGGACATACTATATCAAAAATATTTTATCACAGGTAAAGGGGGATGAAAACCATGAACATTTTTGATATTTCACCAGAGAAACGGAAAAGCACTTCCTCGGAGTTTACGCTGACTGAGATTCACCAGCAGCCCTCCACCTGGAAGAAAACCTGCGCACAGATCGCAGGGTGCAAGGAGGAGCTCCAGGCTTTTCTTGATCAGGTTCTGAAGGCGGATGATTTTGACATTATCCTCACCGGGGCGGGAACCAGCGAGTTTGTCGGAAATTCCCTGTACCAGGCCCTGAACCAGCGGTACGGCTACAAAGTGAAATCCTACGCTACCACGGATATCGTTCCGTCCCCGGAGAATTTCCTTTCCCGCACCAAGCCCACCATCCTGGTAAGCTTTGGACGCTCCGGCAATTCTCCGGAGTCCATCGGAGCCGTGGAGGCGGCCGAGGTGGTAAGCCAGAATCTGTACCATCTGTTTGTAACCTGTAACCATGAGGGCAGCCTGTCCAAGATGGCGGCAGACAGAAAGAACTGCTTCGCCCTGAACCTGACACCGGAGACCCACGACCAGTCCTTTGCCATGACTTCCAGCTTCTCCAACATGTACATGGCCACCTATCTGGCCTTCAATCTGGATCTCCTGGAAGAGATTACGGCGGAGATTGACAAAGTATGCGCAGCCGGAACCCAGTTCCTGGAGAAGGATTATACCGTTGCACAGAAAATTGTGGATGAGTTTGATTTCAACCGCATTGTGTACCTTGGAAATATTGCGCTGAAAGGCGTTTCCCAGGAGTCCGCCCTGAAAATGCTGGAGCTGACTGCAGGAAAAGTGGCGACCATGTACGACTCTCCTTTGGGTTTCCGCCATGGCCCCAAGTCTATCATTGACGATCGCACCCTGACTGTGGTATATCTGAGTGATGACGGATACCGCCGCAAATACGAGGTGGATCTCATCAAGGAGATGAGTCCCCAGAGAAAGAAAAACCGTATCGTGGCAGTGATGAATACGCCTTGCGAAGAGGTGAAGGATCTGGTAGACTATACGGTAGAAATGAAGGTGGGCGTGCCCCTTGAAAATGTGCTTCTGGGCTTTGATTACATTGTATTCGCCCAGACCCTGGCGGTACTGAAATCCCTGTCCTTAGGGATTACTCCGGATAATCCCTGTCCTACCGGAGAGGTGAACCGGGTAGTGAAGGGCGTAACCTTATATCCGTATACGTTAAAAGAAGATTAGGAGGACCTAAGTTATGATTGGATTACTGATTACCGGCCACGGCCACTTTGCCACCGGCCTTGGATCCAGCTTAAAGCTGATTACCGGCAACACCGAAAACATTGTTTACGTGGACTTTGAGGCGGATCATTCCACAGAGATCCTGACGGAGAACCTGAACAAGGGCTTCGACCAGCTGAAGGACTGCGACGGTGTTCTGGTGCTTTCGGATTTGGCGGGGGGATCTCCTTTCAAATGTGCGGTAGAGTGCAAGTTTGCCCGCCCGGATCAGGCTATTGAAGTGATCGCAGGCTCCAACCTTCCTATGCTGATCGAGGGTTCCATGATGATGGGAGCTTTTGATTCTCCCCTGGATTTTGCGGAATCTCTGATTCCTACCGGAAAGGATTACATTATCCGGTTTGAACTGGCGGCACATGAAGACAATGCAGAAGAGGATGGGATTTAAAAATGGGTATTAACTGGGAAGTAGTTGGCTGGACTTGTGTGACGCTGGCGGTTATTATGGGAGTTATCGCTTTGATTCTCGCTGTTATCTCCGCCAGAAATGTGCGCAAGCGCCGAGAAGCCCTGGGTGAGGTGCACACGGAGCTGAAGATTGGAAGCCAGGTGATGTTTGGAGGCGGGATCTATGGGAAAGTTGTGGGACTGGAAGAGGAAACCGTCAATGTAGAAGTGGCGAAAAGCACCGTGATTAAAATTTCCCGGTATGCGATTCAGACTTTGGTTGATTCATAAGACAAAAATTTCCAATATAAAACGGGTGGGGAAGAAATATTTCTGTTTCTTCCCCACCTGTTTTTTTGTCAGGCCTTGAAAAGTGTCTTGGAATATTCGCTGGGCGCCATGCCATATTTCTGGGTGAAGGCCCTGGAAAAGTAATGGATGGAGTTAAAGCCCAGCATCAGGGCAATCTCACTGATGGTATATTTGTTTTCGCAGATCATCTGCCGGCTCTTTTCCAGCTTCAGTTCATTGATGTACTTCTTGGGCGGCTGATCCAGGTTTTCCTTAAAGAGAATCTGCAGGGAAGACCGGGACAGGGAAAATTTCTGGCAGATTTCAGCGATGGTAATGGGTTCGTAAATAGTTTCATCTATGTAGCTTAAAATTTTTTCCAAAAGCTCATCCTGATAGTGCTGTCTGGCCTCCGTGATAGGCCGTTCATTTTTTCCTCCAATAAACTGGGCCTGCAGGAGCCGCAGGATGGTTTCCTGAAGCAGGCAGAGCATCAGGCTGTTCATATAGGGAAGCTGTGAGGTACTTTCCATTACAAAGGCTTTAATTAAGGTATAGAGTTTCTTCTCATATCCGAACACCTTATTTAATATCAGTTCATAGTGGCGGCTTTCCACATCGAAGACCACAGCCTCCATATCAAAGAGAATGGTAACGTAGGAGCAGGAGCAGCCCTCGGGAATGCTCTGGGTATGAAACTGGCCGGGACCGTATATGATCAGTTCCCGCTCTTTCAAATCATAGATCTGTCCGTCGATCTCGGTGGACAGGCAGCCCCGATCTACATAAGTCAGTTCAAAATAAGAGTGTTTCTCTCCCGGAAAAGAGTAACCGGAATTGCGGATAGAATAATAATATCCCAGGATTTCGTTAATCCGGATGCGGGGAAGAATGCGGTCAAACAGGTAGGGCGGGCTGATAGTCTCCATGGACAGGGAGTAGGACGGAACTGTAATCAGTTTACAGAGGATGCTGGATGTGACGGCTATCGGCGAGAAATAAATATTTGGTTTGATTTTTACCAGGCGGTGTACGGCAAATACTTCTAGCTTGTCTGTCTCCGGGGTTTCCCCCACCAACAGGGCGGCCATACCGTCCTCCATCTCCAGATAGACTTCACAGTTGAAATGATAGAGCTGGCTGACGCTCCGCTTGGCGATTACATGCCAGGATCGGCTGAGCATTTCCGTATCGCTGGCCTCAATGGGATCTTCGTAAACGGATCCGTATTTTTCAAATAGTGCACTGGACGTTTTTAACTGCATGGTATACCTCCGAAACAAAAATATTATACAGTTTTTTGTAGAAATTGTCTAGAAAAGGTTTGAAATTTTATGAAAAAAAGGGAAAAAAGATTAAGAAAAACTAAAAAATGTAAAGGATCTATTAAAAATTTTATGGACTTACAAAATTTCGAGAACTATAATAAAAATATATCAGTATCAAAGGAGGAAGCAAAATGCCCAATATTCTTTTAACAAGAATTGACAACCGCCTGATTCACGGACAGGTTGGCGTGACCTGGACCATGACCTTAGGCGCAAATTTAATTCTTGTAGCAGATGATGAAGCGGCGGAAAATGAGCTGATGCAGCAGCTGATGACCACTACGGCCAAGTCTTCGGGAGCAGGGGTACGGTTTTTTACTGTTCAGAAGACCATTGATGTGATTCATAAGGCTGCTGACCGGCAGAAGATTTTCATTGTCTGCAAGACTCCTAAGGCAGTACGCCAGATGCTCGAGGGTGGTGTACCTATCAAAGAGGTAAATGTAGGGAATATGCACTTTTCACAGGGAAAGCGCCAGATCAGCAAGAAGGTGTACGTGGACGATGGGGATCTGGCAGATTTGAAGGCTATCCAGGATGCAGGGGTAGATCTGTACATCCAGGATGTGCCGGGAGATGTGAAGGAACGAATCAAGGAAATTTAATCCAAGGAGAAAGAGGGGAACTATTTTATGGAAATCACATTGATGCAGGGCATAGGCCTGGCAATCATGGCAATTATCGTAGGCGTTGACTTCTGGCTGGAGAGTTTCTTTATTTTCCGTCCTATCATTGTCAGCACCTTAACAGGGCTGATTCTTGGAGATATCCAGCTTGGACTTCTCACCGGAGGTATCACGGAGCTGGCATTTGCAGGCCTGACTCCGGCAGGAGGAACCCAGCCTCCCAACCCGGTTCTGGCAGGTGTTATGACCACGGTTATCGCATATACCACAGGTACGGAGGCAGGAGGAGCAATGGCACTGGCACTGCCTTTTAGTTTCCTGATGCAGTATGTAATTTTGTTCTGCTATTCTACTTTTTCCTTCTTTATGAAGGGAGCGGATCAGGCTGCAGAAGAGGCCGACACTGCAAGAATCGTAAAGATCAATATGATCTGCACCAGCATTATTGCCCTTCTATACGGTATTATAGTATTCCTCTGCGCTTATGTGGCCCAGGACGCTATGAAGGCTTTCGTGGAGATGCTGCCTGCATGGCTGACCCATGGGTTTGAGGTGGCAGGAGGAATCCTTCCGGCAGTTGGATTTGCAATGCTTCTGAAGGTTATGCTGAAAGCGGAATTTGTTCCGTATCTGCTGATTGGCTTTGTAATCGCATGTTTCCTGAGCTTCTCCAACCTTCTGCCTATCGCAGTAGTAGGCGTTGCTCTGGCGCTGCTGATTTACAATATTGAGAAGAGTATCAAGGCTCATACACCGGTTCAGACTACGGCAGGGGAGGATGAAGAAGATGGCATCTAATGAGAATAAAGTTTTAACAAAAAAAGATATCAATAAGCTGGCGTTTAATTCCATGTTCCTGCAGGCAGGTTTCAACTATGAGAGAATGCAGTCCTGCGGTTTTCTGGCGGCCCAGCTTCCGGCGCTGAAAAAGATTTACAAGGATGACAAGGAAGGCCTTTCCGCCGCTATGACGGATAACCTGGAATTTATCAATACCCATCCCAATCTGGTAGGCTTTTTGATGGGGCTTCTGATTTCCATGGAAGAATCCCATGAGGACCGGGGCATTATCAAAGGCCTGAAAGTGGCTCTGTTTGCGCCGCTGGCCGGTATCGGAGATGCAATTTTCTGGTTTACCCTCCTTCCCATTGTGGCAGGAATCTGTTCCTCTATGGCCATGGAAGGAAGCGTCCTGGGACCGATTGTCTTTTTCCTGGTCTATCTGGCTATTTATATTATGAGATGGTTCTGGACCCATCTGGGGTATAATCTGGGCGTGAAGGCAGTTGCACAGATTACGGACCTTTCCGAGGTTCTTGCGAAAGCGGCTACCGTTCTGGGCTGTACCGTAATCGGCGGCTTGATTGCTTCCTATGTAAGCATCAATGTGCAGACGGAGATTGTGGTAAACGAAGCGAAGACCGTTGCCCTGCAGGCAGACTTTTTCGACATGATATTCCCCAATATCCTGTCTATCGGATATGTGTTCCTGATGTACTACTTCCTGAAGAAAAAGAAAGTCAGCCCGGTAGTGTTGATTCTGGCAACCTTTGTGCTCTCCATCGTGCTGTCCTTCTTTGGAATCCTGTAAGATGGTACGAAAGCCTATCCGGCTCTTTGCCAGCGATATGGACGGAACGCTTCTGCAGGAGGACTTTACTATCAGCCCCGGCAATCTGGAGGCGATCCGGAAGCTGGAGGCCGCCGGGATCCGCTTTGCCCTTGCCACCGGAAGGATTTACTATGATGCCTTTACGATTTGCAGCCGGCATTCCCTGAATCCCTACATTATCTCCAACAACGGGACCTGTCTGTTTGATCCCCGGGGAAAGCTCATAGAGGGCAGGGAGATTGGGAGGGCTGCGGCGGAAAGCCTGGTTCGTTTCCTGGAAGAGGAAGAGATCTGTTTCGGCCTGTGTGAGAGCAGCCATTATGTGGCCCGTGAGGACTGGCAGGAGGTTCTTGACAGGGAAGCTCAAGACCTTGAGAGAGAAGGCAGGGCTGTCTCCCGGGAGCGGATGGCTTTTATCAAGCGGGAGACCCGGGAACAGAACGGAGTACTGCTTGTGAAGGATGTGCGGAAACATCTGGAAGAGGAAATTCCGGTATACAGCATTTCCGTTATTTCCTGTGACGAGAGAAAGATCCGGCAGGTACAGAAACAAGCGGCATGTTATAATGGGCTGACAGCCTGTGTGTCCGGCACTCACAATGCGGAGATTATGAGACAGGACGGAACCAAAGGCCATATGCTGGAAGTGCTGTGCAGCCACCTTAAGATTCCCCTGGAGCAGGCCGCTGCTGCGGGAGACAGCCTGAATGACCTGGAAATGATTGTGAAGGCAGGGTTCGGCATTGCGGTGGGAAACGGGCGTGAGGAGGTAAAAGAGGCCGCAGAGCTGGTTACAAGACCAGGCCGGGAGGACGGAATTGCGGAGGCGGCCGGATATATTTTAAAACATTTTCTGTGAAATACGGGATGGAAAAGAGGCGTTTTACCTGCTTAAACAGGCAGGGAGAACGCCCTTTTTTTGATGCAGGAGAGGATGTGGGTTATCTATTATATTTAGAATCTGAACAAAATACCATTACTAATTGTACAAAATATCTAAAAAAAGTTAAAAAATCAATGATAAATCTTAAAAAAAACTAAAATGAATAAATTTTGTATTAGAAAATACAAATACGCTTTTTGTGAAAAGTATTATAATAAAAATACTCTGAATGGGATTTTCAGGGAAGAATCATAATCAAGGAGGGAGTTAAGATGCCCAATATCGTTTTAACAAGAATTGACAACCGGTTGGTTCACGGACAGGTGGCAACCCAGTGGTGCGGAAGCATCGGCGCAAACCTGATTCTGGTGGCAAATGACGACGTGGCAGGCAATAAGCTTCGCCAGGGACTCATGGATATGGCCGCCCCCAGCTATGCGTCCATGCGTTACTGGACACTGGAGAAGACCATCTCTACCATCCACAAGGCTTCCGATAAGCAGATGATTTTCATCGTGTGCGAGACGCCTCAGGATGTGCTGGCCCTGGTAGAGGGCGGCGTGCCGATTAAGAAAGTAAATATCGGCAATATGCACATGGCAGACGGAAAGCGTCAGGTTGCAGGTTCTGTAGCCGTAGACGACGCAGACGTGGCTGCCTTTGCGAAACTGCGGGAACTGGGAGTGGAACTGGAGATCCGGCGTGTTCCCAGCGAGGCCGCAGAAAATATCGAAAAGCTTTTTAAATAAGCTGTTATTACTTTTGGAAAGGAGATTGTATAAATCATGGAATTTAATGCAATTCAGATTTTACTGGTTGGAGTCTGGGCATTCATCGTAGGAATTGACCAGTTTGACCTTTTAGAATCTCTGTGGCAGCCTATTGTAACCGGAGCAGTGATCGGGGCTATCCTCGGTGACCTGAAGACCGGATTGCTTGTAGGCGGTACGTATCAGCTGATGACCATCGGCAACATGCCCGTTGGCGGCGCACAGCCTCCCAACGCGATCATCGGCGGAGTTATGGCGACGGTGTTCGCCATTGCTTCCGGGCTGGAGGCCACGGCGGCCGTAGGCCTTGCGGTTCCCTTCGCCCTGTTCGGACAGTATATGAACACCCTGCTCTTCACCGTAATGTCTCCGTTGATGTCCAAGGCGGATAAGATGGCGGAGGCCGGCGATACCAAGGGCATCGTGCGCATGAACTATCTGGCAATGGGTGCTCTGGGTCTTCTGTACGCAATTGTCTGCATCGGCGGCCTGATGGGCGGAAGCGCACTGGGCAATACGCTGCAGGGGATTGCCGATAAATATGGCTGGATTATGAACGGTCTCGATGCAGGAGGCAAAATGATGCGTTTCGTAGGTTTTGCAATTCTGCTCCGCATTATGCTTTCCAATGAGCTGTGGGGAATCTATTTTGCAGGCTTTGCACTGGCAACCATTATCGGTTATATTCCGGGACTGTCCGGTTCTGCGCTGCTCTTAGTGGCATTCGTGGGTATTGCAATCGCTCTGAACGATTTCCAGACCCGCGTTGCGCTTAAGCAGAATGCAGGAAGTGGAAATGGAGGTGACGAAGATGGCATCTAATGCAACTCAGTACAATAATCTGACGCCGGCTCAGCCGCTGGATAAGAAAACGTTAAACAAGATGGTGTGGCGTTCCCTGAATCTGCAGGCCTCCTTCAACTATGAGAGAATGCAGGCCGGTGGATGGCTCTACGGCATCCTGCCCGGACTTGAGAAGATTCATGGGGACAATGAGGAAGACTTGAAGATTTCCATGGAGCACAACCTGGAGTTCTTCAACACCCATCCCTTCCTGGTAACTTTCGTAATGGGTATCGTACTCTCCCTGGAGCAGCAGAAGGCAGATATCGCCACCATCCGTTCGGTGCGTGTGGCGGCCATGGGCCCCTTAGGCGGCATCGGCGATGCGATTTTCTGGTTCACCCTGGTGCCCATCACGGCGGGCATTACGGCCAATATGGCCATCAACGGCTCCATTGCCGGGCCGATTTTGTTCCTGCTGATCTTCAATGTGGTGCAGTTTGGCGTCCGTTTCTGGCTGATGGGCTGGTCCTACAAGCTGGGTACCAAAGCCATTGAAATGCTGACGGCCAACGCCAAGGAGTTTACCCGTGCGGCGTCTATGCTGGGCGTATTCGTAGTAGGTGCACTGACCTCTAACTATGGTGCAACCACCATCAAGACGGTAATCCCCAACGGTGAGAGCGCCGTGGTACTTCAGGACATTCTGGACGGTATCCTGCCGAAGATGATTCCGCTGGCACTGACTCTGGGCCTCTGGTACCTGCTGAAGAAGAAGGGCTGGACGCCGGTTGCTTGTATCGGAGCACTGCTGGTATTGGGTCTGGTAGGAGCATTCTTCGGAATCTTCTAAGCTTCTGATGAGAGGGAGTCCTCCTTGAAGGCATAGGATTTGTTTCTCTGAACCGAGTTTTTCTGTCTGGATACATAGAAGAGAATGTACGGAGAATTTCAGGGGAGACAGATGGGGGAGCATAAGCTGGCTTTTACAGCAGCCCCTGTTAGGATTTATGGATTCAGACAGGTGGTTCCCGGTTGAAAGAGAAGAAAAGAGAAAGAAAGCAGATTCTTACCAAAGCTAAAATCCCAAGGGCTGCCATTCTGCGGTTGATACCGCAGGACGGCAGCCCTTTCTCTGTCTGCTCCCGGCCGTGTATGGCCGGGAGCAAGTACGGTTT
>CAJUMM010000037.1 GCA_910586955.1 uncultured Lachnospiraceae bacterium | reverse complement strand
CTACACTCTTTCCCTACACGACGCTCTTCCGATCTGCGGGGATTTATCTATGGGCCGGTGTGCTCATTTATACTTGCGTATTGTCTGCTATGGCTTTTATTTGGCGTAGGCTGTTGGGCAGCCGCCCGACTTGGGTTTCAGATCATAGGTGGTTTTATGAGCAGCTGGAAAAACTTATGGCTGTGCGTCAGCCTTCTGATGCTGCTCTGTGGGATTTATCAGCTGAGCCCTTTGAAAAATGCCTGCCTGAAAGGATGCCAGCATCCGTTGATGTTTGCAGCCAAATATTATCAGCCGGGAAACATGGGGGCATTTCGGATGGGACTGCGCCATGGAGGAGAGTGTATTGGATGCTGCCTGGCGCTGATGATAGTGATGTTCCCCCTGGGAATGATGAATGTTGTGTGGATGGGATTGTTTACCATTTTGATGTACGAAGAAAAAAATGCAAAATTCGGAACCGGGCTTAGTAAAGTAGCAGGCTGGATTTTAGTGGCTGCAGGTGGACTTTCTATTGCTATGAGCGTTTCTGTGCTAATTTTGCAGTAATATAGTTTGGGACAGGATGGGGAGATTGTGGGTTCATTTTTCATAACCGTACTTTCTATAAAGAATATAGCAAAACAAAAAAGCAGATCCTGGGGAATAGGGCTGATTACCGGTGTCTGTGCATTGGCGCTTATTTGCGTATTTTTTTATGCCGCAGTAATTATGGAGCAGATTGCGAATACCAATCAAGAGATCTCCTCCCTGGAACAGGAAGAAAAGCTGGAAGGCGATTCGGATTGGCAGGCACAGCAGGCAGGGAGCTTAAGCGAGAATATCTCAGATCCTCTTCTGGTTGCGCTGGCAGGGATGAAGCTGTTAATTGCTTTTCTATGGATTGCAGCTTTGGTAGAGATAGCTGCTATTACTTCTGTTATTCTGCCCGAACGGTATCGCGAGTTAGGCATGTATCGTTTACTAGGATGTTCAGAAAAGAAGATAATAGAACTTTTGGTATTAGAATCGTGCAATATCAGTTTTTTAGGAAGCATAGCAGGCGGAGCTATTGGTATTTTCATACTTTGGGGCGGAGGTATATATCTTGTCAGTTTGACTGGCCTGGCTCATACGTCTGTAACGGTATTAACGCTGCTTCCACAGGCAATCCTGGCAGTTATGGCATCAGCATTGACAGGGCCTGTTGTAAGCCTGGTTTTAGGAATTAAAGTTTCGAAAAAGGAGATACTTTTTTTGTTATCCAGAAGAAAGTAAGTACCACAAAGTTTTAACAGAAGAAGAATAGGAAAGGGGACGTGGGAACATGGGCACAACGGAACAAAATTACAGGGTGGCAAAAGAGGTTTACGCTCAGGTGGGCGTAGATACGGACGAGGCGCTGAGACTGCTTGGCGAGATCCCGATCAGCATCCATTGCTGGCAGATTGACGATTTGTCCGGATTTGAGAGTCCGGACCGAGGGCTTTCCGGAGGCATTCAGGCGACCGGGAGCGATCCCAGCAAGGCACGCAGCAGGGATGAGTTTATGGCTAATCTCACAAAGGCTTTAAGCGTGGTTCCTGGAAAAAATAAGCTGGCTCTGCATGCAATTTATTTGGAGAATTTTGGAAAATTTGTGGATCGGGATGCGATTGTTCCGGAAAACTTTGCGTTTTGGGTGGACTATGCCAAAGAGCAGGGGATTGGGCTTGATTTTAATCCCACCTACTTCAGCCATGACAAGGCGGAGGATAATTTCACCTTATCCAGCTACGACCCGGCCATCCGGGAATTTTGGGTGAATCATGGGAAACGCTGTCGTAAGATCAGCGAATATTTCGGCCGGGAGTTGGGACAGGTATGTATTGACAACCATTGGATTCCAGACGGATATAAGGATTATACGATAGACAAGCTGAAGCACAGGGAACTTTTGGTAGAAAGCATGGATGAGATCCTGAAAGAAAAGATTGACGGGAGCTACACCATGGATTCTTTTGAGAGTAAGCTGTTTGGCCTGGGCTTGGAGAGCTACACGGTAGGCTCCCATGAGTTTTATTCCAACTATGCGGCTATTCGGAATAACTGCATCGTCTGTATGGATATGGGACATTTCCATCCCACGGAGGTGGTGTCCGCAAAATTGTCAAGCTATCTGGTGTTTGGACGTCACGTGCAGCTTCATGTGAGCCGCGGCGTGCGCTGGGACAGCGATCATGTGGTAACTTTGGATGATGAGCTGAAGGAGGTCATGCTGGAGATCAAGCGTCAGGATGCTTTTGATAAGGTACATATTGGCACGGATTATTTTGATGGCTCTATCAATCGTATTGCAGCGCAGGCGTTAGGTGCCCGCAGCGTGAAGAAGGCTCTCCTCTACGCTTTGCTGGAACCCACGTGTAAGTTGAAGGCATATGAAGAGGACGGTGATCTGGTTCGCCGCCTGATATACAGCGAAGAAAATAAAACCCTGCCCTTCGGCCTGGTGTGGGAACAGTTCTGTGAGATGAACGGCGTGCCTGGATCCGATTGGTTGGAGAGGGTATTATAAATGGCAGTTTCACGAATTTGCTCATCGTATATGGAACTGGACTATAGTCGCACCGCAGGGCTATGAAACAGACAAAATCAGGCATAAAATATACAGAAAATAAGAAATGCTATGCAGGAAATTTTTGATTGCATAGCATTTCTTTTTCTTGCGGGCAACGAGCCAAGCGGACATGCTTTGGGCTGCCTTCCCGCCCGAAGAATCTCACGCCCTCTCGGCCTCCTCCAAGGCCTCCACCGCATCCGCCCGCAGCACCCACCCTTCCCTGTCCTCCTCCACAATGGTGATGGCACAGTTCCCCTGCTCCTTTCCCTTCCAGAAGTCCGCGTCGCTTAAGCCGCAGACAACGGAGATAACGCCGCGGATAAAGGTACCGTGGGAGACCGCCAGCACGCATTTGCCGGCGTCCTTCCTTCTAAGCTCCGTAAGGAAAGCCTGGCAGCGTTCCTTGAGATGCCGCAGGGTTTCCCCGTCTGGGGCTGCCTGGAAGTCCTGGGGAGAGTGGAAGTACCGGTAGATCTCACAGGCGGGATCTTGCTCAGCGGCGATGAGGTCATAGCCCTCGTACTGTCCGTAGGCGATCTCGATGAGCTGCGGCTCCAGGACGACGCTGGCCTCCTGGCAGGCTCCGATGATGTTCGCGGTCTCTACAGTGCGGGTGAGGGGGCTGCAGTAGATGGCGTCGAAGGGGATCTCCCGGAGGATTTCGGCGGCGCGCCTGGCGTCCCGGATGCCCTGCTCGTTTAGGGGCAGATTGGCCTGCCCCTGTAGTTTCTTTGTTCGGTTCCATTCCGTCTGGCCGTGCCGCACAAAATAGATCTTCATAGGGTTTCTTCTTTGGATTTTTGATTTTGCAGGCATGTTTTTGCCGTCCGGCAGATGCCTTCCGCATCCAGGCCGTAGTAATGGAAGACCTGGGCGGTGGTTCCGGATACGGCGTACTCGTCGGGGATCCCCAAGGATTTGACCGTTACCGGGCAGGATGCTGCCGTCACCTGGGCGACCGCGGCTCCAAGGCCTCCGTAGATGCTGTGCTCCTCGGCGGTAATAATGAGGCCGGTCTCTTTTGCCGCGGAGAGGATGGCGCTCTCGTCCAGGGGCTTTAAGGTGTGCATGTCCAGAACCCGGACGGAGATGCCGCCGCGCTCCAAACCTTCGGCTGCCTTCATACACTGGAAGATCGGCTCGCCGCAAGCGATGAGGGTGAGATCCCGGCCGTCTCTTAGCATGTTTGCCTTTCCTGGGGAGAAAGCGGCCTCTTCGCTGTCATAGAGGGCCGGGAGGGCGGCTTTCCCCACGCGGACATAGGCGGGAGCGCCGGAGGCTGCCAGGTATTTTGCCAGGGCTTGGGTCTGTACCGGGTCGCTGGGAATAAAAATCTCAAGATCCGGGAAGGCCCGCATGACGGCGATGTCGTGGAGGGAGTGGTGGGTCGCTCCCAGGGGGCCGTAGCTGATGCCGCCGCTGACGCCAAAGAGCTTTACGTTGTTGTGGGAGTAGGCCACATCCACTTTTACCTGCTCCAAGCTCCTGGCGCTTAAGAAGCTGGCTGGGGCGCAGATAAAGGGCCGTCTGCCTACGCAGGCAAGTCCGGCGGCTACGCCGACTTCATTTTGTTCTGCGATGCCGATCTCCAGAAATTGTTCCGACAGCTCTTGGGCGAAAGGACCCAGGGAGGAGGAGCCTTTGGCGTCTGAGGTCAGCACGATGATGGAGGGATCTTTTTTTGCCAGATCCAGCAAGGTGGAGGTAAATGCCTCGCGGCAGGATAATGTCTCATTCATGGGATTCCAGCTCCTTTCTTGCAGCGTTAAGCTGTGCCATGGCGGAGGCGTACAGCTCTTCGTCAGGCACGCCGTGATGCCATTTTGCAATGTTTTCCATCTCTTTGACGCCCTTTCCCTTTACTGTGTTGGCGATAAAGGCGGAGGGTCTGCCGAAAGAGAGCGGGAGCTGTTCCATGGCGGCGAGGATCTGTTCCATGGAATTGCCGTCTGCAATCTCCCTGACGGCCCAGCCAAAGGCCTCCATGCGGTCTTTTAAGGGCTCCTGGGACATAACGTCCTCGGTATTTCCGCTGATCTGTAGATGGTTGCGGTCTATGATCCAGATAAGGTTGTCCAGGTGGTAGTGGCTGGAGAACATGGCGGCCTCCCAGAGGGAGCCTTCCGCCAGCTCGCCGTCCCCGCTAACCACGAAGACGCGGCTCTTGGAAGCAGACTTTTTTAGGCCCCAAGCCATGCCTGCGCCCAGGGAGAGGCCGTGGCCCAGGGCTCCGGTGTTTACTTCGATTCCGGGAATCTTGTTGGTGGGATGGCCGATGAAGGGGCTCTGGTAGGTGGAGAAGGTTTTTAATTCTTCTTTTGGGAAGAAGCCCAGGTCGGCCAGAATGGCGTAGTAGCATTCTACGCAGTGGCCCTTGCTTAAGATAAAGCGATCCCGCTCCGGGAAATCCGGCTCCTGGGGCCTTAGGTTCATGATGTGGTAGTGGAGCGCGACCATCAGGTCTGCGGAAGACAGATCGCCTCCCGTATGCCCCGTTTTGCCGTTGTAGATCAGGGTCAGAAGATCCTGTCGGATCGTGACGGCTTTTCTCTGTAGATCTTTTACATCCACGTGGATCCCTCCTTGCAATCTTTTCTGGTTCCTACTATAGATGTTCATTGTGTCGCCTGTTTTTTTGAATTATTTCAGGAATGTAACATTTTAAGGCGTTTATTGTCTTTTTTATAGGGCGGGTTTTATAATGAAAATAACAGGTTTGGGGAGGGAGGAGGCATATGAAAGTCCTGATAGTGGATGACGAGAAGGCGATTGTGGATCTGATGCGCAGGAGCTTAAGAATGGAAGGGTATGAGACGGTGTGCGCTTTTTGTGGGGAGGAGGCCGTACATAAGGTGGAGGTGGAGCGGCCGGACATTATTCTTCTGGATATCCGGATGCCGGATATGGACGGCTATGAGGTGCTCCAGCGGATCCAGGAGTTTGACGAGACGATCCCTGTGATCTTTATTACTGCCCACGATAAGCGGTACAACAAGCTCCTGGGCCTGGAGCTGGGGGCGGACGACTTTATCTCGAAGCCTTTTGACACCAAAGAGCTGGTGTTTAAGATCAAGGCGATCTGGCGGAGGATGAACTATGGGAGGGTCAAGCAGGATCAGCCGGGCAAGGTGATTTCTTTGGAGACGATGGAGATTAATCCGGTGCTGCGCAAGGTTTTTGTGGACGGGGAGGCCCGGGAGCTGACTTTTAAGGAATTTGACACGATTTATTTTCTGGTGTCCCATTACGCCCAGGTCTTTACCAGGGAGCAGCTGATTAACGAGATCTGGGGCTTTGATTATATGGGAAATACAAGGGCTGTGGATATTCTGATCAAGCGGCTCCGCTCTAAGATGGAGCCTTATGGGAAATACATTCAGACGGTGTACGGGGTGGGATACCGCTTTGAGGTAAAGAAGGATGAAGAAGAACAATAAGACAAGGCTGATGGTAAAGATGCTGATGGCTAATCTGAGCATTTTTGTGCCCTTTATCATTTTAATTAATGTGCTGGCCCTCACCATCTTCAGCGTACAGCTGCGCCGGGAGGTGGTGGAGAATCTCCGGGACAAGAGCTACAACAGCCAGATCTATGTAATGCGTTTTATCAAGGCCTCAGACGAGGATGACAAGGAGGAGAGCTTAAAGAAGATGGCGCCCTATCTGGTAGCCAACTTGGCCAGGAGCGCGGATGTGCGGACGCAGATCTACAGCAAGGGGGAGCTTTTGGCGGATTCCGAGGCAGAGGGGGAGGCTGTGCCGGCGGGGGAGGATGTGGGCCGGGGCGACAGCATGAAGTGCTATCAGTTTCTGCGGGAAGGAGGAACCCTGTACCTCTCCTTTTCCAGCCCCATCTACAGCGTTACGGGGGAGGGGACGCTGGGTGTGATCCGCTACCTTTATAATCTGGACGGGGAGGTGGCCTATCAGTTTCGAATGGGGGGAATTCTGGGCAGCGTCTCCCTGGTGGGGATTGTGGGTTTCTGGCTGATCAACATCTGGACTTCCGGCCGGATCGTCCAGCCGGTCAATGAGCTCAGGGCTGCCTGTTCCAGGCTCCAGCGGGGGAACTTAAGGCAGAAGGTGGTACTCAACAGCGGGGACGAGATCGAGGAGCTGGGGCATGCTTTTAATATGATGAGCGAGCGGATGAATGAGTACATGACTCTTCTGGATGAACAGCAGCAGCAGTTGAGTAATCTTTTTAACAGTGTTACCCATCAGCTGAAGACGCCCTTGACTTCTATCATTGGCTATTCTCAGATGATTCAGCTGGAGAGCGACAAGGACAGCGTCTGTGAGGACGCCTTTATTATCGAAGAGGCGGGGGAGAATTTGCTCCATTCCATTGAGAGTCTTTTGGAGAAATCCAAGGAGAAGGTGGGATTTGGCCCCCTGCACATCAGCACCTACCCCTTGCGGGAGCTGATAGAGGAGTGTGTGCGTCTGCTGCTGCCCAGGCTTAACAAGTGGAACATTGAGCTGGAAAACCAGTGTGGGGAGTCGATTGTCCTGCGAAACGACCGGATGCTTGCAAAGGAGGCCATTCTCTGCATTCTGGACAACGCCATCAGCCACAGCGGCTGCAGCCGCATCCGGGTGTATGCCGAGGCGTTGGAGGAAAAGACCCTTCTGCACATTGTGGACAACGGCTGCGGCATCCGGCAGAAGGAGGCCAAGTTGATTTTTACTCCTTTCTACCGGGTGGAGAAGACTATCGGCCAGGGCAACGGGCTGGGGCTGTCCACCTGCGCCACCATGATGAAGCAGAACCAGGGGAGCGTAGAGCTTTTGGAGAGTGCGGTGAGGGGAACCATCAGCTTTGTGGAGGGGGACGACGTGAATTTCGCGGCGGGAGCCTATATCGTCATTGATGATGTGATCTATGGGGATGAGAACACAAAGCTGAGCGTGAAGGCCCACACGGACAGGCTGTGCAGATGGCTCTTTACGAAGGAGAACCTGGTGGAGCTTATCGGGAGCCATGACAGGGTGGTGCTGCGAAGCGAAGATGAGCGGATCAACTTGTCTATGGATCAGAAGAGAAGGCTCAGGGAGGTTCTTCTGGAGGGAGAGGCCTTAAAGGACAGCGGGGAGCTCTCGGACGTTATGCGCACCAAGGGCGAGGGCGTAGCCCAGATTGAGATCTATGTGTCGGACAGGGAGGAGAAAACTCCCGTGGTCTATGTGGTCCTCTTTGAGAACGGCCTGTGCATGGTTCATGACGAGCGCTTTGTAGGCAGCATTATGCAGCTGCGCTCGGAGGTGCTGGCTGTATGCAGGGAATTCTTGGAGGAGTAAGGGAAACAGGATACCAGGCTGCCCCTCCTCTTTAAGAAGGGGGAAACCCAAATAGATACATAAAATATGGAAAAGGAGAGTGTATTATGAAAAGCATCAAGAAGGTAATTGCGTTGCTGCTGGCTTGTGCCATGGTTATGGGCATGGCGGCATGCGGATCAAAGGAGCAGGAGCCTGCGCCTGAGGAGCCCGCGGCCCCGGCTGAAGCGGAAAATGAGGAGCCTGCGGCAGCTCCCGCTGAGGCGGAGGGAGGAGCTGTGGATATCTCGGGGATGGAGCTGAGCATCCTGGGATCCTACCATGAGGATATGGTAAAGCGCCTGGCTGAGATGTTCGAGGAGAAGACCGGCTGCAAGGTTTCCTACCTGCGTATGCCTACCGGCGAGGCAGTGGCGAAACTGACGGCGGAGAAGGACAATCCTACGGTGAGCGTATTTATCGGAGGAACCGTGGACGGACATGAGAACCTGAAAGCCCAGGGCATCCTGACCGCCTACAACTCCCCGATTGAGTCCGAGCTCCCGTCCGAGTACGTGGATCCGGACGGCGTGTGGAAGGCACAGTATGTGGAGACCCTCTCCATCGGCGTAAATACGGAGCGCTGGGAGGAGGAGTTCGCGGACAAGGGCCTTGAGATGCCCACCACCCTGGAGGAGCTTCTGGATCCGGCCTATAAGGGCGAGATCATCACTCCGGATCCCACTTCTTCGGGAACGGGCTACGCTTTTGTATCTTCCGTGCTGCAGTACATGGGAGACGAGAAGGGATGGGAGTATCTGGAGAAATTCAACGAGCAGGTAGGGCAGTATACCTCCAGCGGATACACACCGGCAGAGAAGACCGGTCTTGGAGAGTACCTGATTGCAGTGAACTTCCTGGCGGATCAGCTGATCGTAAAGACCTCCGGTTATCCCATGCAGAGCACCGTATATGAGGGAGCGGGGTGGTCTATGGTTCCGGTTTCCATGGTGGCGGGCTCTGAGGACAACCCGGCGGCGCAGCAGTTTATTGATTTCTGCCTGACCAAGGAGGCTCTGGACGCTCTGGTAGAGCTGGCCAACTGTGTGGCGGTCCGTGACGATGCGATTGCTCCCGAGGGCGGCAGCAAGCTGTCTGAGCTGAATTTCAACCGTGAGTATGATCCGATTGCGGCAGCGGAGAAGAAGCAGGAGACGCTGGATCAATTTGGTACACTGGTGCAGTAAGCCTTTTGAGGCAAGAGGAAGGGGAGTACTGTGAAAGACGGTACTCCCCTTTATCATGAGAAATGAGGATTGGCCATGGAAAAAGAAAAGAAAATTCGTGAGAAAAAAGGGTTTCTCGTAGACTGGTCTGATATGCTAAAAGATCCTGGCCTGACGGCTGCGGTGGCGGTGATGTTCCTGGTATTTGGGTTGTTTATTATTTTCCCCTTTTCCAAGCTGGTGATCTTGCCTGCCTTGTCGGACTGGGCGTCTGCGTTTACTTCTTCTAAGGTGATGACGGCGTTCTGGCATACGATTGTCTCTTCCCTTCTCGCGACGACTACAGCGATTGTGCTGGGATTTATATTTGCTTACGCGATGAATTATACGAACATACCGGGGAAAAAATTTTTCCGGGTTGTGGCGCTTCTTCCGAATATGGCGCCTTCTGTTATGACGGGGCTTGCGTTTTTGCTGCTCTTCGGAAGGAGGGGTGTGATTACCTACCGGATTCTGCATCTGACCTTTGACCCGTATGGATGGTTTGGCCTGTGGATTGTGCAGAGCCTGGCGTTTTTTCCTCTTGCGTACATCACGATTTCTGGGGTGTTAAAAGCCATCAGCCCGAACATTGAGCTCTCGGCCCAGAACCTGGGGGCGTCCGGTTTCCGTCTGTTCCGCACGGTGACTCTGCAGCTGGCGACGCCCGGCATTGCCAGTGCGTATCTTTTGGTATTTATCAATGCTTTGGCGGATTTCGGAAATCCTAAGCTTATCGGCGGGAATTATACGACGCTGGCCACACTGGCTTATGCTACGGTGACGGGCAATTATGATATGCCTCTGGCTGCGGCTTTGAGCCTCTTTCTGGTGGTTCCGTCTCTTTTGATGTTTTTTGTACAGAAGTTTTACCTGGATCGGAAGTCTTTTGTGACGGTGACGGGCAAACCTACCAGCGGCCTGACCAGGGACTTTGTCTCTTTCCCGGTGAAGTGCGTGCTTTTTGTGATCTGCACGGTGGTATGCCTGATTGTGCTTACTTTGATTGGCGGCGTTGTGGGATTCTCTTTTACGGAGACTCTGGGTGTGAACAATGCTTTTACTTTTGAACATTTTTACAGCAATGTGCTGAATTCTAAGACTATGTGGGTGAGCTGGCGCCTGTCTATGATCGCCGCGGTAGTGACGGCCTGTTTTGGGGTGCTGCTGGGGTATCTGGTGACGAGAAAGCGTTTTCCCGGCCGTGGGCTTGCGGATTTCCTGGCTATGCTCCCAGCCTCCCTGCCGGGGACTTTTATCGGTATATCCCTGATTGTGGCCTTTAATAAAAAGCCTCTTCTGCTCACGGGGACAGCGGTGATTATCATCATAGGAATGGTGATCCGGCAGATTCCGGTGGGGTATCGCAATGCGGTGGCAGGCTTTAAGCAGATTGACAAGTCTATTGAAGAGGCGGCGGCGAACTTAGGCAGTGGCAGTGTCCGAACTTTCCAGACGATTGTGATGCCGATGCTGAAAAATTCTATTTCTATCTGCCTGGTCTACAGTTTTATGAAGTGTATGAATACTTTGAGCACGGTTATTTTCCTGGTATCTGCCAAGTACAATGTGGCGTCCAACACCATTATGAACCTGGCGGACTGGGGGGCTTACGGGGATGCGGCGGCAACGGCTCTTGGAATGCTGCTGATTATTCTGGCGACTTTTGGAATTGTCAAACTGATTCTCCGGGATAAGATTAATATTTTTGATCTGTGACAGAGAATGAAAATTGGATTGGAAAGAGAGAGAAGCTATGAGCGATCAGAATCTATTACTTCAATTAAAGGATATCGTGAAGGTATTCGGAGACAACGTTATTATCAACCATATTTCCCTGGATATTGAGAGGGGGAAGTTTATCACCTTCCTTGGGCCTTCCGGCTGCGGAAAGACCACCCTTCTTCGCATGATTGCGGGTTTTTATCATCTGGACAGCGGCAATATTTATCTGAACGGAAATGAGATTTCGGGCCTGCCGCCCCAGAAACGCAACACGCCTATGGTGTTCCAGGAGTACGCCCTCTTCCCCCATATGACGGTGGAGGGGAATGTGTCCTATGGACTGAAAAACCAGAAGATGCCAAAGGAGGAGATTCAGAAGAAGGTGAAGGAGACTCTGGAGCTGGTGAATCTAAGCGGTTTTGAGAAGCGCTATCCCAACCAGATGTCCGGCGGCCAGCAGCAGCGGGTGGCCATTGCCAGGGCTCTTGTGAATAGCGCGGATCTTCTCCTCCTGGATGAGCCCCTGTCCAACCTGGATGCAAAGCTTCGGGAGTCTGTCCGTGTGGAGCTGCGCCTGATTCAGCAGAAGCTGGGTATCACCATGCTCTACGTGACCCACGATCAGCAGGAGGCTCTGTCTATGTCCGACAAGATCCTGGTGCTGAACAAGGGAAATGTGGAGCAGTACGGAGCGCCCCGGGAGATTTACTTTAAGCCCAGAACCCGGTTTGTGGCGGACTTTATCGGCGTGGCGAACTTTATCGAGGGCGACAACGAGCCGGAAGGCGGAATGGCGGCGCTGGCCTACGGCGGGGAGAAAGTCGTGGGGGATGAGGCTCTTGGGGAGGCTCGCAAGATCACCTTCAGCATCCGTCCCGAGTCCGCCCTCCTGTCCGAGGAGAAGGTGGAGGGAATGGTCAATATCCCAGGCAGGGTGAAGCACTATATGTTCCTGGGGGAGAAGGTTCGCTACTTTGTGGAGGATCAGCTTGGCAAGGAGTGGATCGTGGATGCCTTTGACACGGGAATGACCGTCCATGAGGGGGATGTATACATTACGGTGCAGCAGGGGAAGGCACATTTGATTGTAGAGTGAGAAAGAAAAGGATGAAGAACTGTCGTAACAGCTATGGCAGTTCTTTTTTTGCTGCTATCATTCAAGGAACAGGAGGCATTTTGCCTCCTGTCCACCAATGCGAAACTAAACTTTTACATTTTTAAATAATCTTCTGGTAAAATAGCCTTTATCTCTGACATGTAAAATCCTATCAACCATAATTGGTTATCGTTATATAAGCCATTGACCCCTTGCATGATCTGCAAAATAAAGCTTACTTTATCCTCTGGTAATTTTTCTGATTCTTTCATAGCAGTCTGCCGTAAAGCTGTCATAGAATCACCTCTTTCCAACAAGTATTCCATACCATTTCATTTTTATAAGAGCATTTTTCCAATAGATAAACAATCATAATATTCCAGCAATCTGGGCAGCGATCTACGTATGAATCGCCTCCGTTACCGACATCTTTCGAATCTGCCTTGCCGGTCCCCGGACAGCCGCCAAGGCGGCCATCAGCACGATAAAGAGGATCAGCAGCACCATGGGCAGGGGGAACCGCCAGGGCGTGCCCCAGCGGGAGGACACCATTTTGTCAAAGAGCAGCCAGTGCAGAGGCAGTCCCAGGAGACAGCCGAGAAATGAACCTGAGAGGGCGTAAGAGGCGGCCTCGGCGGCGATCATTTTCGTGAACTGGCGGCAGCTCATCCCCACGGCCCGCATGGCCCCGTACTGCTGCATTCTTGCCGCCGCACTCATGGAGATGCTGTTCACAATGTGGAAACAGGTGATGAGGACAATGACGGCAAGGAATCCGTACAGGAAGAGGGCGTAGGCCCAGAAGGCTCCCCGGGTTTCCTGGTTGCTTAAGCGCTGATCGGAGAAGAGCAGGTGATCCCCGGCCAGCTTCCGGATCTGCCTCACATCCTCCTCCGTGGCCTGCCGGGTGAGCTGGACGTCCACGATGGTGTAGTCCGCCTCCCCGGTCAGGCGGGTGAAGGCCTCCTCGGAGCAGATCAGGGTCTCGGATCCCGGCAGGGGATCAAAGGGGCAGTGGGACAGAACTCCGGCCACGGAAAGCTCTCCTAAAGAAGTTTCAATAGTCTCCCCTGTCTCCAGGGTACCTTCCTGGTTGTAGTGGACGCTTAACACATAATTTCCCTCCCCCAGAAGAGGAGACAGATCCCCATCTGTCAGGTATCGGCTTTCCTCCACCCAGTTCAGCTGCTGCAGATCGTAGGAGATCAGCATAACGGTCCGGTTTTCCCCACGGATGACTGCAGGGACGTCGTAGGCAAACCTTCTTGCGTAGACCCGTTTTACCCCGCTTTGCCCGGCGATTTTGCCGGGAAGGCTCTGGTCAATGGAGAGGCTGTTGTCCGGGCTCGCAATGGAGAGATCCGGCGTGTAGGGTTGCAAGGGTTTGATGGCATGGCGCATAAAGTCCGTGGATACGGAGAAGGCCAGAAAAAGGATAATGCTTAAGGCAAAGGAGCAGGTCATAAGCAGGAAATTTTTCTTCTTTGAGGTGGCGTGGTGGATGCCAAGGGCGGTTTCCACCCGGCACAGGGAGGTGTTGGCGGCCTTCCGGCCGCCCGGGGCCAGGTCGGCATTCCCCGACACCGCAGTGACAGGAGAGACTTTTGATGCTCTTCTGGCAGGTGTGCGGGCGGCAAGGAGCACGGTGCACAGTCCGGCCAAGGCTCCAAAGAGGATGCCTATGGGGCTGATGCCAAGGATGGGCATGTCGGCAAAATACTTGGGGCTCAGACAGCGCAGCAGGGCGCATAGGGCCCAGATGACGGCGGAGCCTGAAAGGACGCCCACAGGAATGGCCGTGAGGCACCAGTTCAGGGCCTCCAGGCGCACAAAGCGGCGGATTTGCTTTTGATTGGCGCCGATGCAGCGAAGGAGGCCGAAGAATTGGGTCCGCTGGGCAATGTTGCTGTTCATGCTGCTGGCTACCATCAGGACGCCTGCAGCCAGAACCAGGCAGAAGAGGATTAGGGCCGCTATGTACAGGCCGAGCATGTAGGAGTCGCTGCTTGCGCCAAGGAGTCCCAGGAGGACGGTGTTTTCTCCGATCTGCTCCTCAGAGAGGGAGAATTGTTCCCGAATATCTGTGATAGCTTTGCGGATATTGCAGCCCCGGGAAAACTGGACGTAGTATACCAGATCCGTCTCATCCCTATTCTCATGGGCGCTTTGGTACAGGCTTTCAAAAGAGGAAAGAGGCAGGAAAGCAATGACGGCGTCGGTTTTGAGGGCTGCCTGATTGTCCATGCCGAAGGCAGAGACAGTAAATTCCCGGGATTCTCCTGAAGGAATCTGTAAAGAAACGGTATCCTCCAGGGAGAGGCCAAGGCTTTCCCTGGCGTTGCTGGTTAGAATGATCTGGCGGTCGTTTTCCGGGAAGCATCCTTCCAGCAAGTCGTATTCCATGATATCCAGCATGGAGGGTTCGATGCCGCAGACGGCGGTGGGCTTATCCTGGATAAAATAATCCTCCTTCAGGCGGTAGTTGATCACATTATACCAGGAGGAGAAAGCCACATCCGGGCGGGCGGCTATGACTCCGGCATCCTCCGGGGACAGATCCCGGATCTGGATATGCCAGTTGCCGTACTGGGTAATGGCGCTGACCTTCTGGGCGCGGATCTCCATGTCGGCCATGCCGAAAATGGCTGTCACCAGAAAGACCGCCAGCATGATGCACAGAAGGGTCATCCGGTTCTGCTTTCTGTGAGCCTTCGCATAAGCGGGAATGAGACTAAGATAGCTTTTCATCACAGTTCCCTCCTAAATCCGTCAAAATGCCGTCGGATACCTGAAGCACCCGGTCCGCATAAGCCGTCAGGCCTTGATTGTGGGTGATCATTAGGATTGTCTGGCGGTAGTGATGGGCGGCCTGGGTGAGAAGCTCCATAACCTCCCGGCTGTTTTCACTGTCCAAGTTGCCTGTGGGCTCGTCTGCCAGGATCAGCATGGGATGGTGGATAAGAGCCCGGCCGATAGCGGCCCTCTGCTGCTGGCCTCCGGAGAGCTGGCTGGGCAGGTGGTTCCGGCGGGGAGCCAGTTTCAGGATGTGAAGCAGTTCCAGAAGTTCTTTCCCATCGGGCTTTTGGTAATCCAGAAGCAGGGGAAAGGCAATATTCTGTTCTACGGTTAGCTCCGGAATCAGCTGGAAGGATTGGAAGACGAAACCGATATTTCTCCGGCGGAAGACGGTACGCTCCTCTTCTTTCATAGAGCCAAGTTCCTGGCCGTTAAGCAGGATTCGTCCGGAAGAGGGTTCGTCCAGGCCGCCGATAAGGTTGAGAAGGGTAGTTTTTCCGCTGCCGGATTCCCCGATGACGGCGGCAAATTCTCCTTTCCTCATGGTGAAAGACACATCCCGGAGAGCCTGGACGCTGTTTTCACCCTGGCCGTATGTTTTGCATAAATGCTGTACTTTTAAGATTTCCATAGATGAAGTACCTCCTTTATGCCCTTTAGTTTACCAGGGAGAGGTTACAAAGAGGTGAATCCTTCCTTACAGTTTTGTAAGGAGGCCTGTGAGGGGAGACAGAGGGTAAAGGTACAGCCTTTGCCCGGCCTGTTTTGCACCTCAATCCGCCCGCCCTGCCCCTGGGCGATGGCCTGGGCCAGAGGGAGTCCCAAGCCGGTGCCGGGGGAACCGGCAAAAGCCTTGCTGCGGTAAAAGCGTTTGAAGATATGGTGGATATCTTCCGGCAGGATGCCGGGCCCCTGATCGGATACCCGGATGCCTGTCTCCAGGGCGGTCCGCTGAAAGGAAATCCGGATTTCCTTTCCCGGGGGAGAATGATCCAGAGCATTCTTTAAAAGGTTTCCCAGAGCTTCGGCTGTCCATAGGGGATCGCAGAAGAGGGTTTCCGAAGAAAGATCCGGGAATGAGAAAGGCTTTTGCTCCTCCCGGGAACGCTGGATCAGTGGCTCGGCGGCTTTCTGGAGAAGTTCTTTTACGGGACAGAGGCCTTTTTGAAAGTCAATGGCCTGGCTGTCCAGGCGGGCGATTTTCAGAAGGGAGAGAATCAGGGTCTGCATCCGCTCAATGGCGGCGCCGGATTTCCGGGCAAAGGTGCGGACCGTCTGTTCATGGTCCGGCTCCTCCAGAAGGATTTCATTGTACATGGACAGGGCCGCCAGGGGTGTCTTTAGCTGGTGGGAGATGTCGGAGATGGTATTTTTCAGAAAATCCTTTGTCTGATGTTCCAGTTCCTGTCCGGCCTTTAAGGCTGCGGCCATGTGATTGACAGAAGTAAAAAGCCGGTAAACCGTGCCGTCACAGCACTGGGGAAGCTGCTTATGGAACCGGCCTTCGGTGTAGGCGGATACGATGGGGATGGCTTCCAGATATAGGCGCTCCTGCCGGTGCAGGAACCGGAGCACGGCAGCCAGGAAAAGAGCGGATACAAGGAACAGGCAGGCAAAGGAAATGAGGGCAAAGCTGTCACCGGAAAAGGCGCCTTTATAAGAGCTGTCGTGGAAACCAAGCTGCCACAGAAGGCGGACGCCTTCCGGTGTGGCCTGGGTGCCGGTGAGGGCCCTGGCGGCGATATCTCTTGGAACGCCTTCCTGAAGGAGTATGGAGGCCGCCGCCTGGTTTTGGGCAAGAAGGAGCCGGCGGACCACCCGCCCGTGTTCCAGCACAAGGCCCAGGTTCATCAGGAGGGAGAGAGCAAAAATCGCAAGGATGGAGAAAAAGAATCTGCGGGCGGATTTTTCCTGGAATATATTCATGGCTGCACCTCATTCCACCGGTAGCCGAAACCCCGGACTGTAACCAGACGGACAGGGCGGGAGGGATCCTCCTCCACCTTTTCCCGAAGCCTGCGGATATACACGGACAGGGTGTTGTCGTCCACGAAATTCCCGCTGCTGTCCCAGAGGGTTTCCAGAATCCGGCTTCTGGACACCGTCTGTCCCCCATTGCGGGCAAGAAGGCAGAGCAGGCGGTATTCCGCTGCTGTCAGATCCAGAGGACGGCCGTTTAAAGAGATCCGGTTTCCGGCGTAGTCGATAGAGAGATCCCCGCAGGAAAAGACGGGATCTTCCGGCAAAGAGGCCAGGCCGGCCCTGCGGAGCAGAGCGCGGATGCGGGAGAGAAGTTCTCCAAGCTTAAAGGGTTTGGTGATGTAGTCGTCCCCGCCGCTGTCCAGGCCCCGGATAATGTGGACTTCCTCGTCGGAGGCCGTGAGAAAGATAATGGGGACATGGTTCTGGCCGGAGCGCACCCGGGAACAGACATCGAAGCCGGTCCCGTCCGGGAGCGTCACATCCAGAAGGAGCAGATCGTAGGGCCGGCGGGGATTGTGAAGAAATGCCATGGCTTCTTCCACGGTCCGGGCTGCGTCTGCGGAAAAGCCGTGTCTTTCCAGGGTATACAAAAGCCCGTCTATAAGGCTTTGATCGTCTTCCAAAAGCAAAATATGATTCATCTGTCTCCCCTTCCGTTCCTGTCCATTGCCAAAAGGGCTGTCGCAGACACATTCGTGCGCCTGCAGCAGCCCCAGGTATTCTTATAAGATGCCATAGATTACAGCTTAATATTTTTGAATAAGTCTCCCAGATTGGTGGTGACATTCTCGGCCTTGGGAAGCACAATCTTTTCCTCACGGATTTCTTCTGCCGCCGCATCATTTAAGGCCTTCATGCTCAGGGAGAGTTTGCCCTCCTTGATGGCGATAACTTTAACCTTTACCGTGTCTCCCACCTTCAGAACCACATCCGGGCTCTTGATCCGCTTCTCGGAGATCTGGGATACGTGGACAAGACCGGAAAGGCCGTCGCCTAAATCGATAAATGCTCCGTAGGGCTGGATGCTCTCTACCTTGCCCTCCGTCACCAGGCCGATCTGGACGTTGGAGATTTTGTTCCTGCGGGCTTCCGCCGCTTTTTGGCGCAGGATTTCCCTGGCGGAAAGCACCAGTTTCTTTTTCTCCGGGTCCACGGTGATTACCTGTACCTGGATTTCCTTGTGGAGCCAGTCTTCCAGGTTTTCTACATAGCTTAAGGACAGCTTGGAGGCCGGAACAAATCCTCGAAGTCCTTCCACATACGCGATGACTCCGGCATTGACTACGCCTGCCACCTTCACATCCAGAACCGTCTTCTCTTCCAGATATTCATTTACTTTCTTCCATGCCATCTCGTCGGCAGCTGCCTTGCGGGAGAGCAGGATGTGTCCCTGGCCGTCGTCTGCCCGAAGGACCGTAGCAGTCACTTCTTCCCCAAGCTGCACATCATTCTTAATGGAGAAGGCGGGATCGCCGGAGTAATCCTCCAGGCGGATAATGCCCTCGGTGTAGGATTTCAGGTCCAGGGTAACCTCTGTCTCGGATACGCCGATAACGGTTCCTGTGAGGATATCTCCCTCCTGCACCTTGTGGAAGGATGCTTCCAGCTCGGCTGCGTAGTCGTCCATAGTCACTTTTTCTTCCATAACTGTTTACCTCTCTTTGTTTCGAAATAGTTCGCCAATATCTCTATTATATGGTAAAATGAATCAGAAAGCAATCAAAATAGAATAAAAAAACAGCAGGAGCCCGGACAAGGCCCAGAAGGATTTGCAGACGCAAGGCGGCTGAAAATCCTTCTAGGTAAGGGGCCTTGAGAGGGCGGATGCGGAACTGGAATAAAAACAGCAGGAGCCCGGACAGAACCCAGAAGGAATTACGGGCACATGATTTTGTGACCGGAAGTCCTTCTAGAGAAGGGGTTCTGGGAGGGCGGATGCGGAACTGTAATAAAAGCGGAACTGGAATAAAAGCGGAACTGGAATATGAATAGGAGCAAGCATATGAATATGGTTCGGGTGAGGGATATTACCATCGGAGAGGGGGCACCCAAAATCTGTGTGCCCATTGTAGGAAGAAGCCGGGAGGAGATTCTGCGGCAGATGGAGGAAGGAAAGGCATCGGGGGCCGATCTGGCGGAATGGAGGGCGGACTGGTACGAAGCGCTCTGGGAGCCGGGACGCCTGGAGGAGATGCTTTTGGATCTGCGGGAGGGACTTGGCAATCTGCCGCTTCTGGTGACGTTCCGCACTGCCGGGGAGGGCGGAGAGCAGGAGATCGGGGCGGAAGAATATGAGGAGTTCCTGATGCGGGCGCTTGCTTCAGGCAAGGCGGATCTCCTGGATGTGGAGCTGTTTATGGGGGAAGGGCTTCTCAAAGGGATCTGCGTGAAGGCCCATGAACGGGGTGTGCGGGTAGTGGCCTCCAGCCATGATTTTCAAAAAACCCCTCCCAAGGAGGAGATCATAAGCCGGCTTAGACGGATGCAGGAGGCGGGCGCGGATCTCTTGAAGATGGCGGCAATGCCCCTGGATGCTGGGGATGTGCTGACGCTGCTTACTGCTACCTGGGAAATGAGAAGACGCTTTGCAGCCCAGCCCTTGATTACCATGTCCATGGGGAAACTGGGTTTGATTAGCCGGATCTCCGGGGAGATTTTTGGGTCGGCTATGACCTTTGGCGCGGCGGGACGGGGTTCGGCCCCCGGTCAGATCGGTGCGGAGGAATTGCGCCGGGCCCTTGGGATATTGGGAGGAGAGGAAGATTTATGGTAACAATTTTACAGGTGGCCCAGGAAGCCGGAGTTTCCGTGGCGACGGTATCAAGGGTAATTAATAAAAGCGGAAAGGTGAAGGAGAAAACCATTCAAAAGGTTACGGATGCCATAGAGAAGCTGGGATATGCGCCCAATCTGCAGGCACGGAATCTTAGAAGGAATGAAAGCGGAGCAATACTGGTTCTGCTTCCGAATATTACGAATTATTATTACGCCCATATTTTTGAGGGAATCAACGAGGAGGCAAGAAAGCAGGGTTATCATGTGTTCCTCAGCAGCACCCAGGGAAGGAACCAGGAAGAAATGCTTCGGGACGCAATTCGGCAAAAACAGGCGGACGGGGCGATTTTGCTGGCATTAAACAGAGAAGACAGCTGGATAAGCGCATACAGCCGGGAGTTTCCTGTTGTACAGTGCTGTGAATATGCGGAAAATGGTTCCACAGCCCATATTTCCATTGATAATTATGCGGCAGGATATGAGGCGACAAAGTATCTGATCCAATTAGGCCATAAAAGGATTGGGATGCTCAGCAGTAGAAATCATTTTTTGTCCACACAGAAACGAGAGCAGGGCTATCTTGACGCTTTGCGGGATGGTGGGATGGAGCTGGATGCTGATTGGATAGCGTATGTAGATGAAAGTTATAGCTATTCCAGCAGCTTAACAGCTGTCAGGCAGTTATTGTCGTTGAAAGAAAGGCCGGACGCATTATTCTGTATTGGTGATGAACCGGCTTTTGGAGCAGTTGTCGTTGCGGATGAAATGGGAATCAGGGTTCCGGAAGAGCTTTCCGTAGTTGGCTTTGATGATGTGAATTATACCACGATGATACATCCCTATCTTACCACCATGGCGCAGCCATGCGGCCAGCTGGGGCAAAGAGCGGTGAAAATGCTCTTATCACTGATAAGAGGCGGGAAATTGGAACCTGCGGACATTGTCCTGCCTTATAAATTCATAGAACGGGAATCTACTTGCAGGAGGCTTTGACGGACTTCATAAAAACTTCACAAAAATGAAAATAAAGGATTGACAAATCCAGGAATTAAGAGTATACTTTAAGCATAAAATGTAAACGATTACATTTTTGCAGAGGTTTTCCGGGCAGATTGCATGGTATTTTAGTGCCATGCAAAAAATTTACTTGAAAATGTAAACGATTACAAAATGGGAAAAGAATAGAAAGAAGGAGGAGAAAAATTGAGTTACCAAGAACAAATTGACGGGTATTATGAGCAGTTGAAAAGGACCGTGGATCAAATCGACCGTGGAGAAATTGACAGAGCAATGGCAGCGCTGAAAGAAGCCAGGGATAAAAAGAAGTTTGTGTATATTATGGGAAACGGAGGCAGCGCTTCTACAGCCTCGCATTTTGCCGGAGATTTCAATAAGGGGTTAAGCCTGAACCGGGAAAAAAGGTTTCGTTTTGTGTGCCTGAACGATAATGCAGCCACCGTATTAAGTCTGGCAAATGACGTATCCTATGATGACGTTTTTGTAGAACAGCTGAAAAATTTCCTTTCAGAGGGCGATGTGGTTATGGCCATCTCAGGGAGCGGAAACTCCAAAAATGTGATAAATGCGGTGGAGTATGCGAAAGAGCGTGGAAATACGGTCATTGGTTTAAGCGGCTACGGCGGAGGGAGATTAAAGGAGCTCAGCGATATCCGGCTGCATATTCCGGTGGATGACATGCAGATTGTGGAGGATCTTCATATGGTATTTGACCATTTGATGATGTCGATTTTATACAAGGAGAATTGAGCGGTGGCGTCGAAAAAAGTTCTTTGCATTGATATCGGAGGGTCAAAGCTTCTGACCGGGATACTGGACGAAGAAGGAAACGTACTTTTCAGCCGGAAACGGGCTTTCTGCCATCCAAGTAAGGAGCAGGTGGTGAAAGCAATTTTGGAAGAAAGCAGGGAAGCCCTGAAAGAATCTGCCTGGAAAGAAAGGCCGGACGAGGAAGTGTGCGCCATCGGCGTTTCCATCCCCGGACTGGCCGACGGGGAAAAGGGATTATGGGTGTATGCTCCCTTTTCACAGATAGAGAATCTGAATGTAAGGGAGCTCTTGGAGAAAGAGTTTCACAAGCCGGTTTTTCTGGAAAACGACGGAAATATCTGTGCGGTAGGAGAAAAACGCTTTGGCCTTGCCAGAGAGGTAGATGATTTTTTGTGGATTACCGTTAGCAACGGGGTAGGCGCAGGGCTGATGCTGAATGGCAGGCTTTACAACGGAGCTTTCCGGGGCGCCGGTGAGATGGGGCATGTGAAGGTGGAGGACAAGGGGGCTTTGTGTCCCTGCGGAGGAAGGGGCTGTCTGGAGGCATATGCGGCAGGGCCGGGAATTGTCCGCCGCTATCAGGAGAGGACAGGACGAAAAAAAGAAATCACGGCGCTGGAAATCTCACGGCTTGCCAGGGAAAAGGATAAGGATGCCATGTACATATTTGAGAGAGAGGGTTTTTATCTGGGAAAGGCAATCGCTTTTGCGGTAAATATCTTAAATCTGCCCCTGGTTGTACTGGGCGGGGGCATTGCAGGCTCCTATGATTTGTTCCGGGAGGGTTTGGAAGGGGCGCTTAAGGAGCACTTGTTTTGGGATGCCAACAAGGAGCTCCGGGTGCTTCCCACAGCTCTAGGTTATGAGGCGTCCTTAATCGGGGCGGGAGCGCTTGCGCTTAACGGATTTGAATTTAGCAGCTGCCGTTGAAGGCACTTCTATGACAGGGGGCCGGGGCAAAATTTTGAAAACAAATAAGTCTAACAAGGAGGAACAAAAAATGCTTAAAGTTGGAATGATTGGATGCGGAAAAATAACGGAGGTAAGGCATGCGCCGGAATATGCGGAAAATCCGGACTGTGAGATAGTGGGGTTCTATGATCTGCATGGAGAAAAAGCAGAAGAACTTGCCAGAAAATACGGGGGCAGAGCCTTTGAGTCGGTGGAAGCGCTGCTTGCGGCGGATGTGGATGCGGTAAGCGTATGCGTGGCCAACCGTTACCATGCGGAGATCAGCATCCAGGCTCTGAAAGCCGGAAAACATGTCTTGTGTGAAAAACCCATGGCGACGACGGAGGAAGACTGCGAAGCCATGGTGCGCGCCGCGCGGGAAGCAGGAAAATACCTGATGATTGGCTTAAATCAGAGGCTGGCGAAAGCCCATGTAAAGGGAAGGGAAATTTTCCAGAGCGGAGAATTGGGAAAGCTTGTGGGATTTGAGACCCATTTTTCCCACCCGGGGCCGGAAGGATGGACGGGAAAGGCAAATTCCTGGTTTTACGATAAAAAAACGGCTCAGTTTGGCGTTATGGCTGATCTTGGCGTACATAAGACGGATTTGCTTTATTATCTGACAGGGCAGAAAATTGTAACGACTTCAGCAATTCTTGCTACCACGGATAAAAAATATCCGGATGGGAAGCCCATTGATGTGGACGACAACGCCATTGCCCTGTATACCTTAGAGGGTGGTGCGGTTGGAACCATGAGCGTCAGCTGGACAAATTACGGCCGGGAGAAAAATTTTACCCGTCTGTACTGCCAGAATGGCGTGATCCGCATGTATGACGATCCCAGATATTCTTTGATTATAGAAAAGAGGGACGGAACGGTTGTGCCCTATGAACTGGATAAACTGACATCAAACAAGGAGCAGACTGGCGGAGCCCGCACCAGTACCGGTGTCATTGACGCTTTTGTGGAGGCAGTCTGCAACGGCCATCAGCCGGAATTAAGCGGCGAGAGTGCGATTCATGCCATGCAGGTAATTTTTGCAAATCA
The DNA here is from genome assembly GCA_910586955.1 of uncultured Lachnospiraceae bacterium. Classification (GTDB taxonomy): domain Bacteria; phylum Bacillota; class Clostridia; order Lachnospirales; family Lachnospiraceae; genus Laedolimicola. The sequence continues at coordinate 3,088 of CAJUMM010000037.1, read as the reverse complement.
GCGTTCTGCAGAAAGCGGAAAGACTGAGGCAGTAGGAGGTTGAAAAGGATGCGGCCAATCACAATAACCACAGGACAGTATGGGGATTTACCACTGGAAGAGGTATGCAGGAGGATGAGCGCTATCGGGTATGAGGGGCTTGAGCTTGCATGCAATACACATCTTGACGTGCACAGATATGTTGCGGAGGCTTCATACCGCTGTGAGATAACGGAAACACTGAATCGGTATGGTTTGAAAGTCTGGGCTTTGGGGGCGCATCTGGCAGGCCAGTGTGTGGGTGATGTATGGGATCCCAGGCTCGACAATTTTGCACCCGCAAGATGCCAGGGGAAGCCGGAAGAAATCCGGGCCTGGGCCATTGACGAAATGAAGACGACGGCCCGGGCTGCGCAGCTTATGGGGGTCAAAATTGTCACATGTTTTATGGGATCTCCTATCTGGGCATGGTGGTATTCTTTTCCCCAGACGACGCAGCAGATGATTGAGGAAGGGTATGGAAAAATAAAAAGCCTGTGGGAGCCCATTTTTGATGTATTTGATGAATGCGGCGTGAAATTTGCCTTGGAGGTACACCCCACAGAAATTGCCTTTGACTATTACAGTACGGCGAAACTGTTGGATGTTTTTGAGAGACGTCCGACCCTGGGGCTGAATTTTGATCCATCCCATCTGCAGTGGCAGGGAATGAATCCGTGCCTGTTTCTGCGGGATTTTTCGGATCGCATTTATCATGTGCATATGAAGGATGTGAAGGTCCGTCTGGACGGCCGTTCCGGAATTCTCGGAAGCCATATAGAGTTCGGAGACTTGCGCAGAGGATGGAATTTTGTCTCTCTCGGCCATGGAGACGTGGATTTCGAGGGAATCATCCGGGAGTTAAACGCGATGAATTATGAGGGTCCTCTCTCGGTGGAATGGGAGGATTCCGGAATGGAGCGCATGTTTGGCGCAAAGGAGGCATATGAGTTTACCAGAAAGATGAACTTTGAGCCTTCCTCTGTGGCCTTTGACGCAGCGCTGAAAAGGGACTGATAAAGGCCCGGGAAAGGGGGAACTGCATCCGGCCGGGGAGAATATAATAGCGTAAGAATAGATAGATACCTCGGTGAATGAAATGGAAAATGCAAAACTGGAGAATATGCTGAATCTGGCTCTGGACGCCACGGAGGCGGAGCGGGAAAAGTCGTTAAACCTGGATGTGGGATATGACAGGGAGGAGCGGACCTGGGAGCTGATCGTAAAATATAACGGCAATATCAGCCGGCTTTTGGAGGAAGGCATCCAGGTGGTGGAGCTCATGAATGAGTACGCCATCCTGACGGTGCCGGAGTCCCTGATTCCCAGGCTGGTACAGATTCCGGAAGTTGAATATATCGAGAAACCAAAGAGGCTGTTCTTCTCTGTGAATCAGGGAAGGGCGGCCTCCTGCATTACCAGGGTCCAGGAACCGGGAACCGGTTTGTTCGGGGAGGGGGTTCTGGTGGCTGTTCTGGATTCCGGGGTAGACTATGCCCATCCGGATTTCCGAAACGAGGACGGGAGCAGCCGGATCCTGGCCCTCTGGGATCAGACCATACCCGGGAACCCTCCGGCAGGCTACCGGATCGGCACGGAGTACACCAAGGAGCAGATTGACGAAGCGCTGCGGGCCTATGACCGGGGAGAGGGCCGGGGACTTGTCCCAAGCGTGGATACCAGCGGCCACGGAACCCGGGTGCTGGGAATAGCCGCCGGTAACGGAAGGGCCAGCAGCGGGCGCTACCGGGGGGTGGCCAGCCGCAGTCCCATTCTGGCGGTGAAGCTGGGGGTTCCCAGAACAGAATCCTTTCCCAGGACCACGGAGCTGATGCAGGGACTGGATTACTGTATCCGGAAAGCCATTGCATATAATCTCCCTGCATCGGTAAATATCAGCTTCGGCAATACCTACGGGGCCCACAACGGCACTTCCCTTCTGGAGACCTATATTACGGATATGGCAAATATCTGGAAATCCGTCATCTGTATCGGTACGGGAAACGAGGGATATGCCAGCGGCCATACCGGGGGAGTGCTTAAGGAGGGCGTCCAGGCGGAAATCCCCCTGGCAGTCGGAGAATATGAGGCGGCTCTGAATGTGCAGATCTGGAAGTCCTATCTGGATACGGCGGATATTATGCTTACCAGTCCCGGAGGAAGGACGGCAGGACCCATCCAGAATATCCTGGGTCCCCAGCGTTTTATCTTGGAGGACACGGAAATTCTTCTCTACTACGGGGAGCCCACCCCCTACAGTGCTTCCCAGGAGATCTACGTGGAATTTCTCCCCCGGCGGGATTACGTCAATTCCGGTATCTGGACCTTTACCTTGGTTCCCAGGCAAGTGAAAGACGGGGAATTCCATCTGTGGCTTCCCAGCAGTGGGGCCCTGAACGAAAATACCCGCTTTCTGTATCCCACGCCTTTTACCACGCTCACCATCCCTTCCACCGCCCGGAAAGTGATTACTGTAGGCGCATACAACAGCCGGAACCTGACCTATGCGGACTTCTCCGGCCGGGGCGCTTCCGGGGGAGACGGCTTCCCGGGTCCCGACCTGGCGGCCCCGGGGGTGAATATTGTGACCACGGCTCCTGGAGGGGGCTATGCCCAGGCCACGGGGACTTCCTTTGCCACGCCCTTTGTGACCGGGGCGGCAGCCCTTCTGATGCAGTGGGGAATTACAGAGGGAAATGACGCCTTTCTTTACGGGGAGAAGGTGAAGGTTTACCTTCAGAAGGGGGCCCGGCCCCTGCCGGCTTTTGATGTGTATCCCAATGCTTGGGTGGGGTGGGGGGCGCTTTGTGTGGAGGAGAGTTTGCCTATGTAAATGAGAGTAGATTTTTAGGGGAATAAGTACTTTGTTTTGGCATATATATTGTCGAATAAAGTGCTTATTGTACGTTGTTTGGATTTTATATAAATATTTGGTAGGGCTAAAACAAATCACAATTTATAAATAGGATGGATTTTTTAGAACTTATGTTCGAAACTAATTGAAAAAGTAAAGATGGTATGCTATACTTCTACATGAGTAATAAGATTTTAATCAGTGCCATATGGGAGG
>CAJUMM010000036.1 GCA_910586955.1 uncultured Lachnospiraceae bacterium | reverse complement strand
GACCAGCGACGGGCAGAAGCAGCGGGTGATGCTGGCCCGGGCCATCTGCCAGGAGCCGGATATCATTGTGCTGGACGAGCCCACTTCCTTTCTGGATATCCGGTATAAACTGGAGTTTCTCTCCGTTCTCCAGAACATGTCCCGCACAAGGGAACTGTCCGTGATTATGTCCCTTCATGAATTGGATCTGGCGGAACGCGTTTCCCACCAGGTGGTCTGTGTCCGGGGAGATAAGGTGGACCGTTTCGGTCCGCCGGAGGAGATCTTTGTTCCCGGCTATATCCCGGAACTCTACGGGATTACGGCCGGTTCCTTTGAAGCTCTCACAGGCAGCCTGGAGCTTAAGCCGGTGAAAGGCGTGCCGGAAGTGTTTGTGCTGGCAGGAAACGGAAGCGGAACCCCTGTGTACCGCCGTCTCCAGCGGGCCGGCATCCCTTTTGCTACGGGGATTCTCTGGGAAAATGATGTGGATTACCCGGCAGCCCGTGCTTTGGCCTCGGAGGTGACGGTCCTGCCGCCCTTTGTCCCGGCTGGGGAAGAGGCGGTTTCCAGGGCGCAGAGGCAGATAGACGGCTGCGGGAAAGTGATCTGCACGGTGGATTTGGGAAGCTTAGGTGCGTGGGGGGACCCTTTGAGGCTGCTTTGGGAATATGCCAGGAATCAGGGAAAGTTGTGAAGCGAAACACTTGTCAACTCGGCAGGGAAACAGGTATAATAGAAGTAAAGTTTCGAAAGCGAGAGTTGTATAAGCAGATGGAGAATATAGAGATTTCGGTCGTTGACAATATCCGGCAGATGTATGAGGAGCTGTTTTCTGCGGAGAAAAAGGTGGCAAAGTATATTCTGGAGAATAAGCAGGAAGTGGTGATGCTCAGTGTCTCGGAGCTGGCACACAAGAGCGGGGCCAGTGAGGCTACGGTGGTGCGCATGTGCAAACATCTGGGCTATGACGGTTATTTTCAGATGAGGCTTCTCATGTCACGGGATGCGGGGCAGTATAAGTCTCCCCAGCCGGCTACGGGAATTCCGGTGTCCTCCCAGCAGATTTTTGCCGGCGACAGTGAGCGGATTCAAGGGCTCTTTGAGTCGGTGAGTACGGAAACTCTTCTGAAAGCGGCTGATTTGCTGATCAAGGCGGAGACAATACATATTGTCAGTGTGGGAAATAATATTCCCATTGTCTGGGATCTGGGCTTTCGGCTGGAACGGAACGGGCTGAAATGCACCTACTCCATATTGCCGGAACAATTCTTCAATCACATTTCCCTGGGAAGCTGTAATGACGTAATCTTTGCAATTTCCAGATCCGGATCTTCCACGCAAGTTATCCGGGCGGTAGAACTGGCTCATAAAAAGAGGATGAAGATTATCATTGTGACCGGGGAGCTGAATAAGCCTCTGGTGGAACATGCAGACTGTATTCTCCGGGTGTTGGAGAAGAAAGATAATCCTATGTCCTGCATGCGGCCGGATTCTCATCTTCTGGAATTTGCCGTCAATGATGCCCTTCTTTTTGCCGTTAAAAATTATCACATGATTGTGGATAATCTGAACGGGGAAGAAAGTAGCGAGGCGGTTAATGATGTGGATCTGCTGTTGAGTAAATACAAGCTTTGAACAAGAAAAGGAAATAAGAGGGAATTTCTGTCTGCCTGGATGGAAAGCCGGAAGGCTGGATATTTTAAACCATATCCAGTCTTTTTTTGGGCATTAAGAAGAAATAATTTTTCTTTAATGAAAAAATATTTCTTTTAAAGGAGATAAATATAGCTATTTAGACGAAAAACAAGAGGAATATAAAAAAATATTTCATTAAATATTGACATTGATGAAAAAATATTTTATCATAAGGTTAAAAGAAAGGAAAAGGGGGATTGTATGATACAAGCATTCCGAATCGATGAAAGATTGATTCACGGACAGGTGATTGCCACCTGGCTGAAAACGCTGGGGACTACGCATCTGATCGTTGCCGACGATAAGGCGGCCGGGGACGAGATGCGGCAGCGGACGCTGAAGCTGGCACTGCCGGCAAACGTTAAATGTCTGATCAAGGGGGTGGAAGATGCAATCAAGATCCTGGAAGATCCCAGATGCAGCAAGATGAATATCCTGCTTATCACCGGAGATCCGCAGAACGCACAGAGACTGGTGCAGGCTGTGCCGGGGATACCGGACATTAATCTGGCCAACTATGGGAGCATCACGAAACCGGAGGGGAAGGACAAGATCAGCATATCCAAGATGGTTTATCTGGACAAAGAAGATGTTCAGGCCGTAAATCAGCTGATTGACACAGGGAAGACCGTATTTACACAGAAGACGCCTCAGGATCCGAAGAAAGTGATCGGCAGGCTGTAATGGAAGAAGGGAGAGGATAAGAATGGCACAGGCATTGATCGTAGCATTGATTTATTGGGCGTTGATTCTGCTTTACCGGTTTGGAGCAAACGGCATGGCGGACCGTCCCATTGTAGTAGGACCCATTGTAGGTCTGGTATTGGGGGATGTGGTGACCGGAACCCTCATAGGAGCCCAGCTGGAAGTGATTTATCTGGGAATTGTCAATGTGGGAGGGGCACAGGCCACGGATACCCTGTACGCGACTACCATGGCGGTAGCTCTTTCCATTATCTCGGGGATTCCACAGGAAGCGGCTATTACGCTGGCAATTCCCCTGGGATTTATCGGGCTTTTCATGCTCCAGGTAACCCGTATCTTTTTTGCATTTATGTGCCCGGTCCTGGATCGGATTGCGGAGAAGGGAAATTCCAGGGCCTATTCCACTGCATATATCTTACATATCGTAGTGGGATACGGATTTGGAGCAGTCACTATCTTTGTTGCGCTTCTGGCAGGCGCCGATGCCACCCAGACTTTTATCAACGCACTTCCGCCCTTTATAATGAACGGCATGAAAGCGGCCGGCGGCATGCTGCCTGCACTGGGCTTAGGTGTGCTTTTGAGCATGATCTGGGATAAGAAAAAACTCATCTATTTCGTACTTGGTTTTGCCATTGTGGTGTACCTGGGAGTTCCCATGGTCTGCCTGGCTGTGTTCGGCGTCTTCCTGATGCTGATGGATCTGTACCGGAATCAGGATATGAAGAAACTGCAGAAGGTATTGGCCGGAAAAGGAAATGCCGCAGACAAAAATGAAGAGGAGGAATTTTTCGATGAATGAGAACGGGAAGAAGTCGTCATTAAAGCAGATCCTTAGAAGAAGCTGGGCGGTAGGCGCCGCATACAACAATGTGCGGGGACAGGGCCACGGCTGCCTGTTTGTGCTCTATCCCCTGCTGGATAAACTATATCCCAATCCGGAGGATCGGGAGAAGAAGATTGAAGCCGTTAAAAGGCATGAGGTTTTCTATAACATTACACCTCAGGTGAACACCTTAGGCCTTGGACTGTTTGCAGCCATGGAGGAAAAGATTTCGGAAGATGAAAGTTTTGATACCTCCACGGTCAACGCCATCAAAGCGGCTATTATGGGACCGGCCAGCGGTATCGGAGATGCTATGTTCCAGGTGACCATCCGTATTGTGGCGGCCAGCATCGGCCTGGGCCTGGCCCTCCAGGGAAATCCCATGGGTGGCCTGCTGTTTTTCTTGATTTTTAACGCCTGCAGTTATTTTGTACGCCGGTATCTCTTAAAACTTTCCTATGAGAGCGGAGAGAAGCTGGTGGCGGAAGCGGCGGAGAGCGGCATTATCCAGATGCTTAGCAGTGCGGCGGCAATTATCGGACTTTTCATGGTAGGAGGCATGGTTGCCAATACAGTAAGTGTTAATTTTGCCCTGAGCTGGGAGATGGGCGGAGGGGAAGTGACCCTGCAGAGCTTTTTTGATGCAATTATGCCCAAGCTGATTCCCCTGTTTCTGACTCTGGGGGTTACCCAGTGCGTGCGCAAAAAGGTGAACGGCAATCTGATTATGCTGGGAATTATTGTTCTGGGGATCCTGGGAGCATTAGTCGGGCTGTTTTAGACATTATTTATGAGGAGGATATGAAATGTTAGTAACAATGGCGGAAATTTTAAAGAGAGCGAAGGAGGGGGGCTACGGCGTTACCGCACCCAATGTGCAGAGCGAGGATACGGTACGGGCAGTGATCCGGGTGGCGGAAAATATGAATGCGCCTATGATCATCGATGTGAATACCTTTGTCCATCCGGATATTCCCTGGCTGATTCATATGACCCGGGAGCTGGCAGCCCTCTCCAGGGTGCCCATTGCCATCAACCTGGATCACGGCAGGAGCTATGAGGATATTATGATTGGACTGCGCTCCGGTTTTACCTCCATCATGGTGGACCGCTCCAGTATGCCCTATGAGGATAACGTGCGGGAGACGAAAGAGGTAGTGAAGATGTGCCATACCTTGGGGATCAGCGTGGAAGCGGAGCTGGGCCATGTGGGACAGGGCATGAATTACGAGGTGGACGGCGTCCGGGATTTGACGGAGCCGGAAGACGCCGCAAGGTTTATCAGGGAGACCGGCGTGGACTGCCTGGCGGTAGCCATCGGTACGGCCCACGGACGTTATAAGGGCAAACCCCACATTGATTTTGAGCGCCTGGAGAAAATCGTGGAGGCCTGCGGGGATACGCCCCTGGTGCTTCACGGCGGAAGCGGTACGGGAGACGAGAACCTGGCCAAGGCTGTGCGAAACGGTATCCAGAAGGTGAATCTGGCTACGGAGCTGGTGGTGGCCGGAAAGGAAGCCCTGGAGGAATTTTTCAAGGATCCCAATTTTGATAAATGGAAGCTGATCCCTGCCTTTATTAAAGGTTACGAGGATCGCCTGGCCCACTACGTGAAATTGTTCGGCCAGGACAACCAGGCATGGACGGAATAAGAAGAGGGCACTATGGTTAAATTTCTGATTGCATCCCACGGACATCTGGCAGGCGGGCTGAAAAGTACCCTGGAGATTATTCTGGGGGAAGAGGCGGCTTTGGATGTGACGGCGCTTAATCTCTTTGTGGAGGAGGCGCCGGGAGCGGAGAATGGGAAAGCCCGGATAGAGGAATATTTTGCAGGACTTGGAGAAACAGATCAGGCAGTTGTATTTTCCGATATTATGTACGGCAGTGTGAACCAGATGCTGATGCCCTATACGGATGATGCAAGGATCTTCCTGCTAAGCGGTGTGAATTTCCCGCTGGTCTGTGAGATTGTGTCGGCTGTGGCCTATTCCGGGGAAGAGGTTTCTATGGAAATGCTGCGGGAAATGGCAAAGAAAGGCCGGGAAGAGTTGATATTTGTCAATGATGCGGTGAAACAAGAGATAAAAAGAGACAATGAGGATTCATTTTTTGAGTGAAATGGAGGAAAGAATTATGATTCGAATTCAAGATGCCTGCGGAAAGACAGGGAAGACAGTGGCGGTAAGGCTTTTGCCGGATACGGATCTTATTGAGGGCATCGAGGCGGCCTGTGAGAAGAACGGGATTAAGTATGCTTATGTAACCTGTTTCGGAAGTTTTAAAAAGACCGGCTATATGTATCTGGTGCCTAAGCCCGAGGCGAAGGTGGGAGCAGGATACGGAGATGTACTGAAATGTGACGGCCCCATCGAGTTCCTAAACGGGACCGGTGTGGTCTGCCAGAAGGATGAGAAATACGATACCCATTTTCATGCCACCATGTGCGACGCTTCCGGAAAGGTTTTCGGCGGGCATATTGTGAAGGGAACCACACCGGCACTGACCACGGTGGATCTGGTGATCTTTGAAGTGGAAGACGTAAAGATGCTGCGGGTCAGCGATGAGGAGACGGCTCTCACCCAGTTTTTCCCCACGAAATAGTATGAGAAGGACAGGTGTGATTGCAGATGATTTTACGGGGGCAGGGGATATTGCATCCTTTTTTCGGAAAGGGGGAGCAAGAACCCTTCTGCTCACGGAAATTCCGGCGGCTTTCCGGGGAGACTACGATTGTGTTGTGCTTGCATTGAAAACCCGGAGCGTGGCGCCGGGGGAAGCGGTCGGGCAGGTGAAAAGGGCTGCCGCATTCCTGAGGGACAGCGGGATGGAACGTATTTATTTTAAGTATTGTTCCACCTTCGACTCCACCCCGGAGGGAAATATCGGGGTAGTGTCGGACTTTCTGATGGAAGAACTAGAGGTTCCCTTTACCCTGCTCTGTCCCTCCCTTCCGGTGAACGGGCGGACGGTGAAAGACGGGATACTCTATGTCCACGGAGTGCCTTTGGCGGAAAGCCCTATGAAGGACCATCCCTTAAATCCCATGTGGGCATCCGGCATCCCTAAGCTTATGTGTTCCCAGAGCCAGTATCCCTGCTTTGTCTTGAAGAGAGAGGATATGGTTTTAGGGAAAGTCCGGGAGATCCTGAAAGGGTATGAAGAGAAGTACGAAAAATTTTATCTGGTACCCGACTACGAGGATGAAGAAGACGGAAAAAGGATTGCGGAGCTTTTTGGGGACTGTGCACTTCTGACCGGAGGAAGCGGCCTGGCGGAGTATCTGGCAGACGGACATAAGAGGGAATATCCGGAGGTGCGGGAAGGGACAAAAGATCCCAAGGCTATACTTTTGTGCGGCAGCTGTTCCCAGATGTCGGGAAAGCAGATTGCCTATTACCGGGAAAAGGGATATGATACCTACGGTGTAGATTCCAAGAAACTGGCAGATGGAAGCCTCCGGTCCAAAGAGGTGTTTGATTATGTGCTAGAGCATAAAAATGTCCTGGTCTACAGCAGTGCGGCAGGAAAAGCCCCGGACCTGGGAGCGGGGACGGAAGATTTTTACCGGGAATCCCGGCTTATGGAGGAACTGATGGCGGAGCTGAGCCGGATGGCTGCAGAACAGGGGTTTGACCGCATTATAGTGGCAGGAGGAGAGACTTCGGGGGCAGTTACTTTAAGGCTTGGCTACGGGGCCTACGAGATCGGGGAAAGCGTTGCTCCGGGAGTGCCTGTGATGCGGCCCCTGGAGAACCGGAAGATGACCCTTATCTTAAAGTCCGGGAATTTCGGGAAAGAAGATTTCTTTGAGAAAGCCTTATGGGAGGGGCGGATATGAGTATAGAGGAAAAACGAAAAGAGACCTTGTGGTGCGCCCATAACTTGTTTGACCGGGGACTGGTCCGGGGATCTACGGGGAATATCAGTTTTTTTCACGAAGGCAGAATGTATATTTCCCCAAGCGGCAGCAGCTTTGGGCGGCTTGCCGGGGCGGATTTTGCAGAAGTTTCCCTGGAAGGAGAAATCTTAAAGGGAAAGCCCAGCAAGGAGTACCCCCTGCATCTTATCTTCTATCGGCAGGGAGAGGGAAACGGAGCGGTGATCCACACTCATTCCCTTTACAGTACTGCTTTTAGCTGCCGGCTGGATTTGGAAGCCTGCATACCGGAGCTTTTTTCCTATACCCCTTATCTCGCCATGCAGACCGGCGGGAAAATCGGCGGGGTGGATTATTATCCACCAGGCAGCCAGGAGCTGTTTGCGGCCTTTGAGAAAGCCTTTGCGCCGGATGTCCGGGCGTATTTGATGGGAAGCCATGGGATTGTGGCCGGAGCTGAAACCGCATATAAGGCTTTTGATTTGATTGAGGAATTTGAGACAAGTGCGTCCATTGCACATCTTTTGGGAAGGTGTGAGGAGGGGAAGATCCGAAAAATCTGAACTGCATTTTATATAGAAAGAAAACGGCTGTCCCGTGTACAGGGAGGGCCGTTTTCTTTGTAGGTTTTTACACATTTTTCTGGTAGATGAGCAAAAGTCCCCGCAGCAGCAGGTTCTCTTCCAGATACATTTTATGCCTGCATAGGGGAGCGATTACGCCGGAAAGACCTCCTGTGGCCACAATGGTGCATTCCTCCCCCAGTTCTTCTTCGATCCGGTCAATAAGCCCGTCGATAGCGCCTGCATTTCCGTACAGGACGCCGCTTTTGATAGAATCCACCGTGTTGCTTCCGATAAGCCTTTTGGGCGGGTCCAGGGAGATCTCCGGCAGCTGGGATGTCCGGCTTATGAGGGCGTCCAGGGAGACGGCAACGCCTGGGAGAATCATTTTCCCGATAAAGGCTTTGTTGCGGTCGATAACGGAAACGGTGGTGGCAGTGCCCATATCGATGATAATCTGGGGAACCGGGTAATCCTGCACCCCGGCTACAGCACCCACCACCAGATCGCTTCCCAGCTGGGCCGGGTTGTCCACAGCCAGCTTTACGCCGCTGCGCAGTCCCGGTCCAACTACCAGCATCTTCGTGTTTGTGTATTTTTCGACAGCCGTTTTCACCGTATTGGTGACGGAAGGGACTACAGAGGAAATAATGCCTCCGGTAATGTGAGAGATTTGGATATTATGAAGTTCAAAAGTCTCCCTGAAAATAGCGGCGTACTCCAGACTGGTAGCTTTCTGGCTGGTTCCGAAGCGTTCATGGAAAAGCAGCCAGTTATCCAGAAAACATCCGATGACAATGTTGGTATTACCGATATCTATAGTTAAAATCATTTCCAAAGTCCCCTCGTTTTCCTGTTTTATACTCTTGCGGCGGCAGTCTGTTTCCGGAAGAAGACCAGAAGGACTTTTCCCAGAGCCAATACCAGTATGGCGGCTGCGATGGCTTCCGGGATGCCGGAGGCCGTTACGGTAGCCATAATCAGTCCCCACACGGCATCTGCAGCTACGCCCCTTGCATTGGCATACTGGCCGGAAAGAAGCAGATAAATGCTGCCCATCACACAGACCGTGTTGGTCAGGGATCCGATGAAACCGGTAACAGGCAGGGCAATCCAGGGACTGGCTTTCATTTTCTTGAGGGCGATCCAGAACCATCCGGATACGACGCCGATGAGAATGCGGCAGCCCACGGAGATCCAGAGTGCTTTCAGGACGCCTGGGAAATCACTGGCCAGAAAGGGTGAAAATGCGAAGGAGAGCAGAGTGGGGGCCATGGTATTGCTGATAAGAGAGCAGATGCCAAATACGCCTCCCAGAATGGCTCCCGCTGCGGGCCCTAACAGGATTGCGCCGATGATGACGGGAATGTGAACAGTTGTTGCCTTGATAATCGGAAGCTGAATCATGCCCAGAGGCGTATTCGCCAGCAGAATCACGATTGCGGCCATAAGTGCAACACTGACCATCCAACGAGTGTCTTTTCTTGATTTTTCCATATTCAGTTTTCCTCCTTGTTATTATTCTCCCTGGGGAGATACAATACATCTTCTTTTATACCACAGATCTTTTGAAAAAGATACAAAAAAATTTGGGTTTTGTGTTATACTGTAGAAAGCAACATGGAAAGGAGAATCCCATGCTAAAAGGAAAGACAGCCGTGCTTGCCGTATCCGGCAGCATTGCAGCATATAAAATCGCAAATCTGGCCCGGATGTTAAAGAAACTGGAGTGCAATGTGCAGGTTTTGATGACGGAAAATGCCGCGAAGTTTATCAATCCCATCACCTTTGAGAGCCTTACGGGAAACAAGTGCCTCATGGATACCTTTGACCGGAATTTTCAGTACAGTGTGGAGCATGTGGCCCTGGCGAAGCAGGCGGATGTGGTGCTGGCAGCCCCTGCCTCGGCCAACGTCATCGGCAAGATGGCAAACGGCATTGCAGACGACATGCTGACTACCACGGTGCTGGCCTGTCCCTGCAAAAAGATTATAGCCCCGGCTATGAACCACCATATGTACCATAACCCCATTGTGCAGGATAACCTTAAGAAGCTTAAGCATTTCGGCTATGAGATTATAGAGCCGGATCGGGGAATGCTGGCCAACGGGGATGTAGGGGACGGCAGGATGCCGGAGGAAGAAATCCTGCTGGAATATATCTTAAGAGAGATTGCTTTTGACAAAGATTTGAAGGGGAAACGAGTTCTGGTGACAGCCGGAGCTACCAGGGAGGCCCTGGATCCGGTGCGTTTTATCACCAACCACTCCAGCGGGAAAATGGGCTTTGCCCTGGCCAGGGCGGCTATGCTCCGGGGGGCGGAGGTAACCCTTGTGGCTGCCCATGGGGATGTGAAGCCGCCTCTTTTTGTAAAAGTGATTCCGGTAGTGTCTGCGGAGGATATGTTCCGGGCAGTGTCCGGGGAGGCTTTCGGGGCGGACTATCTGATCAAGGCTGCAGCGGTAGCGGATTATACCCCCGTGTCCGTTTCCGGGGAAAAGATAAAAAAATCCGGGGACAACCTTCTGTTAGAGCTGAAGCGTACCAGGGACATTCTTAAATACCTTGGAGAGCATAAGAGGAAGGGTCAGATTCTCTGCGGCTTTGCCATGGAGACGGAGCACCTGCTGGAAAATTCCAGGAAGAAATTAAAGGAAAAGAACTGCGATCTGATCTGTGCCAACAGCCTTAAAGAGGCAGGAGCGGGGTTTGGAACGGATACCAACCGGATCACGCTGATTATGGAAGAGAAAGAGACTTCCCTGGAACTGATGACCAAGGAAGAGGCGGCCCACCGGATTTTGGATACCATCCGGTATGAGCTTTGATACAAAAGAAGGAGAGGAAATATGCCATTTGCACATCTGCATACCCACACGGAGTACAGTTTGTTAGACGGATCCAATAAAATCAAGGAGTATGTGGCCCGGGTAAAGGAGCTGGGTATGGAAGCGGCGGCTATCACGGATCACGGGGCTATGTTCGGTGTAATTGATTTCTACCGGGCAGCCAAAGCGGAAGGCATTAAGCCCATCCTGGGCTGTGAGGTCTATGTGGCTCCCAATTCCCGCTTTGACAAGGAAGTGACCGGGGGGGAGGACCGTTATTATCATCTGGTGCTGCTGGCGGAAACCAATGAAGGTTATGCAAATCTGGTGAAAATTGTATCCAGAGGCTATGTGGAGGGGTTCTACTACCGGCCCAGGGTGGATATGGAGGTGCTGGAAGAGTTCCATGAGGGAATTATCGCTTTGAGCGCCTGCCTGGCCGGGGAGGTCCAGAGGTATATTGTGAAGGGCCTCTACGACGAGGCGAAAAAGACAGCCCTGAAATATGAAAAGGTTTTTGGAAAGGGAAATTATTTCCTGGAGCTGCAGGATCATGGAATCCCGGATCAGAAGACGGTGAACCAGGCGCTGCTTCGCATGAGTAAGGAGCTTGAGATTCCTCTGGTGGCCACCAACGATATTCACTATACCTATGCGGAGGATGAAAAGCCCCACGATATCCTGCTCTGTATCCAGACAGGGAAGAAGCTTGAGGATGAGGACCGCATGCGTTATGAGGGAGGCCAGTTTTACGTCAAATCCCCGGAGGAGATGGCGGCGCTGTTTCCCTATGCCAGGGAAGCCTTGGAGAATACGGGAAAAATTGCGGAGCGCTGCAATGTGGAGATTGAGTTCGGCGTTACCAAGCTGCCCAAATATGATGTGCCAAAAGGGTATACTTCCTGGGAGTATCTGAATAAAGTCTGTTTCGAGGGACTGGAGAAACGGTATCCTCAGGATGACGGAAGCCTCCGGCAGCGGCTGGAGTATGAGCTTGGAGTCATCCGGAAGATGGGGTATGTGGATTATTTCCTGATTGTGTGGGATTTTATCAAATATGCCCGGGATCATGGAATTGCCGTAGGACCGGGGCGGGGATCGGCAGCAGGGAGCATTGTTTCCTATACCATGGGAATCACAAATATCGATCCGGTGCGCTACCAGCTTCTCTTTGAGCGATTCTTAAATCCCGAGCGGGTATCCATGCCGGATATTGATATTGATTTCTGCTTTGAGCGGAGGCAGGAAGTGATTGACTATGTGGTGCGCAAATATGGGAAGGACCGGGTAGTGCAGATTGTCACCTTCGGTACCATGGCGGCCAGGGGCGTCATCCGTGACGTGGGGCGTGTTATGGATATGCCCTATGCCTTTGTGGATTCCATTGCAAAGATGATTCCCTCGGAGCCGGGCAAAAATATCACCCTTAAAATGGCTCTTCAGATGAATCCGGAGTTCCGGGGCAGCTATGAGAAGGATCCCCAGGTTCACGAACTGATCGACATGTCCATGCGTCTGGAGGGACTGCCCAGGCATACTTCCATGCACGCAGCGGGGGTGGTAATCAGCCAGAAGGCGGTGGACGAGTACGTTCCCCTTTCCAGAGCCAGCGACGGTTCCATTACCACTCAGTTTACCATGACTACCTTAGAGGAGCTGGGGCTTCTGAAAATGGATTTTCTGGGACTTCGGACCCTGACGGTGATCCAGGATGCGGCAAGGCTGGCGGAGAAGGGATATCAGATCCGGCTGGATATGGATCACATCGATTATGATGACAAGGAAGTGCTGGCTTCCATCGGCACAGGCAGAACGGACGGGGTGTTCCAGCTGGAGAGCAGCGGGATGAAAAGCTTTATGAAGGAGTTAAAGCCCAGGAGCCTGGAGGACGTGATTGCGGGAATCTCCCTGTACCGGCCTGGCCCCATGGATTTCATTCCCCAGTATATCCGGGGCAAGGATCACCCGGAGACCATTTCCTATGACTGCCCCCAGCTGGAGGAGATCCTGGAACCCACTTACGGCTGTATCGTGTACCAGGAGCAGGTAATGCAGATTGTGCAGAAATTGGCGGGCTATACTCTGGGAAGAAGCGATTTGGTGCGCAGGGCCATGTCCAAGAAGAAAGCGGCCGTGATGGAAAAGGAGCGGCAGAACTTTGTATACGGCAATGAGGCGGAAGGGGTTCCCGGCTGCATTGCAAACGGGATTCCGGAAAAGACGGCCCATAAAATCTTTGATGAGATGACGGATTTTGCAAAGTACGCTTTTAACAAGTCCCATGCGGCCGCCTATGCGGTGGTAGCCTACCAGACGGCGTTCCTGAAATACTATTATCCTGTGGAGTTTATGGCGGCTCTGATGACTTCCGTTATTGATAATCCGGGCAAAGTGGCCGAGTATATCTTAAGCTGCCGCCAGATGGGGATTTCCATTCTGCCTCCGGATATCAACGAGGGGGAGGCGGGATTTTCCGTATCGGGAAGCTTTATCCGCTACGGACTGTCGGCTATCAAAAGTATCGGGCGTCCCGTGGTGGAGATTATGGTGGCGGAACGCCGGCAGGGGGGAGCTTTTAAAAGCCTGACGGATTTTGTGGAGCGGATGGCAGGGAAAGAGATCAACAAGAAGACAGTGGAAAACCTGATTAAAGCCGGAGCTTTCGACAGTCTGGGCGGAAACCGGCAGCAGTATATCCTGGCCTATGCAGGGATTATGGAGAGTGTGGCCCAAAGCCGGAAAACCGTTATGACCGGACAGATCAGCCTGTTTGACCTGGTGGGGGAAGAGGAGAAGCAGAGTTTCCAGCCCCAGCTGCCAAAGGTGGGAGAGTATCCAAAAGAGCTGCTTCTCTCTTTCGAGAAGGAGGTTCTGGGCATTTATATCAGCGGACACCCGCTGGAAGAATATGAGGAGCGCTGGAGAAAAAATATTACTGCGGTGACAGCAGATTTCCAGCCGGACGAGGAGACAAACCAGACCCGTGTGCGGGACGGGCAGATGGCGGTGGTGGGGGGGATGATTACCTCTAAAACCGTAAAATATACGAAAAACAACCGCATGATGGCTTTTCTGAACCTGGAGGATTTGGTGGGAAATGTGGAGGTTATTGTATTTCCTAACATCTATGAGCGGAGCTTAGAGCTTCTCAAGGAGGAGGCGAAGGTGTTTATCAGCGGCCATGTGAGTGCGGAGGAGGATAAGGCCAGTAAGCTTATCTGTGACCGCATCATTCCTTTCGACGCAGGCAGACGGGAGCTCTGGGTCCAGTTCCGGGATTTGGAGGACTGCGCCGGGCAGGAGGAAGAGCTTCTTCGGCTTCTGCATGACAGCGACGGTTCCGATCAAGTAGTGCTGTATGCGGCGGCGGAGAAAAAGGTGAAACGCCTGCCTCCAGGCCGGAATGTGCAGGCGGAGGGAGAGCTTTTGGAGAAACTTCGCCGGCGCTTTGGGGAGGAGAATGTAAAAGTTGTAGAGAAACGTATTGAAAAGATAGGCAGAATGAATTAAAATCACATCAGATAGGGATAAAAACTTCACAGCAGGAGGTTTTGGTATGGCAAAAGAAATTAATACAATCGGGGTACTGACCAGCGGCGGCGACGCGCCGGGAATGAATGCGGCCATCCGTGCGGTGGTGAGGAAGGCTCTTGCCAACGGAAAGGCCGTCAAGGGCATCCGGAAAGGCTACACGGGTCTTTTGAACGAGGAGATTGTGGATCTGTCCGCCAATGACGTGTCCAACACCATAGAGCGGGGCGGAACCATCTTGTTCACGGCCCGGTGCCGGGAATTTATGACGGAGGAAGGCCAGCAGCGGGGAGCCGAGATTTGCCGGAAGCACGGCATTGACGGGATTGTGGTAATCGGCGGAGACGGGTCCTTTAAGGGAGCCCAGAAACTGGCGGCTCTGGGGATCAATACCATCGGTGTTCCGGGAACCATTGATCTGGACATTTCCTGTACGGAGTACACCATTGGGTTTGATACGGCGGTAAATACGGCTATGGAGGCCATCGATAAGGTGCGGGATACTTCCACCTCCCATGAGCGCTGCAGTATCATTGAGGTTATGGGAAGGAATGCAGGGTACATTGCACTGTGGTGCGGCATTGCCAACGGAGCCGAGGACATTCTCCTGCCCGAGAATTACGACTATGACGAGCAGAAGATTATCAACAACATCATTGCCAACCGGAAGCGGGGCAAGAAGCATCATATTATTGTCAATGCGGAGGGCGTGGGCCATTCCACCAGTATGGCCCGCCGGATTGAAGCGGCTACCGGGATCGAGACGAGAGCCACGATTCTGGGCCACATGCAGCGGGGCGGAAGTCCCACCTGCAAGGACCGGGTATATGCTTCCATGATGGGAGCCATGGCGGCGGATCTGCTCTGCGCAGGCAAAACCAACCGGGTGGTGGGGTACCAGCACGGGGAGTTCCAGGACTTTGACATTGACGAGGCCCTGCAGATGGCCAAAGGAATTGCTCCTTACCAGTACGAAATCGCCCTGGCCCTGTCCACCCACTAGGGGGAGCGGTTCTTATGATTACCAGTACGGCAAACCAGCAGGTAAAACTGCTGATGCAGTTAAATAAGAAGGGGAAGGTCCGGGATGCAAAGGATCTGTTTGTGGCAGAGGGACCGAAGATGTTCCGGGAAGCACCTAAAGATCGGATAGAAAAGGTCTATTGTTCCGAGAGCTTCTTTGAGAAGTACGGGGAGGATCCGGCGCTGAAAGAGGTTCCCTGTGAGGTGGTCCAGGACTCCGTGTTCCGGGTAATGAGCGATACCCAGAATCCCCAGGGGATTCTCTGCCTGATACGGCAGTATCACTATGCCTTGGAGGAGCTCCTGGGGAAAGAAAAGCCGCTGCTTTTGATTCTGGAAAATCTTCAGGATCCGGGAAATCTGGGGACTATTATGCGGACGGCCGAAGGTGCGGGAGCAGCAGGAGTCATTCTAAGCAGAGGTTCCGTGGACATGTACAATCCCAAAACCATCCGCTCTACCATGGGGTCCATTTACCGGGTACCCTTCTTTTATGGGGAGGACCTGGGGGAGGTGCTGGCACTTCTGCAAAAGAGAGGAATTCCCTCTTTTGCCGCACATCTGGAGGGAAAACATACTTATGACAGGGAAGACTACAGGGCAGGAGCCGCTTTCCTGATAGGAAATGAGAGCAGCGGCCTGAGTGCAGAACTGGCAGCCGGGGCGGATATCCCCATCCGGATACCGATGGAAGGGAAGCTGGAGTCTTTGAATGCTTCCGTTGCCTCAGCCATTCTGCTTTATGAAGCATATCGGCAGATAAGGAAGTCCTGACAGGAAGAATTTTCAAAAAATTGCAAATCCGGGGGAATTCATACTCTTGACAAAGATAGATCTCTTTGCTACAATAACGGCGTAATAATCTTGTAATATTTGTAATAATAATTGTAATAAAATGAAATACAAATGTTACACAGGGAGGTCTATATGTACACAATCCGTAAACGGATGCCGGTTTTTCTGAGTCTGGCCATGATCTGGATTTTGACAACGGGATTTGAGGATCTGGATGTGGAGACATCGGCCGGTATCAGCTCTGTTATGGAAGATTTGACGAGTGAAGATTTTGAAGAAATGCAGCGCCAGGATGAATGGGAGACGAAGGTTCTTGCAAATGTAGACGATTATGTGACTGTGCGCTCGGAACCCAATGCGGAATCGGAGGCCCTGGGAAGGATGTTCCAGGGGGACGGCGGCAATGTGGTGGAAATGCTGGAGGGCTGGACTAAGATACAGTCCGGCAATCTGGAAGGTTATGTAAACAATGAATATCTGGTGTTCGGCATGGAAGCTTATGAGCGTGCCCAGGAGGAAGTGATGCTTGTGGCTACCTCCACTACGGGAGGCTTGCGCATCCGCTCCGAGGCTAACACGGAGTCCAGAATTTTGAAGACCATTGGAGAAGGCGAGAAGCTGGACGTGGTGGAAGGAGAATCCGTGGAAGAGGCCGAGTGGATTCAGGTCCAATATGCGGAAGAAAAGACAGGCTTTGTGGCAGCGGAGTTTGTGAGTGTCCAGTATGAGCTGGGGGAGGCTATGACCATGGAGGAAATCCGGGCCAAGGAAGCAGAGGAGAAGCGGGAAAAGCTGAAACAGCAGCTGGCTGCTTTCCAGGCCAACGGCAACGAGGTGGTGCTTCTGGCGGCTCTTATCCAGGCTGAGGGCGGCAACCAGCCCTATGACGGCCAGGTGGCTATCGGCGCCGTGGTAATGAACCGGGTGAAGAGTCCCCGGTATCCCAATTCCATTGCGGAGGTTATCTATGCGCCGGGACAGTTCGGACCGGTGAGCAACGGTTCCATTGCCAGGTATCTTGGAGGCCCCAAGGCCAGCTGTATGCAGGCGGCACAGGATGCCATTAACGGCTATACTACCATCGGAAGTTATACCCATTTCCGCAGGGCCGGGGCTTCGGTTGGTTCGGACAGCATTGTGATTGGGAGCCATGTATTTTATTGAGAAATTCGCAGGAGGGAGCGTTCCGGAAAGGGCGCTCCCTTGCAGATCCTTTCCTTCATCAAAATTTAACAACTGCTCTCCTTGTATTTCGGGTAAAACTATAGTATGATAACAGATAGAAAAAAGAAGAAGGAGGGAACAAAATGGATGCTTTATATTGGCTGCTTCTCTTTATTGCACTGTTGATTATAGAGATTATCACCCTGGGCCTGACGACCATTTGGTTTGCCGGAGGCGCCCTTGTGGGATTCTTTCTTTCCCTGGCGGGAGTGATTCCGACGGTACAGTGGGCAGCGTTTTGCGCAGTATCCCTGGTTCTTCTGTTTGCCACACGGCCCTGGGCGGTCCGCCATTTTAACAGCCAGAAAAGGGAGAAGACCAACGTGGACAGCCTGATCGGAAAGACGGCGGTTGTGACTGCGGAGGTTTCCAATCTGGAAGGGAAAGGCGAGGTTTTTGTCAAAGGGCTGGCCTGGACGGCGAGATCGGCGGAGGACGGAGCTGTGATTCCGGTGGATGCGCATGTGCTGGTGAAAGCTGTGGAAGGTGTAAAATTAATTGTGGAAGAAAAGAAGGAGGACTAACTTATGCCTGTTTTTGTAGTGCTGACCATTATATTGGTTGTATTTCTTTTGATCATTCTTGCGTCCTGCATTAAGATTGTACCCCAGTCCCAGGCTCTGGTTGTGGAGCGTCTGGGGGCCTATATCGGAACCTGGGGAGTAGGCATTCATTTTAAGGCTCCGTTTTTGGATCGGGTGGCAAGACGTGTGACTTTGAAGGAGCAGGTGGTGGATTTTGCACCCCAGCCGGTGATTACCAAGGATAACGTTACCATGCGGATTGATACGGTAGTGTTCTTCCAGATTACGGATCCCAAGCTTTTTGCATACGGCGTGGAAAATCCCATTATGGCTATTGAGAACCTGACGGCTACCACCCTGCGTAACATTATCGGTGAGCTGGAACTGGATCAGACCTTGACCTCCCGGGAAGTGATCAATACCAAGATGCGGGCATCCCTGGATATTGCCACAGACCCCTGGGGTATTAAGGTAAACCGTGTAGAGCTGAAAAATATCATTCCGCCTGCGGCCATTCAGGATGCCATGGAGAAGCAGATGAAGGCGGAGCGTGAGCGCCGTGAAGCTATCCTCCGGGCGGAAGGTGAGAAGAAGTCCACGATCCTGGTGGCAGAAGGTAAGAAAGAGTCTGCAATTCTGGATGCGGAGGCCGAGAAGGAAGCTGCCATCCTCCGGGCGGAGGCAAAGAAGGAAGCTACCATCCGGGAAGCGGAAGGTCAGGCTTTGGCAATCCTGAAAGTACAGCAGGCCAATGCGGACGGTTTGAAGATGCTCAAAGAAGCGTCTGCGGACGATGCTGTCCTGCAGCTTAAGAGCCTGGAGGCATTTGCGAAAGCGGCAGATGGAAAGGCGACGAAGATTATCATTCCCTCCGATATCCAGGGGATGGCCGGAATGGTGAAAGCCATTGCGGAGGTAGCCAAGGAAGGCTGATGTCTGAAAGAATCAGGGCTGCCGCAGAATAAGCCGTCTGGTCTTATTTTGCAGCAGCCCGCTTTTTATTCCGCAGCAATGCTGCGGAAGCGGAAACAGGAGGGAAAGGAAAAGTAATGGAACCCGTATTGGATTTGTCAAAGGAATATGGACTGGTGCTGGAAGGGGGAGGCGCAAAGGGTGCCTATCAGATAGGAGCCTGGAAAGCCCTCGGGGAGGCAGGCGTCAAAATCCGCGGTGTAGCCGGGACTTCCGTAGGTGCCTTAAACGGAGCCCTGATCTGTATGGGGGATATGGAACGGGCGGAGGGGCTCTGGAAAGATATCGCTTATTCCAAAGTTATGGATGTGGACGACAGCCAGATGGCCAAGCTGTTTGATAAGGAAGGGATGACGGCAGAGTTTCTGCGGGAAACCCTGCGGGATACATTCCGCATTCTGGGGGAGGGGGGCACGGATATCACGCCTCTGCGCCGTCTGATTGAGGAAAACATTGATGAAGAGCTGATCCGGAAAAGCCCCATGGAGTTTTATTCCTGTACCTATTCCGTGACGGACCGGAAAGAACTGGATGTAGATATGAAAGCTGTCCCGGAGGGGCAGATGCAGGATATGCTTCTGGCCAGCTCCTATCTTCCGGTATTTAAAAATGAGAAGCTTCACGGAAAGACCTACATGGACGGAGGAGTTACCAATGTGCTTCCAGTCAATACCCTTCTGGAGCATGGTTATGAGGATCTGATTCTGATCCGGATTTTCGGAGTGGGCCATGAGAAAAGGATTACCATTCCCAAAGAGGTAAGCGTTACGGAGATTGCTCCCCGGGTGAATCTGGGAAGTATTCTGCAGTTTGACGGAGCCAGGAGCCGCAGGAATATGAAGATTGGATATTACGATGCCATGCGGGTGATTTACGGCCTGGAGGGAAAAATATATTATATTGAACAAAAGGCGGAAGAGTGTTATTATTTAAAACAACTTATGGAGATCCGCCCGGAGGTGCTGGATCGCCTGCTTGCAGTCTGCAGACTGCAAGGAAGCGGGGAGCTCTCCATGCGGAACTACATGGAGATCATTCTTCCTGCCTTTGCATCGGAATTAAAGCTGGGGAAGAACTGGTGTTACCGGAGCCTTTATCTTGCCATGCTGGAGGCGGCGGCTAAGCTTCTGCGGGTTCCCAAATACCGGATTTATACGGTGGAGGAGCTCTGGAAGGCAGCAGCGGACAAAGCGGCGTGCCGGGAGCTTCCGCCGGATACGCCGGAGTTTGTGCACGTGGTTTTAAACAGATAGGAGATTAGAGAGATGAATTTAAAAGGACGTGACTTTTTAACCTTGAAAGATTTCACACCGGAGGAGATTGAATATCTGGTGGATCTGGCTGCGGAACTGAAGGCCAGAAAAAAACAGGGAATTGTGGAGAAAGATTTGCGGGGCAAAAACGTGGCCCTGATTTTTGAGAAGACCAGTACAAGAACCCGCTGTGCATTTGAGGTGGCAGCCCATGATCTGGGTATGGGGACGACCTATCTGGATCCTTCCGGTTCCCAGATCGGGAAAAAGGAAAGCATTGCGGATACGGCCCGTGTGCTGGGAAGAATGTTTGACGGGATTGAATACCGGGGCTATGGACAGGAAATTGTGGAGGAGCTGGCGAAATATGCGGAAGTTCCTGTGTGGAACGGCCTGACCAACGAGTATCATCCCACCCAGATGCTGGCGATGCTTCTGACGGTCCGGGAACATATCGGACATTTCCGGGGAGTGAAGCTGGTTTACATGGGGGATGCCCGCTACAATATGGGCAATTCCCTGATGATTGCCTGTGCAAAGATGGGGATGCACTTTACAGCCTGCGCTCCGGAGAAATATTTCCCGGATCCGGATCTGGTAGCCTGGTGTGAGATTATAGCCAAGGAGACAGGGGCTGTGATTACCCTTACGGAGGATGTGGAGGCAGGAACGAAAGGCGCGGATGTTATCTACACGGACGTGTGGGTGTCCATGGGTGAACCGGATGAAGTGTGGGAAGAGCGTATCCGGGATTTGTCACCCTATCAGGTGAACCGGAAAGTGATGGAAAATGCAGGGCCCCAGGCTATCTTTACCCATTGCCTCCCGGCTTTCCATGACCGGAAAACAAAGATTGGAAAAGAAATGAGTGAAAAATTCGGAATTGCCGAGATGGAAGTAACGGACGAGGTGTTTGAATCGGCCCGGTCCGTAGTGTTTGACGAGGCAGAAAACCGTATGCACACCATTAAAGCAGTTATGGCGGCAACTTTAGGAGAATAGAGATGAAACAGGGCAGGAAGACCGGCAGGGAACCGTATTACCATCTGAAAATATTGAATATGTTTCTGGCCTGCGGGATCCTGCTTCTGGCAATTTTGATTTTTGTGGGAGACAATGACGGGATTCTGGTTCCTCTGGCATTTTTCCTGGGGGTTGTCATGTGCAGCCTTTCGGGGATTATGGAGCTGTCCAGGGGAAAGCGGGTGGTGGGCTATTTCTGTTCCGTGTTTGCCGGAATCATGATGGTAGCATTGATTTTCTGCATTGTACACATGTGGTGGATGAGATGAGAAAAGAGATATTGTCCATGCTGCGGGAAACCGGAGGCTATGTGTCCGGACAGGAGCTCTGCGAAAGGCTTCAGGTGTCCCGGACGGCCGTGTGGAAGGTGATCAGCCAGCTGAAAGAAGAGGGATATGGGATTGAGGCGGTAAAGAACCGGGGTTATCATCTGGTGTCCGCACCGGATGTTATGACTGAGGAAGAGATTGGAAGCCATCTGCGCACGGAGAAAATGGGGCAGAGCTGTGTGTGCTTTGAGGAGACGGACTCCACCAACACCCGGGCAAAACAGCTGGCGGAGGAGGGCATGCCTCACGGAACATTGGTCTGCGCAGAACGGCAGACAGTGGGCAAGGGACGCAGGGGCAAGGGGTGGAGCTCTCCTCCCGGGGAAGCCATTTATATGAGTGTGCTGCTGCGGCCGCAGATTCTGCCTGCTCACGCCTCCATGCTCACCCTGGTTATGGGACTGGCTGCAGCCCAGGCCTGCAACGAAATTTTGAGAGAGATCTTGGAAGATGAGGCTCCGGCAGTCCAGATCAAATGGCCCAACGATCTGGTTCTTAAGGAACGTAAGATTGCGGGCATTCTCACAGAGCTGAGCACGGAGGTAGATTACATCAATCACATCGTTGTGGGGATCGGGATCAATGTGAATACGGAGCAGTTTCCGGAAGAGATTGCCGGCACTGCTATCTCTCTCTATCAAGCGGCGGGAAGGAAATTTTCCAGGGCGAAGTTGACGGCCCGGTGTATGGAACGCCTGGAGGCGTGTTATGAGACTTTCCTGAAGACAGAGGATCTCAGCCTGCTGCAGGAAGATTATGGGAGGCTTTTGGTTAATACGGGAAAAGGAGTCCGGGTTATGGAGCCGGGAAATGAGTATGTGGGAACGGCTCTGGGCATCAATGACAGGGGAGAGCTTCTGGTCCGCAGAGAGGACGGTTCGGTAACGGCAGTTTATGCAGGCGAGGTGTCGGTGAGAGGCGTCTACGGCTATGTGTGACGGCAGATCCCGGAAATGGAGAGAAGGATGTATCAGGAAAATATTGTGCTTTGCGGAGCCAGTTCTTATGAGGAGAAATATTATTTTAACGAAGATTTTTCGGCTCTTCCGGCCTCAGTCCAGGATGAGCTGAAAATTTTGTGTGTCCTGTTTGTATCGGAGATTGGAGGCGTGCTGACGCTGGAATTTGAGGAGGACGGAACGCTTTGTTTCCAGGTGTCCAGCAAGGAGGACGACTTCTTTTTTGACGAAATCGGCAGCGGCCTGAAAATAAAAGAAATCCAGAAGGAGAGAGAAGAACTGCTCACTTCCCTGGAGCTGTTTTATAAAGTGTTTTTCCTGGATGAGGAGATTGATTATGAGGAATGAACTTTTTACCATTGGACCTGTCACGGTCTACGGATATGGACTGATGATAGCAATCGGCGTTATGCTTGCCTATCTTCTGGCGGAATACCGGGCCAGGCGGATTGGCCTTGACGACGAAGCGGTCTTCGGACTTTCCTGCTGGGCGGTAGTAGGTGGCCTGCTGGGGGGCAAGATTTTGTATTATGTTACAATTTTTCCCCAGATTATAGCCAATCCTGCTATGCTGTTCCAGGATCTTGCCTATGGTTTTGTAATCTACGGAGCTCTGATTGGCGGTGTTCTGGGGGTGGTTCTCTACTGCAGATGGCGAAAACTGAATGCTTTAAGTTATTTTGATCTGGCGGTTCCCTCTGTGGCTATGGCTCAAGGGTTTGGCCGGATTGGCTGTATCCTGGCAGGCTGCTGCTATGGAAGGGAGACGGACGGGCCGCTGTTTATAGTGTTTCACGGGTCCGACTATGCTCCAAACGGGATTCCCCTGATACCCACCCAGATGATTTCCAGCGTGCTGAACTTTGCACATTTTGCCATTCTCCTTATATTTGCCAAGAAATATAAGAAGGGAGAGGGGCAGGTAGCAGGCTTATTTTTTATTCTTTACAGCGCAGGGAGGTTTGTCCTGGAATTTCTGCGGGGGGACATGGAGAGAGGAAATATAGGTGTTCTGTCCACTTCCCAGTTTATTGCGATTTTTATGTTTCTGTTTGGCTGCGCCCTTTTCTTTGCCCTGGGGAAGCTTGGGACCGTGGGAGGGATGGCTTCTAAATACCGGGACAAGGAGGCAGCCGCTGTAAGCATTATCGGCGGCGCGGAAGGGCCTACCTCTATTTTCCTGGCAGGGAAGACGGGAGATGCTCCGGCGGGAAAAGCCAAAAGGGAAGAAAAATTCCGGAAAATTGCGGAAAAGCTTCCGGCGGCTCCCCATACCATCCAAGAGACAGAACAGTATCTCATGGAGAAGTACGGAGCGGTTCCTCTGCCAGGGGACAGTCCGGAGGTACAGAGCCAGGAGAAGTCTATGCGGGTCAACATGGTGTTCCGGTACCGGCCGGAGTTTCTGAAGACTCCGGAGCCGGAATTTCCCAAGTCAAAGAAAAGGAAAGATATAGAACCCTTTGAGGAGCAGATCCGGAAACGCTTCCAGGAGGCGGAAGAAGTGTCTGCGGAGGAGCTGCCTTTGGATCTGTGCCAGTACCGGATTACCCCGGAAGAGTTTCCGGATTCTGCTCTGGATTTTGTAGTGGAGAGAAAGTATGAGGTCTTTCAGGTATCCCTTTCCTTAGGAAACGGGGGAGAGGAGGGGCAAAGGGTTCTGGATGAGATTGTGAAGGATGTTTATCTCTTTTACGGGGTGAGCCAGGAAGATAAGGAGCAGTTTACGGAACGGTTTCTGATGCTGGCTTCTGTTGTGGGAGAAATGTAGAAGAGGCAGATACAGGGAGGCGGTTTGCTTGAATAAACAGATTACCAGATATCCTATTTTCCTGGTTCACGGACTGAACTGCCGGGATGACAGGCCCTTTGAATATTTCGGGCGGATTCCTTCTTATCTGGAAGGGCAGGGGGTGCGTGTCTATCTGGGCGGCCAGGACGCTGCCGGGAGTATTGAGGGAAATGCAGGACAGCTGGAGAAACGCCTGGAGGAAATCCGGGAGCGGGAGGGCGGCAGGAAGGTGAATATCATTGCACATTCCAAAGGCGGCCTGGAGGCCCGCTATCTCATCTCTACTCTGGGAAGAGCTTCCTGGGCGGCATCCCTCACAACCCTCTGTACGCCCCATTACGGTTCCCGGACGGCAAAATACTGGTGCGGGAAAAAGAGATTTATACGTCTCTACAGCCGGGCGGCAGATCGGTTCTGGAAAGCCCTGGGAGATAAAGAACCGGATTCCGAGAGGGCATTGCGGCAGCTGACGCCGGCGTACCTGAAAAGTTTTAATGAAAGAAATCCGGATAGCCCTAAAGTTTATTACCAGAGCTTCGGAGCCAGGCTTACGCCTTCCGGGGAGGATCCCTTGATGCTGTTTTTCCGCAGGTTCGTCTTTTTGCAGGATGGGGAGAATGACGGCCTGGTATCGCCGGACAGAACCCACTGGGGCGTATACAGAGGAACGGTTGAGAATATTTCCCATCAGGATCTGGTGGATTCCCGGAAGAGAGATGCAAAGGGGTTTTGTATGACGAAATTTTACGGCCGCCTGATTAGGGATCTGGCAGAGAGAGGATTTTAAAGTATGAAGCTGAAAATCGGGAATGTGGAGCTTCCGAACCAGGTGATACTGGCGCCCATGGCAGGAGTTACGGACCTGCCATTTCGTTTGCTGTGCAGGGAGCAGGGGGCGGGACTGGTGTGCATGGAAATGGTCAGTGCAAAGGCCATTGCCTTTCACAACCGGAACACGGAACGGCTGATGGAGATTTCCCCAGGGGAACATCCCGTCTCCCTGCAGCTGTTCGGATCGGATCCGGAAGTGCTGAGCAGGGTTGCAGCAGAGATAGAGGAGCATCCCTTTGATATCCTGGATTTGAATATGGGCTGCCCGGTGCCCAAGATTGTAGGGAATGGAGAGGGCTCCGCCCTTATGCGGAATCCGAAGCTGGTGGAGGAGATTGTGAGCCGTGTGGTCCAGGCGGTAAAAAAGCCTGTGACCGTGAAGATCCGCAAAGGTTTCGACGACAGCCACGTGAATGCAGTGGAGATTGCCAGGATTGCCGAGGGAAGCGGGGCTTCCGGAGTGGCCGTTCACGGGAGAACCAGGGAGCAGTACTATTCCGGCCATGCGGACTGGGAGATTATCCGCCAGGTCAAAGAGGCGGTCTCCATTCCGGTGATTGGAAACGGAGACGTGGATTCTCCCCAGAAGGCGAAAGCCCTTCTGGAGGAGACGGGCTGCGACGGAGTCATGGTGGGAAGGGCTGCCAGGGGCAATCCCTGGATTTTTCATCGCATCCTGACGTATCTGGATACGGGGATTCTGGAAGATCGGCCTCCGGCTGGGAAGGTGCGGGAAATGATGCTGCGCCATGGACGGATGCAGGCGGAGCTGAAGGGGGATTATACGGCCGTCCGGGAAATGCGGAAGCATGTGTCCTGGTATACGGCCGGATATCCTCATTCGGCCCGCTTGAGAGCCCGGATCAACGGTGCGGAGAGCATGCTAGAGCTGGAGGAATTGGTATTGACAATAACAGGGGGTTAAGGTATAATACTGTGAATGTTTGCGGCGGGGACAGAAAGAAATATTGGTGCCCGTCCAAGCCGGGGGTATATTTGGGACAAAAAAAGATATAATGAAATAGATTAGCAATTAAGAAACAGGAAGGATGTAAAGGGAAATGAGCGAGAAGAAAAATCTACTGACTTACGAGGGACTGAAAAAGCTGGAGGACGAGCTTCAGGATCTGAAAGTGGTAAAAAGGAAACAAATCGCCCAGAAGATCAAGGAGGCAAGAGAGCAGGGAGACCTGTCGGAAAATGCCGAGTACGATGCGGCCAAGGACGAGCAGCGGGATATTGAGGCCAGGATTGAGCAGATTGAGAAAATTCTCAAAAATGCAGAGGTCGTGGTGGAAGATGAGGTGGATCTGGACAAGATCAATGTGGGCTGCAAGGTGAAGGTTCTGGATGTGGAATTTGACGAGGAAGAGGAGTTTAAGATCGTGGGTTCTTCCGAGGCAAACAGCCTGGGAGGAAAGATTTCCAATGAATCTCCTGTGGGCAAGGCTCTTCTCGGCGCAAAGGTGGGAGACACGGTTCAGGTGGAGACCCAGGCAGGTATGATTGAATATAAGGTATTGGAGATCCAGCGTTCCAATTAGGCGGAACAGGAATAGGAGTGTAGAGTGATGGGAGAACAGAAGAACGGAGCACCAAAGGAGCAGGACGTAAAGCAGCTTCTCAAGGTGCGGAGGGAAAAGCTGGCTGACCTGCAGGAGCGGGGCATGGACCCCTTTCAGGTTACGAAATTTGATGTGAGCTGCCACAGCCAGGATATTAAGGATGATTTTGAGAATCTGGAGGGAAAAACCGTTACGATAGCCGGTCGCATGATGTCCAAGCGGGTTATGGGCAAGGCTTCTTTCTGCAATATCCAGGACTTGAAGGGCAATATCCAGTCTTATGTGGCCAGGGACAGCGTGGGTGAGGAGGCCTATAAGGATTTTAAAAAATATGATATCGGTGATATCATCGGAATCTGCGGCGAAGTATTCCGCACAAAGACAGGGGAGATTTCCATCCATGCGGCTAAGCTTACGCTGCTGTGCAAAAGCCTGCAGATTCTCCCGGAGAAATTCCACGGCCTGACCAACACGGACGTGCGTTACCGCCAGCGGTATACGGATTTGATTATGAATGCCGAGGTAAAGGACACGTTTGTAAAGCGTTCCCGGATTTTAAGCAGCATCCGCCGCTATCTGGACGGACAGGGCTTTCTGGAGGTGGAGACGCCCATGCTGGTGGCCAACGCCGGCGGCGCTGCCGCCAGGCCCTTTGAGACCCATTTTAATGCTCTGGATGAGGATTTTAAGCTCCGCATTTCCCTGGAGCTGTACTTGAAGCGTCTGATTGTAGGCGGCTTGGAGCGTGTCTATGAGATTGGCCGCGTGTTCCGCAACGAGGGACTGGATACCCGTCACAACCCGGAGTTTACCCTGATGGAGCTTTACCAGGCCTATACGGACTATCACGGCATGATGGATTTGACGGAGAACCTTTACCGCCACGTAGCCCAGGAGGTTCTGGGAACTACAACCATTGTGTACAACGGTGTGGAAATGGACCTTGGGAAGCCTTTTGAACGCATTACCATGGTGGAGGCCGTGAAGAAATATGCAGGGGTTGACTTTGACCGGATTCAGACTGCGGAGGAGGCAAAGGCCCTGGCAAAAGAGAAGGGCGTGGAGTTCGAGGAGCGCCACAAGAAGGGCGATATTTTAAGCCTTTTCTTTGAAGAATTTGCGGAGGAGCATTTGATCCAGCCCACCTTTGTGATGGATCACCCCATTGAGATTTCGCCCCTGACCAAGAAGAAGCCGGACAATCCGGACTATGTGGAGCGCTTTGAATTCTTTATGAACGGCTGGGAGATGGCCAACGCCTACTCCGAGCTGAACGACCCCATCGATCAGCGGGAGCGTTTTAAGGCCCAGGAGGAGCTTTTGGCCCAGGGAGACGAGGAAGCCAATACTACGGATGAAGATTTCCTGAATGCCCTGGAGATTGGAATGCCGCCAACGGGAGGCATTGGATTCGGGATTGACCGGATGTGTATGCTGCTTACGGATTCGGCAGCCATACGGGATGTTTTGTTGTTCCCCACGATGAAAACGCTTGACAAATAAAGCCAGTGTTTATGCAGGTTTGAAGCACCTACGGTCACGCTACTGCAACAAAAGTGCAACAAATTTTAAACGAATAATACGGAATAATACGGAATAATACTTCCATGTACGTTTATCGTTGTGCGGATACATTCTAATATTTGTACCAACAAGGACATTTTTCTAAAAGAAAATTTTAGAGAAGTGTCCTTTTTTGTTATGGTCAATCATCAAAGAATGCGAGGAAGAAAGTATGAGTAGTACAGTGTTAGGAGCAGAGAAAGCGATTATTTTTATCAGCGATGCACATGAAAAATTCTA
>CAJUMM010000035.1 GCA_910586955.1 uncultured Lachnospiraceae bacterium | reverse complement strand
ACCACCGAGATCTACACTCTTTCCCTACACGACGCTCTTCCGATCTTTTCTTCATAAGCGGGATATACGTCACACAAAAGACCAAAAGAGCAGCAATTCCCACTTTCTTTTTATGCCTTCCCGGTATCTGCATCCCCGCCAGAATCCCCATGGAAAACAGGCAGAACTTCAGTAGTGCCATATCCTTCCAGGTACTTTTCTGCAGGTATCTGTCCCCATAGCAAAATAACTGTTTCATGTTATTCACCTCCTTCCTCTGCAAATGGCCCGCACAAATCAAAGGCGTGATTCAAAGGTCCGTTTCCCTTTCCCAGATCCAGCATATCCCCCAAGGCGCAGGAAAGATAAACCTTTGCCCGGCACACTGCCTGGGAAAGCCCGAACCCTTTTGCCAGATTGGCTGCGATAGCGCTGGACAGGGTGCACCCCGTCCCGTGGGTATTGGGATTATTAATCCGTTTACTGCAAAACCATTGGAAAAAACCGCCTGCATACAAAAGATCATCCGCACCGTCCCAGCCATGGCCTCCCTTGCACAAGACGGCACAGCCGTACGTATTTCCGATTGTCCCGGCTGCCCGGAGCATATCCTCCCTGCACCGGATGGAAATACCGGCCAGCATTTCCGCCTCCGGGATATTGGGCGTCAGAAGTTCTGCCAGGGGGAAAAGTTCCCTCTTCATTATATCAAGAGCCTCCTGGGCTATCAGCCGGGAACCGCTGGTAGATACCAGCACCGGGTCCACCACGATATGCTCCGCCTTCCAGGCCTTTAGCCTCTCTATAGTCACCTCCGCCAAGACAGCTGAAGGAATCATACCGATTTTCACTGCATCCGGAGGGATATCTTCAAAAACCGCATCTATCTGCGCCCTTAAAATTTCCGGTGCGGCTTCATAAATTTCCTTTACTCCCCGGGTATTCTGGGCCGTCAGAGCCGTAACGGCGCTCATGGCATAGACTCCGTTCATAGTCATGGTTTTTATATCTGCCTGGATCCCGGCTCCCCCGCCGGAATCGCTCCCCGCAATCGTTAAGGCCGTCTTCATGGCTGCATCCTTTCTCCCGCCGGAGTAGCCAGCATCTCACGGATAAGGCCCAGCAGCTCCTGTGCAGCCTGCCGGATATTCCTCTGTGCAAAAACAGCGCTGACTACCGCTGTTCCACAGATACCGCTGCCTGCAAGCTCCATGACATTCTCCCGGCTGATGCCTCCGATAGCAACTACCGGAATCTCCACGGCCCTGCAGATTTCCTCCAAGGTCTCCCGGCTAAGAGGCCTGGCATCCGTTTTGGTTCCGGTGGGAAAGACGGCTCCCACCCCCAGATAATCTGCTCCCTGCCGCTCTGCCAAAAGGGCCTGTTCCACGGTCCGGACAGATACCCCCAGAATCTTATCCGATCCCAGAAGCTCCCGGACGCACCCGGCTTCCATATCCTTCTGGCCTACATGGACACCGTCCGCATCCGCCTCCAGCGCTGCATCCACCCTATCATTGATTACAAAGGGAACCCCGTAGCTTCTGCACAAGGCCCGGAGCTCCAAAGCCTCCTTCAGAAATGCCTCCTTATCCAGTTCCTTGTCCCGGAGCTGTACAAAGGTCACACCTCCTTTCAGGGCTTCTTCCACCTGGAAAGCCAGAGTCCTGCCCTTTAACCATCTCCGATCCGTCACTGCATACAACATAAGATTCTTATCCAGATGTTTCTTAGCACAGCTCATATCTGGCTCCTTTCTCCAAAGTCTCCGCATCCATGTGATAAATGGCATCAATAATCCGGTTCCGGTAGGAAGCATTTCCTTCCTCTTTCCTAAGATTCCTGTATGCGATCTCCCCTGCCAGCCCCATGGAACAGACTGCGGCCGCAGCCGCCTCCAGTTTCTCCTCCGGATTGGCCGCCAGAAACGCCGCCGTCAGGCCGGAGAGCTGGCAGCCCGTCCCCGTCACCTGTCCCATCTCTGGACGGCCGTTGCGGATCACATAGCACCGCTTCCTGTCTGCCACCAGGTCCAAAGCCCCTGTGACAATAAGAATGCAGTCCATCTCCCCGGCGGCTTCCTTCACAAAACCGATCCTTCCATCCAGGTCTTCCTCCGTCACTGCATCTGCCTGGTCGGCATCCACACCTTTGGTTGTTCCATTTCCAAGGACTAGTGTTTTTATCTCGGAAATATTTCCCCGCACGGCGTCAAAGGAAAGCTCCCTTAGAAGCATCCGGGCAGTTTCCGTGCGGAACCTGCTGGCCCCCGCCCCCACGGGATCCAAAACCAGAATGTGCCCCAATTCCCGGGATTTACGCCCGGCGGCAAGCATTCCCTCTATAGTCCTTTTATTCAGGGTTCCCAGATTGATATTCAGTCCGCTGCAAAGAGCCGTCATTTCTGCCGCATCTTCCGGCTCGTCGGACATGACGGGTCTGCATCCACAGGCCAGCAGTACATTGGCCACATCGTTGGCTGTAACATAATTGGTAATATTGTGTATCATAGGGCCCTTCTCCCTGACCCGCTCTATACAGCCTGCAAGCATATTTTTCTTATCTCCTGCTATTCTTTCTGTCTACACGTTCAGCACCTGATGACCCGCCGCCTTTAAAAGGCGGTTCATAATGGCCGTCCCCATCTCTCCTTCCTGGAATGCCTCCGAGTAAATACAATCCGCTTCCATGTCGTCAAACCGGCGCAGCACCTCAAAGAGATGGGCCGAGATTTCCTCCTCCCTGCTCCTGGCTCCCAGGCTCTGTACCAGCCCTTCCGGATACCGGGACGCCGTCTCGTCCGTGGCGATAATCCCCACCTTCTTTCCGGCCTGCCTGGCTTCCCCGGCCAAGCGCCGGATAGCCGAAATCACTGCCTCCTGCTCTCCCTCTACCACCATCAGGCTGGCTCTTGGTGCATAATGCCGGTATTTCATGCCCGGAGCTTTGGGACGGATGCCGGAATCCGGGGCAATAATGGCCTTATCCGTCTCCACCTTGCCAATCTCCCCTTCCAGCATAGATTTTGTCACCGCTCCCGGCCGCAGGATCATTGGGGGATCCACACTCACATCCACAATGGTAGACTCCAGCCCGATCACCGCCTGTCCGCCGTCCAGGATCATCTCAATCTTTCCTCCCAAATCCTCCGCCACATGGGACGCCGTGGTGGTGCTGGGCCTTCCGGACACATTGGCACTGGGCGCAGCCACAAAGCCCCCCGCCGCCAGGATAAGCCCTGCCGCAATCCGGTCCGAAGGCATCCGCACCGCCACTGTGGGAAGGCCGCCTGTCGTCTTATCCGGCACCAAAGGTTTTTTCTTCAAAATCAGGGTTAAGGGTCCCGGCCAGAAAGCATTCATCAGCCGCCTTGCCTTCTCCGGCACATCTTCCGCAATCCGATCCAGATCTTCCCTCTTGGCAATGTGCACAATCAAGGGATTATCCGAAGGCCTTCCCTTAGCCGCATAAATTTTCCCGGAGGAAGCAGGATTCAGGGCATCCCCCCCAAGGCCATAAACCGTTTCTGTGGGAAAGGCCACCAGACCGCCTTTTTTCAAAATTTCCCCAGCCTCTTTTATGACTTCTTCATCTATCCGGTCATAAGACAGTTTTCTTATCTGTGTCTCCATCTCATCTGCCCCCTTCCATGTTGCGGGAAATCTGCCGGAACCTCAGGAAGAAAAGGGTTGTCGTCGTGACTGCCGCAATGGTATCCGCCACCGGTTCCGCCAAAAATACCGCAAATACCTTATCCGCAAAGAACTGGGGCAGCAGATAAATCAGAGGAATCAGCACAATAATTTTCCGAAACAGTGCCAGAAACAGGGAAATCTTTGCCGCTCCAATGGCCACAAAAGTCTGCTGGCAGGACATCTGTGCTCCCATGACAAACGCCATACCCAGATAGATCCGGATGGCCCAGGAAGCATATGCGATAAGCTCTGCATCCCCGGAAAACAATCCTGGGAAAAATCCAGGTGCAAATACGGCTATCAGCCACATTACCGAAGATGCCCCAATAGCACTGATAAAAAGCAGGCGGAAGGCCTCCTTCACCCTTCCCAGGTTTCCAGCACCGAAATTGTAACTGATAATGGGCTGGGCCCCCTGGGCCAGTCCCTGCAGAGGCAGGCTGCATACCTGCATGCAGCTGGAAAGAATAGTCATGGTCCCCACCGCCAGATCTCCGCCGTATTTCTGCAAAGAGGTATTAAAACAAATATTCAAAAGACTCTCTGTACTTGTCATAATAAAAGGCGAAAGTCCCAGAGCCAGCACAGGAAGCATAATCCCTGCCTGCACCTTCATATTGCTTTTGCGGATTTTAAGAACCGTCTGTTTCCCGAAAAGGAACCGCAGCACCCACACAGCCGACACGGTCTGGGCCAGGATAGTGGCCAGTGCCGCTCCTTTTACCCCCATGCCAAAGCCGAAAATAAAAACGGGATCCAAAACAATATTTACCGCCGCCCCGATCACCACGGTAAGCATACTGGTCCGTGTAAAACCCTGGGTGGTAATGAAAGCATTTAATCCCAGGGAAATCATTACCGAAACCGTTCCCAAAATATAAATATCCAGATATTCCAGTGCATAACCAATGGTATCGCCGCTGGCGCCAAACAGATACAGCAATTCCCGGCCGCTTATGCGGAATACCACAGTCAGAACGGCTGCCAGAACCAAAAGCATCACAAAACAGTTCCCTAAAATCTGCTCCGCTCCCCCATTGTCCTTCTGCCCCATTTTGATGGACGCCTGGGGGGCGCCTCCCATTCCCACTAAGCTCGAAAAAGCCGTCACCAGCATCAGCACCGGAAAGCAAAGGCCGAGCCCTGTCAATGCCAGGGCTCCTTCCTCCGGGATATGTCCGATATAAATCCGGTCTACAATATTATACAGCATATTCACAATCTGGGCCGTAATGGTAGGAACCGCCAGCCGAAGCAAGAGCTTTCCCACCTTCTCCGTTCCCAAATCCGCACTTGTCCTGTCCATATCTTCACTTCCCTTACATTTATTCCGTCCAGTATTCATCCAAATATTTTCTTGCCGCCTCCGGGGAAAGGGACAGTTTTTCCATCAGCCTCCTGGCTGTCTCCTCCCTTGAGAACTCAGTTTCCCGGCAGATTTCAATCAGGGCCTGAGCGCCTTTTTCTATTCCTTTTTCTATTCCTTTTTCTATTCCCTTCTCTAACCCTTCCTCCAACCCCTTTTCCAGTCCTTCCTTCATACCTTTTTCAAGTCCCTCTTTATGCCCCTTCTCCATCCCCTTTTTCCACCCAAGTTCCAGATTGGTCTTCATCAAATAGTTGTGATCCAGAATAGCCTTCTCCCTTGCCTCATATTCCAGACGCTTTGCTTCGTCTGCGCTGATATCTGCCAATCTCTCATATGCTCTTTCAATATATGGACTTGTCTCTGCTGCCATTTCAAACTCCTCCTTTTGTTCCGCATTGAAAAAGTACGCCCAGTTCAACAGCGCTGTGGCCGGATATTCTCTCTCTGCCAGCTTTGGCAGCTCCAGGATATGTATCTCCAGTTTGTCCGTATACATCCGGTGTCTGTTATCCTCCCAGAGATGAAAACAGGAATAGAATTCTTCATCTTCCTCAAAAAGAATAAAATCCAAAATTCCTACATGAACACACTTTTGCAATACGTCATAGCCCTGCCCTTTTTGAATCTGTCCGGAATACATTTTCGCAAGATAAAATACGGAGCGCTCCGGCCACAGCGGAAAAGATGCCAGCTGTATCTCCAGATCTATCTGCTGTCTTCCGTCCAAGCCGCTTTCTCTTCCCCTTCCGCCACACCGGACAGACACCCGGATATCCAAAACTCCCAGCTTATCATCCGGATATTCCATTCTTAAATGGGTAGGCAAAAGTTCTGTCTCCTCAATCTCTTCCGGTTTCACTCCCAGCAATGCGGAAATAAATCCCCGGCGGACTTCCCTATCCTCCATCAGCTCCTTGAAGCAAAAGTCCACCTTCGGTTTCATCAAAAATATTTCGTTTTCTCCCATACTGCCCTTCTCCTTTCGTTTTTTCAAACATCGAGCTACCCTCTGATCCGCTTACGGAAAGATCTCACAGCAGTATGTCTTCCTTCATTATAAAGGATTTCCCTGCCTGATACAATATCTTTCCCTATGGTTCCTTTGGATTTTTCTGACTGACACGTCTGAAAATGCAAATAGAATTTACGATAAAACCAGTATACAACGATTCTCCCGGGATAACAAATAAAATTTCTATAAAAAGCGCCGGCAGAACATCCTTCTGCCGGCACCTGAAATACACATGGGGATTTATGATCACTTCGCCATACGGTAAATCTTCTCAATATCTTCTTTATCCAGCTTCCGGATGCCGCCGATAGTCCGTGTCTCCATAAAACTGCACTTGTAGGCCAGTTCTTTTATCTGCTCCTCCCCAAGCTCCACCCCCAGCTCCCCAATGCTCACCGGCATATGGATGGAGCGGAAGAAATCCTCCAGAGCCTCAATTCCCGCAAGAACCGTCTTCTCCGGATCCGCATAGTCGTAGGGAATCCCCATGACATTTACTGCAAACTTGGCAAAACGGGCCGCATCGGAAGGGTACACATAGCGGGCCCAGCTTCCCCATACGGCAGCCAGTCCTGCACCGTGGGCCACGTCAAACATGCCGCCCAGCTCATGCTCCAGCTGATGGCAGGCCCAGTCTCCTGTACGCCCGCAGCCCGTAAGGCCGTTGTGGGAGAGGCTTCCCGCCCAGAGAATCTCCGCCCTGGCATCGTAATTTTGAGGCTCTTTTAAGAGAACCCTCGCCGCCTCCATCACCCTCTTCAAAAGCCCTTCCGCCAGATAGTCCGTCAAGCCTGTGTCCATCTCATGGGAAAAATACCTCTCCATGGTGTGCATCATAATATCCACACAGCCGCTCATGGTCTGGTATTCCGGGAGTGTGTACGTGAGCTCCGGGTTCATAATGGCAAAGCGGGGACGGCTCAAATCACTGGACAACCCCCGTTTCAGCCAGCCCTCCTCGTTGGTAATCACGGAAGAATCACTCATCTCGCTTCCCGTAGCGGCAATGGTGAGAATTACTCCCAGAGGCGTGGCATCTGCAGGCGGAGTCTTCTTCAAATACAGATCCCACACATCCCCCTCATACTTCATGCCGTAGGCAATGGCTTTCGCTGAATCGATGGCGCTTCCGCCGCCCACAGCCAGGATAAAATCCACGCCCTCCTTCTTTGCAAGGTCAATCCCCTCATACACCAGGGAAAGCCTGGGGTTTGGAACTGCGCCTCCAAGACTCACATAGGACACTCCTGCCGCATCTAAGGAGGCGTATACCCGATCAAGAAGACCGCTGCGCTTCACACTGCCCGTTCCATAGTGGACCAGCACCTTGGTGCAGTTCTGAGCCCGGACCAGATCTCCCACCTGATCTTCCGTATCTTTTCCAAAAATGACCCGCGTGGGGGTATAATACTGAAAATTCTTCATATCCTATCTCGCTCCTTTTCCTGAAATTCTATTACAACTGTATTCATTGTAACCTAAAACCCGTTAGAAAGTCGAGCACTTTTTACACAGTACACTGCCATTCCTGTACAGCCGCTCCTATCCCAGCTCAAAAACCTCCAAATCCTCCGGCACATAGAGATTCCCGGAAAAGAAAGGCTTCCCTTCCGCCAGATAAAGCTCCTTCCGCCGGGTGATATTCTGATCCTCTGTGTGATAGAGAATCAAGTTCTTCACTCCCAGCATTTCCGCTGTCTCACAGGCATCTTTCACTGTGGTATGGCATTTCTCATAGGGCTTAAACCGCTCCGCCTGGCTGTGCAGGCAGAAGGCCTCGTGGAGAAGCCAGTCCGCCCCCTGGACATATTCCCGCTCACATTCCCGGTAAGGCTCGTCCCCGGCAAAGGTAAAGCGCTGTCCGTTCCAAAGGTCCATAGTAAATCCATACTGTTTCGCCTTCACCGACTGAATGTCAAAAAATTTCACCCGGTAACCCAGAATCTCCCGCACATCCCCGTCCTCCAGGGGATGGAGGAAAATACGCTCCCCGATAAGCTTTACAAATTTTCCCTGGACTGTCAGGCCCACAATAGTCAGCAGAGTCTCCACCAGATCCCGGTGGCAGTAGATATCCAGATTTCCCTTATAGTTTCCCTGCTTCATCTTCGCTGCAATCATCCGGATCATCCACACCATGCCCAGCAGGTGATCCGTGTGTTCATGGCTTAAGAAAATCTCATGAATCTCTTCCAGGGGAATCCCGGCCTTCTCCAGCTGCACCAGAATCCCGTTTCCTCCCCCTGCGTCTACCAGAAAATAGCCCCGTTCATTCCGGATAGCAGAGCAGGTATTGTAACATTTCGTTGCGTTGGCGTTTCCTGTGCCGAGAATAATCAACTGTTCCATTTGTTATTTTCTCCTTTTTGTTTCTAAAATGTTTTCCTGTTGAAATTGCCTCAACAACCCATCCATATAATAGATATATTTTTCTCCTATCTCAATGCGGATACCATCTAAATTGCGTAAATATATTGCCGCTGCCAAAGTTCCCTGCTCAAAATGAAGCTTCACCTTTCTCATCTCAATAAATTCCTTCCAATCTGCAGAACTGCAGAAAAAATAAAAGTCCGTCCACATATTTTCCAGCAATTCCAAAACATTGATGTCCTCTATTTTTTCCGGGGAAATTTCCATTTTTTCAACAAATCGGTACCTGGGATCCGTTTCCATACGAAGCACTGCTTTTTTATCTATTGCCCATGTATCCCCACAAATAGCTATAAAAACTCTTCTGTTTATAGAAAGAGGCTTTATGAGATTTTTTATTATCCGAACTTCTTCTCCGTCATCAAAACCTTCCATATCAATCTCATACACCACGCCATTTTTTCTATAATTAACTGCTTTTTTAGGCTTAAATTTAAACATAGCGTTCTACCGTTCCTTATTCTGTTGAAGGTTCATCCGTTTCATCCATTCGTACGCATCCAATTTTCTCTGCCAATAACTGCATCTTAAAGATCCACATCTCATCCCCCTCTGTTATTTTTCATAAAACTGAAGAATTGAGGCATTTACTTTTTCAAAATCAATATCTCTGTAAAAATTTATATGGTTTACACAGTCAGCAATCACATAAATCCGCCTTCTATCTATTTGGAATTTCTCAATTATTTCTTCCACTTCTTTAAAATATCTGGCATAAATAGAATATGTAATATAATACGTCCCCTTAAACGCCGGAAATATGTCATCTATAAAAGGAATTTTCCTCCACACAAAACTATACAAAAGATTGTTCCTGCCTACTGCAATGTCAACTATACTCCCAACAACTTCCCTGTCCCATCTCTTTTTTAATGACTCGGGCTCTATTTTACACAGCGTAATCCACGGATAATTCTTTACTGACAATTTTCCGTTTTTTGCAATAGTCTTTCCTATATAAGCAGCCGAACGAGTATTTCTCCACCCAACAGAAATAACCACATGGCTTAATTCGCTATAGTTCAGCGATTTTTTCTTAAAAAATTTCCGAAATACAATTTCATTATTTTTTAACTGATAACCTCCCATTTTTCTGCGAAAAAAGAACATAAGCCATAGAGATCCCGGTATCAGGTATAAACAGCCTAATAGCCCCGATACATTTACATCCCTTATAAAATACCACGACAATATTTTCAATAATAGCAAAAGAACCATGCTGTATCCCAAAACATATTCTACAGTATTGCTTATCATATACCGATCACAAGCCTTTATTCTAAACATTGTATTTCCTCCGCTACTGCAAAGCACTGAAAAGCGGCAACATTTACTCCTTCAAAATTGGCATTTGGGTACATATCCAGTTTGCTTCTCCAATAACTGCATATTAAAAATCCACATCTCGTTAAGATAAATAAATTTTGGCTCTCCTGCTTCTCTAAGACTCCATCAAAAAATATCGGCTATATTTTGATTCTCTTTAATGCAATTAATTTTTGTAAATATAGATAAATATCTTCATCACTATACAAACAAGTTATTTTCATCACAATATCATAACCTAAGGTATTTTCATTTATTATATAAGTCACATATTCAATTACATCTTCTGTTGTAATGATTTTGTTACTTAACACAAATAAAATTTCTTGCCATCCCCTTCTCCTCCACCGTATCCGTCACCTGCTGGCCCAGGCTCGCTAAGGCTCTCCCTGGATTCTTGATGATCTCTGCTATGCTTTGGAGTCCTCCCATTACCTCCTTTCCCGTGTCCTTCACCCACTGGGGCGTAATGCCGAAGGGCGCTGTCGCAATTACCACTTTTAACGCCGCCGCTTGTACTGCTTCGCTGATGTCAAGGAGGAACGTTAACGTATTCGCCCCTATATCCCACATCCGCTCCCCAAAGCCCGTGCAGGCGTCGTAGACCTCCTCCGCCTTTTTCCTGTAGGCGTCGTCCGTATTCTTGTACTCCACCACATGATCTTTATAGATCTTTTCCAGGTCCTCATACAGTTCTTCCAGATCCCGCTTGGTTCTTGCCGCGATTCCCCGGCAGAATCTCTCAAGCTGGTCATAGTTGGCCTTCCGGTTCCGGGATTCCTCCAGCTCCCTGTGATACCTCTCCCAGGCTGCACTCTGGGCCTCCGGCGTCATTCCCTCGTGGATCTGGGGCGGAAACGGAGTGGTATCAATACCACTATAATAGCTTAACTCCTGGCCGTACGCAACACTCTGGGCGCCGGTGAGGTTTCCGCCTATCTGCTTTAAGTTCCACCAGATGTCATTCCGGTCCACCAGGATCATCTGGTTCTCACTCCTTCTCTCTTTCCTGTCTTTTACGGCATGTTTCCGCATTCCCTGGAAGACCTCTTTCATCGCCTGTGCCCTTTCTTTCGGGTGCAGCTACCTCTTCTTTGCCGCTGCTACCGTCCCTGTATCTGCTGCAGAAGCCTTTCTAATCCTAAAGTCCGGTTTCTATCCGCCCAAACCTCTCTTAAGCCTGATTCTGGGACTTTGCGAATTGGGGGGAGTAGTCTGCCTGTTCCGTATCCGGCGGTTTGAGAAGGGTTTCTCTTTCCTTCAAGATTCCGGCAGCAATGATACAGGATTTTTCATCGGCGCCTCCATCCTGACAGCCGTTTCCTTCCTCTCTTTTAATAAGGGCTTTGATTTCATCTACCTTGTCCTGTTTTTCTCGATTTTGATGTGGGG
Source organism: uncultured Lachnospiraceae bacterium (assembly GCA_910586955.1). Taxonomy (GTDB): domain Bacteria; phylum Bacillota; class Clostridia; order Lachnospirales; family Lachnospiraceae; genus Laedolimicola. The sequence goes on along the minus strand of CAJUMM010000035.1, from coordinate 17,204 downwards.
CCTCATCCTTATCTCCTGGTGGAGGGAACGCATCACGAAAAAATACTGGGTTCAGTCATCTGCAAGAACCGTCAGGGGATATGAGAAAACCATTGGGGAAAAAGAGGCGGAAATTGCCTCTCTCCGGAAGGAAAACGAGAGGCTGGCCAAAATTATACACAAGGATAATAAGCTGATTCCGGCCCTGGAATATTCGGTCCGGGAATTTTTGCAGTCCAATGACAAAGAAAGAGGCGTTGAACTTTTGAAAGAATTGGAGGACGCTTTCCAGGAGCGCATGGGACTTCTTAAGAATTGTGGACAGACCGGAAAGCCCTTTCCCTCCACCGGCATTGCTTCTATTAATATTATGCTGGCTTATATGCAGCAGAGAGCCGCCGCCCAAGACACTGATTTGGATTTTCGGCTTCTGGAAGATCTAAAACCTCTCACGGAACGGATTCCCGGGGAAGATCTGCGGACGATTCTGGCAGATCTCCTGGAAAATGCCCTGATTGCAGTATCGGGAAGTCCGGTAAAAAAGGTGCTTCTGAACCTGGCAGTCCGGAACGGTTCTTATACTATCGAAGTATATGACAGCGGCCCTCCCTTTCCCAGGGAGGTGCTGTCTAATCTTGGCATCCGGCCCGTTACCACTCACAGGGAGGAAGGCGGAAGCGGCATCGGACTTATGACTGTCTCGGAGCTGTGTGCCAAATGTTCCGCCCGCTTCACTGTGGAAGATCTCTCTTTCGATTCTCCCCCCTGCTATTCCAAAAAGGTTTATGTGGTAATATAAGTATTGTACCCTTTCTCCCGGACTTCCCGCTCCATGGCAATGGCATTGCTCAGACGGGAAAAAGCTCCCACCTGCACTTTATACAAACCGTCCTGGTACACGATAAATGCCGGGAAACCGTCATTTTCCAGAAGCTGAAGCAGGTTATCCGCATTTGCACGCTCCCGGAAGGCTCCCGCCTGCACCCGGTAGAGCTCCTCCGGCTCCATAGGGGGCAGCGGCTTCTCGGGAGGCATGGGGGGAACAGGACGCATGGGGAATCTGTGGCGTTCTTCCATCTCTTCCTCCTCTACGGCACTGGAAGTCACGGTCTGTTCTTCTAAGGTTCCCATAATGCCGTCTGCGATAGCCTGGGCAATAGCCTGAAACTTGGAGTCAAAGAGCTGATTGTCCTTGTCGCTGTCGATAAAGCCCGCCTCCACCAGAAGGGCCGGCATCTGGGTGCTGTTCAGCACCACCAGGTTAGGCCTGAGGCTGATGCCCAGATCCCGGAAGCCCAGGGCCGCCAGGTTGGCATCGATTTTTTCGGCTATCTCTTTTTTGATGCCGGAATCATTGTAAATAAGAGTCTGCACCCCGTCGTATTGCCCCGGATACTGTCCCGCATTCCGGTGAATGGATACAAACAAATCTGCACCTTCCTCGTTGGCAATGGCGGCTTTCTGCCCCACGGACTGGGTCACGTCGCTGGTCCTGGTATAGCTCACGTCATAGCCGTTTGCCTCCAGAATCTTCCCCACTGCCATGGCAAGCCGCAGGGCGTCGTCGCTCTCCCTTCTGCCCTGATATACCGCTCCCGGATTGCTTCCGCCGTGTCCGGCGTCTACTACGATCTTCGCTGCCATAAAGTCTCCTTTTGCTTTTTTCCTTTCTCACTAAGATATGCGGAAAAACTATGGTTGTGAAAAGGGAAAAAATATAGTAACATAGGGCAGAAAGGATGGAACTCTATGACAGCAAAATACGCAGTTATCACGGGGGCCTCCCGGGGAATCGGGGCTGCCGCCGCAGAAAAATTTGCCCGGGAGGGCTGGAATCTCTGCCTGACCTGTATCCGCTCCCGGGAACGGCTGGAAGCTCTCTCCCGCCGCCTCCACCGGGAATTTGGAATCACCTGTCTTCCCTTTGTAGGTGATATGGGTAACGAGGCAGATGTACAGGAATGTTTCCGGCTGGTACAGGAGCGCTTCGGAAAACTGGACGCTCTCATTAACAATGCTGGAATCTCCCGGACGGGGCTTATGACAGACATGTCTTTGTCCCAGTGGGAGGAGCTTATGCGCACCAATGTTACTTCCGTGTTCCTCTGCTCCCGGCAGGCCGTCCCCCGGATGCTGGGCCAGGGCTTTGGAGCCATTGTAAATGTCTCTTCCGTCTGGGGCTGCGTGGGCGCTTCCTGCGAGGCCGCCTACTCCGCTTCCAAAGGCGCAGTCAACGCTTTCACCATGGCCCTGGGCAAGGAGCTTGCGCCCAGCGGCATAAGAGTCAACGCCGTAGCCTGCGGCGCCATAGACACAGATATGAACGCCTGCTTTACGGAAAGAGAAAAAGCCGCCTTGGCAGAGGAGATCCCGGCCGGGCGGTTCGGGCTTCCTTCTGAGGCGGCGGAGCTTATTTTCTCCCTGTGCAGCCAATCTCCCTATCTCACGGGACAGGTGATCCGGCTGGACGGGGGATGGATCTAAGAATGGAGTGATGAATTATGAAGATTATCAAACAGACAGGGATTATTTTTTTCCTCTGCTGGATCAGCGTGATCCTGGAATCCCTTCTTCCCTTTGCCTTTCCCGCCAGCGTTATCGGCATGGTGCTTCTTCTTCTCTGCCTTCTGGCCGGGATTTTGAAAGTAGAGCATATCCGGGAGAAATCGGATTTCCTTCTTTCTAATATGGCGTTTTTCTTTATTCCGGCAGGAGTCAATGTCATCAATTACCTGGATATTCTCATGGAAAACTGGCTGCCCCTGCTGGCCGTGTGCTTTCTGACTACCATAATCACCTTTGGGGCCACCGCATACAGCGTCCGCCTTACCATGAGCTTTTTGGCAAAGAGAAAGGAGGGACAGTCATGAAAGAACTGTGCGCCTCCCCGTTTTTCGGTATCGCTTTGAGCATTCTGGCTTTCTTTATCGGTATAAAGATAAAAGAAAGGACAAAGTCTGTCCTCTGCAATCCCCTGCTGATTGCCATTTTGCTGATTGTCCTTCTTTTGTCTCTTCTGAAAATTCCCTATGAGAGCTACAACGAAGGCGGTGCAGTCATCAATATGTTTCTGGCTCCTGCTACCGCCTGCCTGGCAGTCTCCATCTACACCCGCATCCGTCTTCTTAAGGAATACTGGCTCCCCATTCTGATCGGCTGTACAGTGGGATCCCTCTCTTCCATGGGAAGCGTCTTCCTCCTCTGCCGCCTGTTTGGACTGGATGCTGCCATAACCGCCTCCCTGCTTCCTAAGTCCGTCACCACCCCCATTGCCGCAGAGGTCTGCCGTGCCCATGGAGGCGTGGTTCCGGTGACGGTTATCGCCGTTATTTTCACCGGAATCCTGGGAAGTATCCTGGCCCCTTTCCTGATCCGCCTGTTTCATGCGGAAAATCCCGTAACTGCCGGGCTTTCCATCGGCGCCTGCAGCCATGCCGTGGGCACCTCCAAGGCCCTGGAGCTGGGGGAAACCCAAGGCGCCATGAGCGGCCTTGCCATCGGCATCTGTGGAATTATCACGGTGCTGGTGTCACTAATGCTTCCCCATAGTTTCGGATAATCACTTCCGTCCCGGTCCGCTTCTTGGGGTCGGAATTGATGGCCCGGCGCACGGGAATTTCCTCCAGAAGGAAGTCCCCGTACAATTCCCGGATCAGTTCCGTGTTGTGATTGGTAAGCATACACAGAACTCCCCGGTCCGTAAGTTTCCGAAAAAGCCCTGCAAGCCTCCGGTGTTCTTCTTCCGCAAATCCTTCCTTGGTGTAGGAAGCGAAGGAATCCGGATTTAAGGGAGCATAGGGGCTGTCAAAATACACGAAATCCCCTTCCCCGGCTCCTTCCACAGCCGCCTCAAAATCCTGGCAGGTAATGGTTACGGAGCCTAGGTAATCGGAAATATGCTTGATATTTTCTATATCCATGGAGGCCACCGTCTTTTTCTGGTTCCAGGGAACATTAAAGCTCCCCTTGGCATTGACCCGGTACAGGCCGTTGAAGCAGTGCTTGTTCAGATAGATGAACAGGGCCGCCATCTCGGTATCGTAGTCTTTTCTCTTCCGCTTGTCATTGTAGCGCTCCCGCATCTGGTAATAAAATTCCTTCGTACAGGTTACCTGATCCATAGAGGACAGGGCAGCAATCAGGGGATCCCGGTGATCCCGGATCTCCGTATAGGTGTGGATCAGCTCCCGGTTGATATCGTTGATAAAAGCGTTTTCGGGCTTTTGGTGAAACATCAATGCACCGCCGCCCACGAAGGGCTCATAGTAATTCTTCCGGGTTTCCGGCATACGGATACCCAAGGCCTCCAGCATCTGCCGCTTTCCGCCGGCCCACTTCACGAAAGGTTCTGTATTGGAACTGCTCATCTTAAAAATCTCCTTGCACTTTTGTATATTATCCCAGCCGTACTGTCTGATCGATGCCCACAGAACAGATCATCGCCCCGGCTTCCGTCTTCAGGCCGTGTTTCCGGTTCACTGTTTCCATAATTGCATTCCGTGTCTCTGCGGAGGCTACAATGGCGATGATCTCTTTCTCTGCCTGAACCTGAAAACCGTAATATTTCTCTGTATCTTCCGGCCCTGCCCAGCGGGAACGCACTATGGTACCGCCTCTGGCTCCCGCCGCCCGGGCCGTATTCATAATCTCAGCCGTATGTCCCTGATTGGCCGCAACCAATATCAGACTGTTCTTCCCCGCTTTTTCCAATTTATATTCTCCCTCCTGTCTTTGTGCCTGAGCTTGATTCTTAAGCAGCACCGCCATAATCTGATTCAGCCCTGTCAGCGGCATATCAAAGACAATGCCTTTGCAGGACAGATTTTCCGTCAATCCCTCATGAAGCTCATACATCAGCCTGTTGATGAGACCTTCCTCTCCCAGGCTGAGCAGAACAGAACGCTCTGTTCCTCCAAATCCCAAAACGTCCAGGAGCTCCGAGGATGCCGTTCCCCGTCCCAGGCTTATAAACTGGCAGCTTATACCGTATGTTTCATAGAGCCTGGAAAGGGGTTTCCCCTGTCCCCGCTCTACAATGGATACCATCATTTTAATCATCCTGTTTTCCCTGCCTGCCTTCCGTTTCTAATCTTCACACGTTTCCCTGTCAAAATATAAGATGCAGTCCTCCAGTTCCCATACAGAAACCACATATTCCGGCTCTCCGGCTGTCCTTCTCTTTTCCAGATAACGCCGGATCCGGCTGGACATGCCAAGGACCTGGATGGTAAGCAAAGGGGTCATTGCCACCATGGCTACCACCCCGAAGGCATCCGCAAGAATATTCCCGCCTACGGCCTGGCAGGCTCCCATAGCCAGGGGCAGCAGAAAGGCCGCTGTCATGGGACCGCTGGCTACGCCTCCGGAGTCGAAGGCAATACCCGTAAAAATCTGCGGAACAAAAAAAGTCATCACCAGGGAAATCAAATAGCCCGGAACCAGAAACCACAGAACCGGGATTCCCGTAAGAATCCGCAGCATGGATATTCCGGCCGAAATACAGATCCCCAGGGAAAGGCTTTTCTGAATGGACCGCTGGCTGATGGAACCGTTGGAAATCTCCTCTACCTGCCGGGTCAGCACCCGGACCGCCGGCTCTGCCTTGACAATAAAATAGCCGATGACCATACCGATGGGAACCAGAAGCCAGTTTTTCTCACTGCGGGCAATGACGGAACCGATAAGCTCTCCCGCCGGCATAAAGCCCACATTCACCCCTGTGAGGAAAAGTACCAGGCCGAAGTAGGTATACCCAAGCCCCGCTCCAATCCGGAAAATCTGATGCCTGTGAAAGCGCCTGGTGAAAAGCTGAAACAGCAGAAACAATCCCACAATGGGAAGAACGGCAACTGCCACCTCTTTCAGATAAACCGGAAGTCCTGCTGCAAACTGGGCTGCCGCATCCCGTGTAGTCACAATCTCCGCAATCTCAGCTCCCCTGTAGACCGCCTCCTCCGGCCGGTATAAGCTTCCCAGAATCAGCACGGAAAGCACCGGACCGATGCTGCACAAGGCTATGAGGCCGAAACTGTCACTGCTGGAATTTTTGTCGCTGCGCACGGAAGCCATGCCGATTCCCAGCGCCATAATGAAAGGAACGGTAATGGGCCCTGTTGTCACGCCGCCGGAATCGAAGGACACCGGAATAAAGTTTTCCGGCGCCAGGGCCGTCAAAAGAAAAACCAGCCCGTAGAAAAAACACAAGGTATAAGATAAAGGAATTTTCAGCAGCATACGAAGCTCCGCAATCACCAGGAAAATTCCCACCCCGGCCGCCACCGTAAAGACTAAAACCAGATTGGGAATAGAGGGCACCTGCTCTGCCAGCACCTGCAGATCCGGCTCTGCCAGGGTAATCAGCACTCCCAGGACCAGACAGCATCCCAAGGATACTCCTATCTTCCTGGAGCGGCTCATTACCACGCCGATTCCTTCTCCCATAGGGATCATGGCCATCTCCGCCCCCAGCGTAAAAAAGCCCATGCCTGCTACCAACATCAAGGCCCCAAATAAGAACAGAACCAAGGCGCCGGATGTCAACGGGGCAATCGTAATGCTCAATACCAGTACGATTGCCGTAATCGGAAGCACCGACGCCACGGATTCATATACTTTCTCCATCAAAAGTTCTTTTTGCCCCATAGATTTCCTCCCGTCTGCCTCTATCATACTACAGAACGAGAGAAAGGGCGATTAAAAAATTATAAAAAATCTGTGTCTTTTTGCGTATGCCTATGTTTCTCCTCATAATCCTTTAAGGACTCCAGGGCCTGCTTCCCTAAGGGGATCAGCGCAATCATATTGAATATGGTCATAAGACCCACGCCGATATCCCCCAGATCCCACACGAACGTATACGCCGCCAGTCCGCCGATAAAGAGCATCACCAAAGCTAGCACCTTGTAGAGGGTCTGGGACAGCCAGTTATCCCCGAAGAGATAGGCCACATTGGGCCTGGCATAAAACAGAATGCCGATAAAGGTAGAAAAACTGAACAGCCAGAGAATCACCGCAATAAAGATCACGCCAAACTCACCGATGTGGTAACGCATGGCTTCCTGTAGAAGATCCATGCCTTCCAATCCGGCTGTAAGTCCCTGGGGAGTCAGCAGCATAATCATGGCAGAACAGCTGCAGATTACAAGGGTATCGATAAACACGCCCAGGGCCTGGAGAAGCCCTTCCTTGGCCGGATGGCTGATATCTGCGGCAGCCGCCGCACAGGGAGCGGAACCGGAGCCCGCCTCATTGGAAAAGAGCCCCCTCTTTGCCCCGTTCATAATCACTGCGCCAAAGCCCCCGCCCGCCACCTGGCGCAGGCCGAAAGCTTCGGAAAAGATACGCTGGAACACTGCCGGGATCTGTCCTGCATTTTTTACAATCACAAAGAGGGTCAGGAGGAAATAGCAGGCCGCCATCACCGGCACCACCACATCCAGCACCTTCACCGTGGCGTTTCTGCGAAGAACGATAAATGCCGAAACAGCCACCAGGACAATGGTAGTGTAAAGAGGCGGAATCCGGAAGGCGTTGGAAAAGGCCGAAGATACGGAATTGCTGATAACCTGGCTGATCCCGCACCAGCAGATAAGGCCTGATATGGCAAAGAGGACTGCCAGCAGGGAACGCTTCCGCCTGCTGCCCTTCCTGAGGAAAAAGTGGTGCATATAATAGGCCGGTCCTCCCCGGTATCCCCCGTACAGAGGATCCTCTTCCTTGTAAATCTGAGCCAGAGTGGCCTCCACAAAGGCGGTAGATGCTCCCAGAAGAGCCGTTACCCACATCCAGAACACGGCTCCCGCACCGCCTACGGAGATAGCCGCCACCACGCCAACCAGGTTTCCCATGCCCACCCGGGTGGCCGTGGAGACAATCAAGGCCTGTACGCCGGAGATGGCGTCTCGGTGATCCTGGTTCCTCTTTTCTTTTACAATTTTCAGCATCTCCGGAAAAAGCCGGAAGGGAAGGAAACGGGTGCGGAGGGTAAAGTAGATCCCGGAAGGGATCAGAATCAGCACCAGCAGGGAAATCCCCAAGGTACTTCCCCCGGGCAGGGGAATTTCTATCAGATCCCCCCAGAGAAATCCGTACACCCACTGGATTACCCCGATTATCACTTCGGAAAATTTTTCAAACACAGACATATAGAACCTCAAATCAGGGCTTTGGGGTTTCCCGCCGGCCCTTTCTCTCTTTGTAAAAAATTTGCATGTTTCTTCTTTTTAGTATATAGTATAAGAAAACATCTGTAAAATTGATAATTATAATATTTACCATCTAAATTTTAGATGAAAAGAGGAACGATCTTCATGGATATAAAAAATCTTATCACCTTTATCCAAGTGGCCGAACGGAACAGCTTTACCAGAGCAGCCGAAGCCCTGGGATATTCCCAGTCCACGGTATCCTTTCAAATCAAACAGTTGGAAACGGAACTGAACACCCAGCTTTTCGAACGGATCAACCACACGGTGGCACTGACGGAGAAAGGCCGGGAGGTTCTGAAATACGCCCACCAAATCCATCGCCTGACTCTGGAACTGGGAGAAAATATGAGGGATGAAAAAGATCTTCAGGGCCACATCACCCTGGCTACCGCCGATTCCCTCTGCGAATCCCTCCTTAAGGACGGGTTTCCCGGTTTCCGTGCCAGGCATCCCGGCATTTCCCTTAAAATCATAGCAGCCGGAACAGAAGAAATGTTCCGGCTGCTAAATCACAATGAAGCCGACGCGATCCTGACCCTGGACAGTCATATCTATGACAGGGAATACCGCATTATCCAGGAGGAAAAAATGGAGATGCACTTTGTGGCATGGGCAGGCTGCCCCTTAGAAGGATATTCCCGCCTTACTGTCCCGGATCTCCTTTCCTATCCTTTTGTCCTGACGGAAAAAGGCATGAGTTACCGGCGTCTCCTGGACGAGCACCTGGCAGGCCTTTCCCTGGAATTAAAGCCTATTCTGGAAATCGGAAGCGTCCGCCTCCTCTGTTCCCTGGTGGAACAAAAAGCCGGGCTCTCCTTCCTGCCCGACTACGTCACAGAAGATGAGGTCCAAAGGGGCCGGCTTATCCGTCTGCACGTGGAGGATTTTGAAATGGCAATCTGGAAACAGCTCCTCTGCCATAGAGACAAATGGATCTCTCCCCAGCTGGAATCCGTGCTGCAGTACTGTATAGAACGGGAATTTTCCGGAACCCTTTAAAATCCCCGGATGGCATCCCCATCGTCCCCGGACTTATCGATGGCCCGGATTTCCACTTCATAGCCGTAGCCGTCATTGACCTGGACGTGAACCCGCTCTCCCAGCTTCCGTCCCAGAATGGCTTTCCCAAGAGGGGACTCGATGCTGATCCGCCCGTCCAGGGAATTGCCCCGGATGGAGGTCACCAGCTTTACCTGTTCCGTCTCATCCTCCTCCTCAAAGTACAGTTCCACCAGATTGTTAAGCCCCACCTCGTCACTTGCGGAACCGTCCGAAATCACCTGGGCCGTCCGCAGCATCCGCTCCAGATAGCGGATCCGGCTCTCGTTCTGGTTCTTCTCCCGCTTGGCCGCATAGTACTCGAAATTTTCGCTCAAATCCCCCTGGGCCCTGGCTTCCTTCACCGCCTCAATAGCTTCCTTGCGCACTACCAGCTTTCGGTGCTCAATCTCTGCCTCTATTTTCTTTACATCGCTCTTCGTCAGCTGTTCCCTCATATTTCTTCCCCTTTCTATGACTGTCCCCGGCACTATTTTTGCTCTTTTATTGCCTGGGAGCATTCACAGGAATCCCGTTGACTTCCACGCCGTCGTCCACGGCAATAACCAGATACCTTCTTCCGTCAATCACCCGGGTCTCCACCAAATCCGCACGCTCCGGATTTACCTGAATCACCACATTCGGCGCCTTCACTTCAAATTTCCGAAGGCTCATAACGTTGGAAGCCAGCAATTCCGTTTCCTCTCCTCCGGCTGCCCGGTAATGCTCCTCCAGAGCCTCCAGCTTCTCCGGCTGCACTCCGCTCTGGGCCAGGATGTGCCGCATCTGGGTTTTATCCAATGTCAGAGGCTCCGGCTCGTCTTTTTTCTCCTCCGCCAGAGCCTGGAGGTTTTCATGAATATTGCGGACCATTTCGTAATCGCAATCCTCTCCCAGGGTTTCCTGAATAATTGCGTTAAAAGTTTCTCTCTGCCCTCCTGCGGACATGGGAAGACAGCACCCAAACATGCTCTGGGCAAAATTTTCCTGGAGCTCTTCGGGATTTTTGGAATAGTACAGCATACTGTGGAGATCCGTGCTCCGATCCCGGAAAGCCGGAAAGAGAAAGCCTGCCATAGGCTGCTCCACCAGCCAGTCCCTGGTCCTGGTGCCGAAGCGATTGCTCTGGGCGTCGTAGCTTAAGCCTGCTTTGGAAAGCTTCACGGGGCAGACGGCACAGAGGAGGTACTCATAGACCTCCTCGGAGGCGTCAAACAATTCCTCATTGTCCGAGGTCTTTCCAGGAACATCATAGATCCCGTGTACCAGAAGAATCAGGTAATTCTCCCCGTATTCGTAAGTCTCTATGATCCGATCGTAGAAAGCTTCCAGAAGCACATCTTCCTGAAGGCGGCTGTTCTTCAGTTTCACAAGAAATTCCTGGGTTCCCCCCGGCATCTCCGTGTCCAGGGGAAAATCCAGATTCAGCAGGTTTTTGCCCATGGTCCCGGAGAGAGTCTTCCGGAAAATCTCAAAATATTTAAAGGCCTCCTCCTCCGGCAGGGAGAGAAAGGCTTCCTTCATCTCGGTCCTCTTATTCTTTTCTCCATCCACGTAACAGCCGCAGAGCCGTGTAACCGTACAGTGTTCCGGGGTAAACTGCTTCTTTATCTCTGATATCTCTTTTTTATTCATGTTATGTAAACTCTCCTTCTTCTCTGTCTGTTCCGGGAAATTCCCGTTTCCCAAGACGCACTTCCTCCACAAAACGGGCCAGTTCCTCCGGCAGGTTTTCCAGAAGATACTGCCCTCCCCCTCCATACTCTTTTATAAAACCGTCCCGTATTTCCCGGTTCACGGCTTCCACTTCCTCAAGAAGCCCCTGGGCCGACATGCGCCTGGCCCCCTGGCCCATGATAATCACCTGCTCCAGGGCATCGGAGGTGGCCACTGTCACCTGATACTTCCGTCCCAGCTCGTGGGCCGTCTTCTCAATATACTGATCCGCCGTCTCCGCCTCCTTGGTGTAGACCACATGGATATTGTGATACCTGCTTATCTCTCTCTGTCCCCCTTCCACCCGGTAGGCATCGAAGACAAGAATCAAGCTGCATTTCCGGTATCCCTGCAGGTTGCAGAGAATGTCCATAAGCTTCCCCCGGGCTGCCTCCAGATTGGTCTCTGCCAGCTCCTTTAAGTCCTCCCAGGCGAAAATAATATTGTAACCGTCCACCAGAAGGTATTCTTTCTCCGGCTTCTTCACCTTACTTTTCTCTACGAGCTTTGGTTCCGGCTCCTGCCGGAACGTCCGCTCTATGCGCCCCACCCCCTGGCGGTCCCTGCGGATAGGGCCGTAGGTGCGCACAAAGATCTCTTCCAGCTCCTTGGGATCCGCAAATCCCCGGGCTGCCCGGCTCTCCCTGGCGGTCCTGCGGCCGGAAAGTGTTTCCTCCTTTTCTTGCTTCTTGGGGAGTGTGCTTTCCAGCTGCATGTAATCCGGGACCTGATCCCAGGGCACAAGGAAGCCCGCTCCGTGGGAGCAGAAGACAGAACCTGTGGGATTCTCCGGATCCTGTTCCGGATCGTAGCCTATGGCGGCCCTTACCTCCTCCTCATTATGGCAGGGGGCATACCCTTTCAGGGTACAGAAGAGCCTTCCGCTCCCCTTGGTGTAAGCGTGCACTTCCGTCTGGTAGGATCCCATGGCCGACACCGGAGCACTCCCCGTCAGCACTGTCAGATCCCCCTCCGCCAGGGGATCCGAAAAGCTGCCGCTCATTTTCTGGATATCTGCCATAGCCCGTCCTACTTTATCCGGCGGAATCTCCAGACGGAATTCGTAGTGGGGCTCCAGAAGAACACTTTGGGCCTGCATCAGTCCCTGGCGCACCGCCCGGTAGGTGGCCTGGCGGAAATCCCCGCCTTCCGTGTGCTTCACATGAGCCTTCCCTGCAGTCAGGGTAATCTTCATATCCGTGATCTCCGAGCCCGTCAGAACGCCGGGATGCTTCTTCTCCGCCAGATGGGTGAGAACCAGCCTCTGCCAGTTCCGGTCCAGCAGATCCTCGCTGCATTCGCTGGCAAATACAAGACCGCTTCCCCTCTCTCCCGGCTCCATCCGCAGATGAACCTCCGCATAGTGGCGCAAAGGTTCGAAATGGCCCACGCCCTCCACCACAGAGGCAATGGTTTCCTTATAGACAATGCTGCCGGCCCCAAATTCCACCCGGACGCCCCAGCGCTTTTCCATAAGGCTTTTCAGTATTTCTATCTGGACTTCCCCCATGACCTGGACATGGATCTCCCCCAGCTGTTCTTTCCAGACAATATGCAGCTCCGGCAGTTCCTCCTCCAGCTGGCGCAGACGGGCCAGCATAAGAGACACGTCACACCCGGAAGGAAGAAGGATCTGATAAGCCAGCACCGGCTCCAGGCTGGGCGCTCCCCCCATTCCCTCTATGCCCATTCCTTCCCCGGCCCGGGTGTGGAGAAGCCCCGTCACCGCACAGACACTCCCTGCCTCCGCCTGGGGAACCGCCTCATAGGAAGAACCGGAATAAATGCGGATCTGATCCGTCTTTTCCTCCCATTCCTCCCCTCTATCCCTTCCCTGCAGGGGCATTTTCACTTTCAGGCATCCGCCGGTAATCTTCAAGTGGGTCAGGCGGTTTCCCTGTTCGTCCCGGCTGATCTTATATACCCTGGCCCCAAATTCTGCCGGATAACGGGAGGGACGCATATAGCGGGCCAAGTCTCTCAGAAACTCATCCACCCCTTCCATTTTCAGGGCCGATCCAAAATAACAGGGAAACACCTGGCGCTTGGCAATCTGTCCGCCAATCTCCGCCTCCGAAAGTTCTCCCCGCTCCAGATAAGCTTCCAGCAGTTCTTCACTGCACACCGCCAGTTCTTCCCGCCAGGCCTCACCTTCCCGGTCTGGAGAAAAATCTATGCAGCGGTCTCCCAGCTTTTCCTTCAATTCTTTCAGAATCTGATCCCGGTCCGTTCCCGCCTGATCCATTTTATTCACAAAGAGAAAGACAGGGATCCGGTAGCGGCCAAGGAGTCTCCAGAGAGTCCGTACGTGTCCCTGTACCCCGTCCGCTCCGCTGATCACCAGAATGGCATAATCCAGCACAGACAAGGTTCTCTCCATCTCCGCTGAGAAATCCACATGGCCCGGGGTGTCCAAAAGCGTTATCTCCCTGCCCTCCAGCTCAAAGACGGCCTGCTTGGAGAAAATGGTAATGCCCCTGGCCCGCTCCAGCTCATGGGTATCCAGATGGGCGTTCCCGTGATCCACTCTGCCGGGCCTGCGGATATTGCCGCACCGGTAGAGGATAGCTTCCGCCAGGGTGGTCTTGCCGGCGTCTACGTGGGCCAGGAGGCCTATAACTAATTTGTTTGAGGGTGTGTGTCTTGTTTCCATAATTATTACCAGTTTAATGCCTTTTCCTTTATTTTGCTATACCATTCTTTTTCGTCCTTTGAAATTTTTGCTTGTTCCAATGAATATTCAAAGTAACTTCCACTGTCAGACCAAACTCCTCCATCAAGCATTGTCATGGCTCTCCATGTATTCCATTCTAACATCAAAGGCGCATCATCCTTGATAAAAACCGGCTTTCTATCTACCTGATTTAAAAAGAATTCAATCTCTTTTCTTTCTTGTCTGCGTATTACCTTCATAAATATTATCCTGATATATTCTTTCTACTTCCTTCCGTAAATAGCTGCCTCTGAAAGTCTTATAACTTGCAGAGGCATAGGTTTTCATTCTTCTAAATTGTTTTATTTGTGCAACTATTTCATCAAATTTATCCCTTTATTGATTAAGTATATCACAATCCATCCAATTAAAAAACCCACAAACAAAATCTGTCTGTGGGTTTTCCATATATCTCTGTTCGCAGATAACTGCTTATCTCTTGGAAACCTCGGGAATAAATTCCCTCGTTCCACTGATAAAAATGCCCGCAAGCGGCATTTATTATCTCTTGGAAAACTGCGGAGCGCGGCGGGCTGCCTTGAGACCGTATTTCTTACGCTCTTTCATTCTCGGGTCACGGGTGAGATAACCGGCCTTCTTCAGGATGGGACGGTAATCCGGGTCCGCCTGAAGCAGAGCTCTGGCGATGCCGTGGCGGATAGCTCCTGCCTGTCCGGTGTAACCGCCGCCCCGTACATTTACCAGCACGTCAAACTTATCCACAGTCTCGGTGGCAACCATGGGCTGGCGCACGATAACCTTCAGGGTCTCCAGTCCGAGATACTCGTCAATGCTTCTCTTGTTGATGGTAATATTTCCAGTGCCAGGTACCAGGTACACTCTGGCGATTGATTTCTTTCTTCTGCCTGTTCCGTAGAATTTTGAATTAGCCACTGTAGATTTCCTCCTTTAACGTTCCTTCAACTAAAATGTTAATACTTCCGGTTTCTGCGCCTGGTGATTGTGGTCCGGTCCTGCGTACACATGAAGCTTGGTGTACATCTGCCTTCCCAGGGGTCCCTTCGGAAGCATGCCCTTTACAGCTAGTTCTACGACTTTCTCAGGTTTCTTCGCCATCATTTCCCGGAGAGTGGTTTCTTTCATGCCTCCCACGTAATCGGAATGATGGTAGTAAATTTTCTGGTCCAATTTCTTGCCTGTCACTTTGATCTTGTCGGCATTTACGATAATCACGTAGTCGCCGGTATCAATGTGGGGGGTAAAAATTGCCTTGTTCTTTCCTCTTAATACCTTAGCTACCTCAGAAGCTAAGCGTCCTAATGTATATCCGGTAGCATCTACTACATACCACTTTCTTTCAACAGTTGCCGGACTGGCCATGTAACTCTTCATTGGTTTTCCTCCTGGATCATTAATAGAATCTTCTATGGAAAAATGTCATTACCGGGGCTATGGCTTAGACATTTTCTCACCACGTCACATTGAAATATTATATTATACTCACCCGTGTGTGTCAACCCATTTTTTTGAAATAAAGGCCCAAAACGGGGACTTTCTCACACTTTCTCCGGCTCCGGCGTATAGGTCATCCCTGCCAGGGTCAATCCCCTGGCAGGGGCCGTGGGACCTGCGGCCTGGCGGTCCCGGGCAAGAAGAATCCCGGGAATGTCTTCCGGACGGCGGACACCCAGACCCACCTCAATCAAAGTTCCCGCAATAATTCTTACCATATTATAGAGAAACCCGTTCCCGGACACCCGGATGCGTATAAGCTCCCCCTCCTGCTCCACCTGCAGATCGTAGAGGATCCGCACCGTAGTCTCCGCCTGGGTGCGGACACTGCAGAAACTCTTGAAATCATGCTCCCCGCAGAAATAGGGACAGGCCGCTTTCATCCGCTCTACATCCAATTTCCGGCGAAAGAAATAAGAGTTCAAACGAAACTCCGGCTGTTCAAACTCCCGATTTAAAATCCGGTATTCATAATATTTGGTACAGGCCCTCTTCCGGGGATGGAAATCCGCCGGTACCTGCCGGGAAGCCTGCACCCGGATATCCTCCGGCAGCCGGGCGTTGAGAGCATAGGAAATTTTCTCCGCCGGCATCCGGGTATCCGTGTCAAAGACAGCCACATTTCCCCTGGCATGGACGCCGGAATCCGTCCGGCTGGCTCCTATCACCGCAATCTCTTCCCCAAACAGAGCGGAAAGCTCCCGGTTCAGCACACCTTCAATGGTCTCTCCGTTGTTCTGCACCTGCCAGCCGCAATAATTGGTCCCGTCATAAGCCACCACCAGCAATACACGCATCATAACACCACTCTCACCGCAATAATTACCCCCAGGAAACAGGCCGCAGCCCCGTAGGCCGCATAATCTTTCCTCTGATAAGCCAGGGGCTTCATTTTCGTGCGCCCCTCCCCGCCCCGGTAGCAGCGGGCCTCCATGGCCATGGCCAGATCGTGGGCCCTCTGAAAAGCGGAGATAAACAAAGGCACCAGAAGAGGGACCAGGTTTTTCGCCTTTTGAATGAGGTTTCCGTGCTCAAAATCCGCCCCTCTGGCCATCTGGGCCTTCATAATCTTGTCCGTCTCCTCCATGAGAATCGGAATAAACCGCAGGGCTATGGACATCATCATGGCAATCTCGTGGACGGGCACCCGCAGCTTCTTTAAAGGGCCTAAGAGGCTCTCCATGCCGTCCGTCAAATCGTTGGGCGTGGTGGTCAGAGTCATCACCGAAGACCCGATAATCAGGTATATCAGGCGCACTGCCATAAAAGCCGCCGTCCTAAGGCCCGTATCCGTAATCTTAAGCTTCCAGAACTGCACCAGCACCCGTTCCCCCGGAGTGAGAAAGAGATTAAATACCACCGTAATCATCAAAATCATAAGAATGGCCTTCAATCCCCGGATCATAAACTTGAAAGGCACTTTGGACAGCCGGATTACCCCGGCCAGAAACAGGGTGGCGGCAAGATAGCCCCACCAGCTGTTCACCAGGAAAAGGGCTGTCAGAAATACAAGAGTCGTCACCAGCTTTACCCTGGGATCCAATTTATGAAGAATGGAATCTGCCGGGTAGTACTGTCCCAGCGTGATATCTCGAATCATGGATTTTCCTTCCCAAGCGCTGCCAGAATCGTATCCCGCGCTTCCTCCACCGTGGTAGCATCCTCGTCCACTTTAAAACCCTTTTCTTTCAGGTCGTGCATCAGATAGGTCACTTCCGGAGCCGCCAGCCCTACGGCTTCCAGCCTGCGGTAATGGCGGAACACCTCTCTGGGAGTATCGTCATACATCACTTCCCCCTGGTTCATAACGATAATCCGCTCCACATATTTCGCCACATCTTCCATGCTGTGGGAGACCAGCACAACGGTAATCCCCTTTTCCCGGTGGAGTTTCTGAATCTGATTTAGAATCTCGTCCCGCCCTTTGGGATCCAGTCCCGCCGTAGGCTCGTCCAGAATCAGCACTTCCGGTTCCATAGCCAGCACGCCGGCAATGGCCGCCCTGCGCTTTTGTCCCCCAGACAATTCAAAGATCGGAAGAGCGTCGTGTAGGGAAAGAGTGTAGATCTCGGTGGTCG
>CAJUMM010000034.1 GCA_910586955.1 uncultured Lachnospiraceae bacterium | reverse complement strand
TGGTCTTTAAGAAATCCCTGTCCTTAAGCTCCTCGATATGTACCAGCTCCATGGCTTCCTGCACTTTCCGGTGATCCTCTTTCCCGAGAACCCCGAATTTTCCCGTATAGGGATACCGCCCCGTAGCCACTACATCCCCACAGGTCATCAATTCCGGACGCACCCGCTCCGTGAGAACCACCGACAATTTCCGGGACAGCTCCTTTCCCGTCATCTCCCCCATCCGGCTTCCGTCCAGTACGGCCACTCCCCCCAGGGGCTCCAGCTGCCGGATAATGCTTTTTAGGATGGTGGTCTTCCCTGCACCGTTAGGCCCGATCAGGGTGAGAATCTCCCCCCGTCTCAAGCGGATCTCGATATTTTTAATCAGAGGAACTCCATTGTAGCCTACCGCCAGGCCTTCCGTATAAAAATAAAACTCTTCCATACCTTCCTACCCCGCCTTCTCTTTCTTGCTGCGTATCATCATCAAGATCACCACCGGGGCTCCGAACACCGCCGTCACCGTACTGATACTTAATTCCGTGGGAGCAAAGAGCACCCGGGCCAGCAGATCACAGAAGAGACAGAAAACCGCTCCCCCCAGAAAACATCCGGGAATCAAAAGCAGTGGCCGGGAGGTGCCGAACAGCCGCTTCACCAGATGGGGAACCGCAATCCCCACAAAGGAAACAGGACCTGCAAAAGCGGTGACACAGGCAGACAGCACGCTGGACAGCAGCACCAGAAGACAGCGGAACAAAGGGATATTCAGCCCCATATTCTGTGCGTAAGCCTCTCCCATCTGATAAGCGCTGATGGGTTTGGACATAAGGAACACCCAGAAGGAAGCCGCAAATATCACAACAGCCAGAATCACCACATTATCCCAGCTGATTCCGGAAAAACTTCCCTTGGACCAGTTATGGAGATTCACAATGTCCGCATCCTCCGCAAAGGTCACCACGAAATCTGTAATGGCGGAGCAGATATAGCCAATCATCACGCCGCTGACAATCAGCATAGACATGCGATCCATAACCCGGGCCATCAAAAGCACAAATCCCATGGAAATCATGGCGCCTGCAAACGCCGCCCCGATAAGGGCCAGAGAACCAAGCTTCAGGGACTGCCCCAGAAAAAATACCATTACCAGGGACACGGTCAGCTTGGCTCCGGAGGAAATACCCAGAATAAAGGGCCCTGCAATGGGATTGTGAAAGAAAGTCTGCAGCATATAACCGGACAGAGCCAGTCCACCGCCCAGAATGGCCGCCGCCAGGGCTCTCGGAAACCGGATTTGCAGAATAATATCCGAAAATACCGGGTCCGAAGCTCTCCCTCCCAAAATCCCCAAGACCTGGTCAAAAGGGATGGAGACGCTGCCCGCACACAGGTTTACTGCCAGGAAAAACAGCGCCAAAGCCGTCAGTATCATAAACGCTGCTATATTCCGTCTTTTTGCCATCGCTTTACTCCAATCGGTAGAGATAAGTCATTTCTGACTCCTGCCCTGCCAGCATCTTATGTATATCCGAAATGATAGTTCCCAGCTCCATGGAAGACTGGTAGATATTCTTTGTGGTACAGAAGACATTTCCCTCCTGCACCGCCTTAAAATTCTCCAGAAGACTGCTTTTTGCCAGAAGCTCCTCCACAGCGGACAGTTCCCCGTCTATGGTGCTGTTGTAAATAATGTAATCCGCATCCCGGGCCGCCGCATAAAATTCTTCCATCTGCATAGTCACGGTAGAAGAGGCGGAATCCTCCCCGTCCCCCAGATCCGCAAACACATAGCTTCCGCCGGCAAGCTCGATCATTTTAGGCAGATAGTCCGAAGACTTGCGCACGTTGGCCTCCCCATTGGTAGTTATGTAGAAGAAGGCTACCGTCTTCCCAAAGGGCTCTCCTCCGCTGACCGCCAGAAAAGCCTCCTTCTGCTTTTCAAAGGCAGCTTGGGCTTCCTCCTCCCGTCCTGTCAAAAGCCCGTAAAGCTTCACCCATTCCGTCCGCCCCAAGGGTTCCGCCTCATAGCTGGAGTAATCCACCAGCACGGGAATCCCGAATTTCTCCAGCTGTTCCCGGACCTCCGGCGTATGGTAAATCATGGTATTCTCAATGGCCAGTCCGCAGGACTCCGACAGGATCCGTTCATAGTCGGGAGCCGCATAGCTGCCTGCATAAAGAATCTCCTCCCGCTCCATAGCCTCCCTGGCCTCTGTAATATACCAGGAATCTGTCTTTAAGGACGAAAAACGGAGGGCCTCCAGGGCCTGGGCAGCCACAAACATATCCATCACCGCAGATGCGGAAAGATAAATACGCTCCAAAGGCTGCTGCAGAACCGTAATCCCCGCATCCAGCCCGGAAGGAATATCCTTCCCCTCCGGAACCAGCAGATACCGTCCGTCCTGTACAATGGTAATAAGGGCATACCCTTCTTCATAGTAATCTACCGCAAATTCTTCCGCATAGGAAAGCTCCATACTGTGATCAAAGGACAATTCCGGGCTGATATCCCTGTCCCTTGTTTCTATATCCGTCCCTTGCCGGGTCCCGCAGGACGCCAGCATGAAAAGCAGCCCCATCCACAGGCCAACGGCCGTCAGTTTCTTTTTCATCTCCCAGCATTCCTTCTTTTCTTTGATATGAAAGAGACCACCCCGCAGATTGCAATGATCACAAACACCATGTAAACCATGCGCTGGGCTGCAGCCTGGGGCGTCTGGTTCTTGGACATAATTCCCTCCGAAAGGAACGTCAGGCTGTAGGCAATCTCGTGGGGAGTGCTCATGGCCGTGGTGTCGGCAATGACTTCTATAGGCTCGTTGAAAGCAGTAATCGGGATCTCAAAGGTGGAGTAACCCTCCTCCTGAATGGGCAGATATTTCTGTCCGCCTACCAGCATATAGTCATAATGAGAACTGCTCCACTCAATGCGGGCATAGGCATGTCCGTCCAGCACTGTCATTCCTGCCGGAGAGGTCACCGTAGTTCTTCCGGTTCCGCCTTCCAGCTTCACTTCTATGGCATACTCCCCGTCCTCCATCTCTATCAGTGCCGCCTGAGCCCCTCCCTCCTCCTTCCCTGCACTACAGACCGGAAGGCAGAACCAGGCAAGACAGCACCACAGAAAAACCGCACCTGCCGCCAGCTTCATCCTTCGAAACAGTTTCCCCTTTTTCATACCCTTTTCTCCATTCATAAATATAAATCTGAGGCTGCCGCAAAAAATGTCCTGTTTTTGCAGCAGCCCCCAGATTTCCAATCATCGCAAGCCCAGCTGGTCCTATTCTGTCTTTTGGGGATTTGAGACCGTCACCTTGTGATCATACCAGGTACCCTTAGTCCCGATAAGCGCCAAATCAAATTCTTCCTCCAGCACCGGAACCGGAATATCAAATCCATACACTTCTTCCGTTATACCGTCGCTGTATGTAACCTCGTCCGTCGTCGGCTCCAGGATCTCGGCCCCGTCCTTTTTGGCATCCTCGGCAAGCCCCGGAAACAAATTCACGATATTCTTTGACGCCAGGGACACATGAAGGAGCATTTCCCCGTCCTTTACCGTCAGGATCCCTTTCCCGTCACAGGCCTCGCTCACATGAAACATGCTGCTGTCCGTATCAAAATCCACAGTATAGGTTCCGTCCTTCAAAATAACTGCGGATGTGTCCACTTTGTCTTCCACTTTCTCCATAGATGGTTCCACCGCATCCTGGCTCTTGTCCTTATCCGAACAGCCTGCCAACATCACTCCGGCCAGAACGGCCGTGCATACCAATCCGATGATTTTTTTCTTCATTTTTCTATCCCTTGTTACTCCATAACTGCCGCCGTATGAGCCACATACAAATCCTGAATGGCCGGAATCTGTCCTAAGCCTACCATCTGTGCGTCTACGCTGTCAAACTTGCCGGATGCTGTGAACATACTCTTCCAGGAATCCGCATCCTCACCGGCCATATCGTTGTTGGCATGATCACCGGCTACTACCATAAGGGGACGAAGAATCACTTTCTTGTATCCCGCTTCTGCCGCCGCTTCAATTACGGCTTCGCAGGCCGTTTCCTCCGGCTCCCCCTCCACCGTTCCGATGAACACATTGTCATATCCAAGATTGCTCATCTGGGTCTGCATCTGGCTGTAAGAAACCTTCGCTGTATGAGAGGTTCCGTGCCCCAGGAACACAAATGCTGCACCGTCTTCCTTGGCCTTGTCCAGGTTCTCATAACCTGCATCTTTAACAGCCTCTGCTGTAACCGCCTCTGCAACTGCTTTCTTATCTGCATTGATAACCGTAGCGTCAGAGCCGACCTCTCCCAGAAGAGGCTCCGCAACTTTCACGGTTTCAAACTTGTCCTGATATGCTTCAACAGCTTCCATCAGTTCGTCATACTCTGCACCCCGCATCAGATGGGTGGGCTGGACTATCAGGTTTTTCACTCCGTTGGCTGCCGCACGCTCCAGGGCCTGATCCATATTGTCAATCTTCTCTCCGTCCCTGGCCTGAATATGATTGATAATAATCTGAGCCGTAAATGCCCTTCTTACAGACCAATCCGGATATGCCGCCTTCAGGGCATCCTCAATTCCTTTTATGTCCGCAACCCGGCTGTCATTAAAAGAAGTGCCGAAACTGACAACCAGAAGTTCATTTTCTCCGATCTCATCCTGATTCAGCGGATCGTCTTTGGAAGCGTCTCCCGTATCCCTTCCAAAATAATCCGGATCTGCATTCTCGCCTTCCACCAGTTCCTTCTGTGCATTCGTCAATGCGTCCCACGCCTCCTTTGCTGCCGTACACTGGGCATCCGTTTCCTCCGTTCTCTGCTGTACATAGATGGCATCAATCAGCGCTGCCACGTTATCTGCCGCATCCTGATCCGAAACTTCCTCCACGGCAGGCTCCGCCGGTTCTGTGCTCTCCTGGTTCTCCGCCTCCGCAGGCTCTGCCGGAGCCTGTGTTTCCTTGCTGCCGCATCCGCTTAAGCCAAGGACCAGAATCATAAGCGCCGCTAACAATAGTGACAATTTCCTCTTCATGCTGTTCCTCCTTCTGATTTGAACGTCACAGGCCGCCCAAACATAATGAAATGTAATGAAAAATGCCTTCCGTAACCGGAGGCATTCGTAAGAGGACGCAATGATGTTTACAATTTTCCCGACATCTGCGACCAGTTACTCGTGGCCTCGGAAGTGGAACTCTTCCGAAACTTCTGCAGGCAGGTCTCCTGGCTTATAGATCCTCACAAAGACGCCGCCTTCCCAATCGCTCAGTGACATAATGGCATCCCGCTCCCTATTTACAGTGACGAGTTCGCACAGGACTTTCACCTGTTTCCCTTTTCACCATGCCGCACTGCGGCATGACACCTGCAGCCCGCTTCCTGCGAAGCTACGAAGGTAATATAACACATCGACCGCAAAATTGCAAGATCGCCTGTAAAAATGTGAGAAATTATTATTGAAAAATCTTTCTATCCACCCTATAATAGGTCTCATGCACAACTTACCATAGATCAAAAAGGAGAATACTTATGACAGGAATTTTGTATGGAACAGGCGTAGGCCCCGGGGATCCGGAGCTTATGACCTTAAAATCCGTCCGCCTGATCCGGGAAAACCGGGTCATTGCCCTGCCGGGTCCTGTGGCCGCCCAGACCGTAGCCTACCGGATCGCCGTGCAGGCCGTGCCGGAGCTGGCCTCCAAAACCCTGCTCTCTATAGACATGCCCATGACCCACGATCAGGAAATTATGAACCGGGGCCACGAAAAGGCTGCCGACGAAATCGAAGCCTGGTTAAAGCAGGGAGAAAATGTAGTCTTTCTGACTCTGGGGGATCCCACCATCTACTCCACCTATCTCTATGTCCAGAAGCGCATTGCCGCCCGGGGGTATGAGACCGCACTGGTCAGCGGCATCACTTCCTTCTGCGCAGCCGCTGCCAGGACGGACACGCCCCTGGCAGAATGGGACGAACAGCTCCACATTCTTCCCGCCGTACACCGGCTGGACAGCCCTCTTGACCTGCCGGGAAATTATGTCCTGATGAAATCCGGTCGGAAGATGCAGGAGGTCAAAAAGCGCCTCCTGGAAAGCGGACGTGAGGTGGTAATGGTAGAAAACTGCGGAATGGAAAATGAACATATCTACCGGGGCGCCGCCGCCATTCCCGAGGATGCCGGCTACTATTCCCTAATCATCGCAAAGGAGTCCAAGGCAGAGGCATGATTGAGCTTAGGAATCTTTCCAAAACTTTCGACAATTTCACTGCCGTAGACGGTCTAAATCTAACCATTGAAACGGGAGAGTTTTTCGGCCTTCTGGGCCCCAATGGGGCAGGCAAGACCACTACCATCGGTATGCTCTCCACCCTTCTTCTGCCCTCCCGGGGGGAAATCCTCATGGACGGGGAGCTCCTCACCCGGAAACGCCAGGATCTCAAGGGGAAAGTCAGCGTTATCACCCAGGAGTACTCCATGCGCCAGGATATGGATATGGACGAAATTATGGAGTACCAGGGGAGGCTCTACTTTCTGCCCGTGAAGCAGATACGGGCCAGAACCCGGGAGCTCTTTGATTTCGCCGGACTGACGGAGCACAGGCGCAAGACAGTGCGCAAGCTGTCGGGAGGCATGAAGCGCAAGCTCATGGTCTGCAGAGCCCTGTTGACAGAACCGGAAATCCTGCTTCTGGACGAGCCCACCGCCGGCATGGACGCCGTCTCCCGCAGACAGATGTGGAACCTGCTTCGCCGGCTCAACGAGCAGGGACTTACCATCCTTCTTACCACCCATTACATGGAAGAAGCCCAGTCTCTGTGCGGGCGGGTAGCTCTTATGAATAACGGGAAACTGGAAAAAGTGGATACGCCGTCGGGCCTTATTCATTCCCTGGGGGCTTATGCGGTGGATGAGATGCGTTCCGACGGAGTTCACAGCCGTTATTTCCATCTGCGGCCGGATGCTATTTCCTATCTGTCCGCTTTGGAAGGACAATCCACCCTGCGGGATACTACGCTGGAGGATGTCTTTGTGGAACATGCGGGCAAGCGTCTGTCCTGACCCGGCGTTCCGCTTCCACACCCTAATCCCGCAAAACTGTTTTCACTTCAAGGAGGTCACTATGGGAATCCGCACAATTTTATGGGAAAAATGGAGAGAATTTATACGGGATTTTTCCCGAATTACACTGGCCGCCCTGGTGGCGCCGCTGATGTACCTCATCGTGTTCGGCTGGGGCATCCGCAGCACCATGAACGGCCAGCCCTACCTGTATTTCCTGATTCCCGGCGTCGTATCCCTCACTACCATGAACGGAAGCTTCAACGCCATCGCCCAGAATTTAAACGTACAGAGGCTCTATGAAAAGGCCTTCGACCAGGTGATTATCTCCCCTACACCCCTGTGGCAGTTTATCGCAGGGCAGATTCTGGCAGGTGCACTGAGAGGCCTGTATGCAGGCGGCATCATCCTTTTCCTGGTTCTTCCGGTGGATACCGGACTGACCTTTAATCTCCTTTCTTTCGTGATCCTCTTCCTCAACGGAGCCGTCTTTTCCGCTCTGGGAATTGTGGTCTCCTTCCTGGCCAGGAATCACGCAGACGTCCCCCGGTTTTCCAACTACTTTATCATGCCTATGGCCTATCTCTGCAACACCTTTTTTACCACAGACCGCATTCCCCATGGTTTCCGGGAGGTTATCGCCGCCCTGCCCTTGTCCCAGACCAGCCGGATGGTGCGGGCTATCTCCGCCGGAGAACCGGTGAATCTTATAGGCATTCCCATCCTCCTGCTTTACCTTGCCGTACTTACCGGAACAGGACTCTATTTTGTCTACAAAAAAAAGAACCTGTGACAGATTCTTTTGTTCTTCCGGATCTGAAAAACGAGGCAACCGCTCCCTCCCGGGAACCATCACCTCGTTTTATCTAACCATTGATCATGAATGAAACTAATTTGTCGATATCTTCTTTCTCGTAGGCAATAATCTCAAGCTCCGGAATCTCACCGTTGGAGAAGATGTTCGCCATAGATACATACTGGGAAAGTTTGGATTTCAGATTCAGTCTGTCACCTTCACCCGTTACCAGTTCTACTCTTCCCTTGCAGCTGTCCACTACCTCAAAGAACTTCTCGATGTTTGAAATGTTTTGAACTTTCATCTTTTCTTTCACTCCTTTCTTCCCCATCATTATAACCGCAATCCTGCTGTTTGGAAAGCACTTTTTTCCAACTTTCGCATTTTTGTTAGTTTTTTATCATTTTCTCAGAATCCGTTTCTCGGTTATCTCTATTTTGCCCTCCTTAAGCAGTCTGCCCACAGCCCTTTTAAACGCATTTTTACTAAGGTGCAGCTCCCGCTCAATAATTTCCGGTGAAACCTTATCATTAAAGGGAAGCACGCCGTCATACTCATCCAGGACCTGGAGCACATAAGCGGCATCCTTTTCCATTTGAAGGTAAGCCTTCTCCCGCAGGCTTAAGTTCAGCTTTCCGTCCTCTTTCACCTCTGTCACCCGGGCTTCAATCCAGTCTCCAATCCGGGCATTCCCGAAAAATTCCCTCTCCGGAATCAACCCGCTGTAACGGTCATCCACCGCCACAAAAGCTCCGAACTCCTGGCTGATCTGGTAAATACGCCCAGCCACCCGGTCATCTTTCCGGTAGGGTGAGTCCTGTTCCAGGTACTCATAGACATTCATAGTGGCGCACAGGCGCCCGCTCTTGTCCACATAGAGAGCCGCAAGCACTTCCTCCCCTTCCCGGACCCGCCGGGTCTGCTCCCGGAAGGGAAGCAGCAGATCCTTTTCCAGCCCCCAGTCCAGAAAGGCTCCTATCTTCCCCACCTCCGCTACGCGCAGAAGGGCCACGCCTCCAAGCTCCAGCTTCGGTTCCCGTGTGGTGGAGATCAGGCGGTCTTTAGAGTCCTTATACACAAAAACCGTGAGGCGGTCCCCTTTCTCACTTCCCTCCGGCACCTGTTTCCCGGGAAGCAGAACCCGTTCCTGGGCATTCTCCTCTTCGCCCAGATAGACGCCGAATTCTACTTTTTTTATAATCTTGAGCTCCTGTTTTTTCCCCAGTTCTATCATGTGGTTCCGTCCTCCTGTTATTCTTCTTTTTCGTCTGCCGCCGCCTTTTCTGTCCTTATTACGAAAGCTCCACCACTGCGTACGGCCTTCCCAGTTCGTCACAGAGAGCCACGCAGTAGCGCCCGTCCTCCTGCTGCACCACCGGGTAAATCATATCGCCCAAAACCGCCTGCCGCTTATACTCCGCCCGCATCTGGCGGATGTGGAAATCCTCCGGGATGTATTCCCTTGCCATCTGGATATACTGTCCGTTATTCACATGGTGGTTGGTGTCCAGATGATGCTTCTGCACCGCAAATGCCCTGCCCATCTCCCCGTCCTTCGGCATCGGCACCTTCCGGGAGGCGTAATTCATGTCCAGCTTCTCCTCCAGCACATACACCTTCTCGATCTCCTCGGGAACACGCACCGGCCTCCAGGTATCCGTATCCAGAAAGCTCCAGAGGGAGTTGGCATAAGCTAAAATCCTGCCGTCCCCGTCCTCCATGGTAAAGTTCCGGTATCCGCAAAATCCCTGAAAATAATAAGGCCAGGTGGAAATCCGAATCTCCTCGCAAAGGGCCGGATAGCGCTCTACCACAATCTGCCAGGAAGAAAGCACCCAGATCCGGTGCTGCTCCTCCAGAACGCCCACTCCCACCTTCAGCCCTTCCGACTGAAAGGTGCTGCAGTCCTGAAAATAATTGATAATACCATTTAAAGATAAAAGTTTGTCCTCGCCCACCTCGCTGTAGCGGACTCTGCTGTTGAATGAATACATTGTTTTTTCACCTCTGAAAGGTATTTTAGCACAGATTTCGGGAAATGGCTATAAAAATCAGGCAGGGGGCTTCGGCCCTCTGCCCTGCAAATTACATTCCTCTACGGCCACACGCCCCGCAGCTTCTTAGCCTCCACCACACGCTTCACCGCAATCAGGTACGCCCCCATCCGCAGGGATACGCCATTTTCCTTCGCAATCTGAACCACGCTTTCAAAGGATTGATCCATTATCTGCTTCAAGTGCTCATTGACATACTCCTCTGTCCAGTATAGGGACTGGATATTCTGCACCCACTCGAAATATGATACCACCACGCCCCCTGCGTTCGCCAGTATATCCGGAACCACCACAACGCCCTTCTCCTGCAGAATTTCATCTGCGTCAAGGGTCGTGGGGCCGTTGGCTCCCTCTACAATCACCTTTGCCTGGACAGACTTTGCATTTCCTTTGTGAATCTGATTCTCCAGAGCCGCCGGAATCAGAATATCCGCCTTTGCAGCCAACAGCTCTTCATTGGTTATGTGGCGAACCTTTGCGCTCTCATAGCCGGAAAGCAGATTTCCCTTTTTTGCGCGAAGATAGCGCACCACATCCGGTATATCCAAGCCCTCCTCAGCGAAAACGCCTCCTGACACGTCGCTCACGCCGGTGATTTTCACCCCTTCCCGGTGAAGAAGCTTTGCTGCGGTACTTCCTACATTGCCCATCCCCTGAACAAGGGCCGTAGTCCCCTTCACAGGGATTTTCAGCTCCCGCAATATATTCAGTGTCGTCAGCATGACGCCGCGCCCCGTCGCCTCCCCGCGCCCAAGGGCCCCGCCAATCTCCACAGGCTTTCCTGTAACCACACCCGGAACGCAATGGCCCTTCAGCATACTGTATGTATCCATAATCCAGCCCATAATATTTGCGTTCGTTCCCACGTCGGGTGCCGGAATATCCTGCTCCGGCCCGATCATCGGGGCTATCATGGCCGTAAACCTCCTGGTCAGATGGCGCAGCTCACGCTCCGAGAGCCTGGATGGATCACATACAATCCCGCCCTTTGCGCCGCCGTATGGAATATTGACAACCGCGCATTTAAACGTCATCCAGGCAGCCAGCGCCTTTACCTCGTCCAGATTCACCGCCGGATGAAAACGGATCCCGCCTTTCGCAGGTCCTCTTGAAGTGGAATGTTGGATCCGGTATCCCTCAAAGACCTGTAACCTCCCATCGTCCATATAGACGGGAATGGATACCTTCAGCTCCCGCTCCGGATACTTGATCGCCTCATACTCACATTGCTGATACCCCAGCCTCTCTGCCGCATTACCGACTATCGAAAGCATATTTTCATATGGATTATACCCTCCGCCGCTCATATCCTTTCCTTTCTCACCCCTCCGGGTACTTCACCTTTGCCATCTGAACCGCCATCTCTATCGCATCCCGCATACTCCCTGCGTTCGCAATTCCTTCTCCCGCAATATCAAAGGCCGTACCATGATCCACGGAAGTCCGTATAATCGGCAGGCCAATGGTAGAATTTACGCCGGCCATGGAGACGAATGTTCCTGATTCCCCGTCCATCACAAATCCCGACAGTTTCAATGGAATATGCCCCTGATCGTGATACATAGCCACCACCACGTCATACATTCCCGCCATTGCCTTGACAAAAACCGTATCCGGCGGAACAGGCCCTTCCACGTCCATTCCCGAAGCCCTGCATTTCCGGATAGCGGGCGCGATAGAATCCTGTTCTTCCGTTCCAAACAGCCCGCTTTCCGAACAGTGGGGATTTAAGCCTGCCACCGCGATCCTGGGCTGTGCAATCCCAAGGAGTTCCATGGCCTGCCTGGCAAGCCCAATGGCATTTTCAACCCTCTGAGGCTCTTCCTGAATCAGCCGGCAGGCCTCTCTCAGGGCAACATGGGTGGTGACATGAATAACCCGGAGCCTCGGAGATGTCAGCAGCATTCCGTAGGACGGCGTATGTGTATATTCTGCAAAAATCTCCGTATGACCGGAAAAATGGTGCCCGGCCCGATTTACAGCCTCCTTGTGGATCGGGCCTGTGACAACGCCATGCACCTCCCCCGCCATGGCAAGCTCAATCGCCCTCACAATATATTGAAAAGCGGCCTCTCCTGCCAAAACGCTGGCCTGCCTGTACGTCCAACTGCCCTTCTTCAGCAATCCGGTGTCCAGATACTCAATTTCCCCCCAACGCCCTTTTGCTTCTCCAGGAGTTTCTATTTGACGAAGGCGAAGATCGGATTTACAAAATCCCAGAGCATCCTCCAGCGGCGCCCTGTCCCCCACTACTACAGGGATACAGTTTTGATATATCCCCTTGTCCGCCAGAGCTTTCACAACCACCTCCGGCCCGATTCCGGCAGCGTCCCCCATCGTAACAGCCAATCTATACCGCATAACTCCTTACTTCCTTTCCGCCTGCCAGGCCTGAATTGCCAGCCCCATTTCCCTGATCTTCTCCCGTATTACCGCCTCTTCGTTGGTGCAGAAGTTTAAACGCATCGTAGATTTTCCTCCTCCGTTGGCATAGAAGAAGGAGCCTGGGACAAACGCTATGCGCCGATTCAGAATATATGGGAACAGCTTTCGCGCATCTATCCCGCCGCCCAGCTCAAGCCACAGGAAAATCCCTCCCCTGGGCGGTATATACACTGCGTCCTTCGGAAAATAGGCGCGAACCGCTTCCAGCATACTCTCCATCCTCTGTTTGTAAACCCCGCACACCTCCTGAAGGTGAGCGTCAAAAGAACCTCCTGTAAGGTATCTGTGAACCTGACGCTGTGCCAGATTATTCACCTGGAGATCATCCCGTTGTTTCAAATAAATCAGCTTGCGGACGCTCTCCTGATCCGCACAAATCCAGCCCACCCTCAGACCGGGACATATGGTTTTGGACACCGAGCCCAAATACACCACCCTGCCCTCCCGATCAAAGCTTTTTACCGCAGGGCAAACCCCGCCGGAAAAGCTTAACAGGCTATAGGGAGAATCCTCAATTATATACGTATCATATTTTTCCGCCAGCCTCACCAGCCGCTCCCTTTTCTCTACGGACATGGTGGATCCGGAAGGGTTCTGAAAATCCGGCACAGTATAGATGAACGACGCTCTGCCCTTCCGCAGGGCTTTCTCCAGTTCCTCCAAATCCATGCCGTCCTCTTCCATCGGAATCCCCACCAGCTTTGGCCCGTAGCTTTTCAGCGTGTCCACAGCCCCCACATACACCGGCTCCTCAATCAGCACCGTATCTCCAGGGCAAATCAATGCCCTGGATAAATAATTCAACGCCTGCGCAGAACCGGAGGTGATCAGGATCTCCGCCGGATTGGCCGCCACCTGATACCGCTTCATCAGATCCGAGAGTGCCTCCCGCAGCGGCAGATATCCGTCCGTAGCCGCGTACTGGAATAAGTCTCCCGAATCCTCCTCGATAATCTCGTCTGTAATCTGCTTCAATTCCTTTACAGGAAAATAAGCCGCGTCCGGCATCCCGCCCGCAAAATTGACAACATCTATTCCCCGGCTCTTTTTCTCCCGGATGGACGCCGTGATATCACGAATTGCCGAAGGCGTCAATCCATCCAAAAATTCACTGCTGACAGCCAAAATCTCACCCCTCCCCAACCAGATGATCCCAGTTTAAATCCGGCGACAGATGCGAAAAGAGCTCCACTCCGCTTTCCGTCACCAACAGTGTATCCTCCAGGTTATAGCTGTGATTGTCCGAACTGTAATAGGGCACCTCCGTACAGAAAATCATCCCCGGCTCAAATACACTCTCTTCCTCCGGCGCTATAAACGGGTACTCCTCCGAAAACCGATTACAGCCCAAAGAGTGTCCTACATGCCCCCGCCGGTATTCCGGAATATACCGCCGAACTGTCCCAACTACCCTGTGGAAGACGTCGCACAGCCGGACTCCCGGCTTTACGGAAGAAATCAACTCCTGGTATCCTTCATACAGAGCCTTGTAGACATCATCCATGGACTCCTTTGCAGCCTTTCCGCCAATCGCACATGCGCGCCCCAGATCCGATCCGTAGCCATTGGTCCAGATCGCTCCGTCCATCCGAATGACGTCCCCTTCTCTGACCCGGAAACGTTCGTCCGGTATCAGCCTCGGTGACCAGTTTTCTCCCATAACGTGCGTATGAAAGACGTTGTACACCTCATCGGAAAGCGAAAAACTGATTTTATTCCAGTTTGAACATATCTCCTGCTCCGTCATTCCCGGACGGATACTGTGATAAGTCTCAAACATCGCCCGTTCCAAAAGCCTGGTGTTCTTTCGGATCACCTCAATCTCCCAATCTGTCTTGCGCACCCTTACGCTCCGCAGCGCCGGTTCACAGTCCACCAGGGCCGCCCTGTCAAACTCCTGGCATAAATACTCCCATTTCTGAAACGGCAGCCCCTCCATCTGAACCCCTATTTTCCTGCATTTTGTCTTCGCCCTGGCAATCTCCACCGCTATGCGGAAGGTCTCATTCATATCCGGCTGCGCAGCTTTTTCCTTCCCGTCGTCCAGATCCTTAATGTAAATCCATACCGGATAGGCCTCCACCTGCACATGCTCCACAGCCTGCTGTGCCGCCAGCTTTTCAAAACCGCTCACAATCAAAGTGATCTCCCCATGAGCAGGAACAACCGCCATCGCCATCCCAATACGGTTGGAAATATACAAAAACTGGCTGGCAAACCCCGTACAATAGAAAACCGCCTCCGGGCTGGTAATAAGCATGACATCCAGGCCTTCCCTTTCCATCTGGGCCTGAAGCTTTTCCTGAAAAACCCTCTGATCCCTCAACATCAATCTTCCTTTCTCCTTTTTCTCACTGAACTTTATATTTGGAAAGCAGGGCATCCCACCCCTCTTCATCCGGCGCAATAATATCCCCGGATGACGTGTACTCTGCCTCTACTGTTTC
This sequence comes from uncultured Lachnospiraceae bacterium, assembly GCA_910586955.1. Lineage (GTDB taxonomy): Bacteria > Bacillota > Clostridia > Lachnospirales > Lachnospiraceae > Laedolimicola. The sequence continues at coordinate 13,675 of CAJUMM010000034.1, read as the reverse complement.
TCCCTGAATACTTGCCACAGCCAGCTCCACTCCCTTGGAGCCAATAAAATCGGGAGGATTGTCGATGAGACAAAAGAGCGTGGCAGCGTCCGTATCTTTCATCAGTTGAAGGGCCTCTGCATTTTTATCAACGGCGACGCATCGGATATCCGTCTGCCCGGACTTTGTAACTGCCTCATATGCGCCAAGAGCCATGGATACCGAGTTAAACTGGATCACATCCACGTCGTTGTATTTCTGAAGAAGATTCTGGACAACATTGTAAGACTCGTCCCTGCTCCAGTTGCCCGGCTGTTTGTCCAGCACCTCCCATCCAAGCTCTGCATACGCCGCTTCCGCGCCTGCCGTCCGCTGCTGGCTGCTGGCCGCGCCCGTCTTGCCCTCTACTATCAGCACCTTTCCTTCTTTGATCCCCGTCTTCTCCACAGCGGCTTTGGCAAGGTCGTATCCCAAATCATAGTTGTTGCTGCCTACAAAGGTTAAAATATCTGTCTCCTCTGAGGTAATCGGCGTATCCAGATTGATAATCGGTATCCCTGCATCATTAATCTTCTCAATAGCCGGAATGATGCCTTCCTGGTCTGCCGGAACCACGATAAATACCTCCGGCGGATCCAAAAGCGCCTGCTCCAGAAGGGAAATCTGCTCTTCATTACTGTCTGCAGTCAGCGGACAGAGCACTTCCAGTTCAATCCCCTTTTCGTCCGCCGTCTTTTGCGCGGCATCCACCAGCTCTACCCAAAAATCATTGGCCATCTGCTTTACCAGAAGAACCACCCGCTTGCCGGAGAGATCCCCGGCCTCCGGCGACTCTGCGGGAGCCTCCGGCGCAGGCGCAGGCTCTGTCTTTCCTCCCGAACTGCCGCAGCCGTACAGCATACTGGCTAGCATCGCCATCACAAGCAAAACACCCCTAACTCTCTTTTTCACAGCTTTCCTCATGTCATTTCCTCCTTAAATGATTTATTTAAATTGAGCCACTCTGTGCCTTCAATTTTTTCCATTTTAAAAATGTGTTTCTTTCCGCCGCCACAGACAGGATAATGACAAGTCCTATGACAACGTCCTGCCATACGGCGGGAACGCCCATGTGCAAAAGCCCGTTGGTTAAAACAAGCATTACAAAGGAGCCTGTCACCGCATTGGAAACGCTTCCCTTCCCTCCTCCAAATAGGTGCCCCCTACCAGGGTAGCCGAAATCGCCCGAATCGGGAAGTCCGCCCCAATATTCGCATCTACGCCTCCCAAAAAAGACATATAGATGATTCCTGTTATGGCTCCGAGAACCCCGATAATCATGTACACACTCACCATGACCAGCTCTGTCCGTACACCCGAAATTTTCGCCGCCACACCGTTGATTCCTATGGCGTAAATGTTCCTTCCATAGGTTGTCCTGGTCAGCAAAATCCCCATTGCCAGCGCAACGGCAGCCGAAACCAGCAAATAATTCCAAGCCGTAGACTGCATCAGTCTCTTAAAGCCTTCCGGAAACTGATAGAGTGACGATCCCTGCAGGATAATATTTGTCACTCCTTTCAGAATCCATTGCACCGATATGGTGGCTATATAGGGGGGTATCTTTACAACCGCTATCAGAATCCCGTTCAGCAGCCCCATGAGCGCCCCTACCAAAATTCCCGCCAAAATTCCCAAAACGACGTTCTGCGTATTTTTCATCAGTATTGCGGCAATCGTAGATGAAAACGCGACCACGGCGCCGATTGAAAGATCAATCCCCTTCAATACAATTACCAAGGTCATTCCGATACTCAGCAGTATCAGGACAGGCGCCTGGTACAGGACGATGTTCGCCACATTGCTCCAGTTGTCAAAAGACCAGAACGTATCTGTAGCCAGGGAAAAGAACAACAGCAGCGCCAGCAGCAAAAAGGCTCTGGAATATTTCCGTATTTCCCACTTCCACTTCGTTTTACGCATCCTTATACTGCCTCCTCATCCTCTTTTTCCGCTTCACATGGGACCCCAGCACGTCAATTAAAATAATTGCAAGAATGCACACGCCCACACAGGTCTGCTGCAAATAAACGGAAAAACCTATCAGCTGAAGCCCATTTTTCACCACTGCGATAAACAAGGCTCCAAAAATGGTTCCGCCCAGCCCCCCTTTCCCTCCGTCAAAAGAAGTTCCCCCTACAATGGTGGCCGCAATCGCGTTAAACTCATATCCCTCCGCTGCAATAGGCCCCATGGAGTTCGTCTTGGACAGCAGCAAAAACCCGCTGATTCCAGCAAAGATACCCGATAGTAAATAAATCTGAAAATTAACCTTCCCCACCCAAACGCCGGAAAGCTCCGCACACTGCTCCGAATCCCCTACTGCGTAAATATGCATGCCAAACCTGGTATTTCTCAATGCGTACCACATGACGCCCACCAGAACCGCTGCCACAATTAGGAGCACGCTTACCGCCCCGATTTTTCCATCTCCCAGGAAACGGACGCTCTTGTTAAATCCAGATATGATGTTTCCGCCCGTAACCACCTGCGCCAGTCCAAAGGTAATGCTCATCGTCGCAAAAGAGATCAGCCAGTTGTCATATTTTTTCACCCCGATAAAATAACCGTTTACCGCGCCTACGGCAGCTCCAGCCACAACCGCCAGCAGAAGCGCTGCCGCTACATGGGAAGCTGCAGGATCGGCAAACTGCTTGAGGAATACCGCAGAAGCCATTCCTGCAAACGTCATGGTTCCGCCCACCGACAGATCAATCTTTCCAGATAAAATGGCCATGGTCATCCCAATGGATACAATCAACAGAATCGCCGTATTTCTTAGGATGTTCTCTACATTCATCCAGAGGAAAAACTTGTCCTGCAGGCTCCCGAAAAGAATGGATGCTGCAAGGATTCCCCAGAAAATCATGGGGATTCTGGCCATTTTTTTGACAAGCCCGTTTCTTTGGCTATTCATCTGCGCATCCTCCTTCCATAATTAATTTCAAAATCACTTCCTGCGAAAACGCCTTTTTCTTTCGATCCAGCATCCCTATGATCTCTCCATCCTTCATGGTGTAAATGCGATCCGAAAGACCAATCAGTTCCGGCATATCTGAGGAAATAATCAGTATGGCGGCTCCTTCAGAGGCCAGCCGATCTATAATTTCATAGATTTCCGACTTCGCCCCCACGTCAATTCCCCTGGTTGGCTCATCAAAAATAAAAACCCTGCTCTTTGTCATCAGCCACTTCGCCACCACTACCTTCTGCTGATTTCCACCTGAGAGCTCCAGCACCTTTTTTTCGCCCGATGTGGTGATAATCTTCAAAGCCTCAATCTGCGAATCCGAAAGGCTCTCCTCTTTCTTTTTGTCAATAAAAATACCTTTGGAAATCTGGTTCAAAGCCACCTGCGTAATATTGGAGCGAATCGGCCAGTCTAAAAACAGCCCCTCCTCCTTCCTGTTTTCCGGAAGGAAGGAAATACTTTTTTGAATCGCTTTCCGGGGCGTGTAAAACCGCTCCTTCAGCTCCTCCCCCTGAACAAAGATGCTGCCGCCCTCCACAGGCTCATAGCCAAACACCGCCTTCGCAATCTCCGTGCGGCCTGCTCCCACCAGGCCGGCCAGGCCGACCACCTCGCCCTGGCGAACTTCCAGGCTCACATTGCGAAACCGAAGCCCCGTCAGGTTCTGAAGCCTTAACGCCTCTCTTCCCGCTTCCTGGTAATTTCTGCAGTATACATCCTCCAGGCTGCGGCCAATCATCATCGTGATGAGCTCCTGCATCTCTAAATGCTCTACTTCCCTCGTTCCCACATAGCATCCGTCGCGCATAACCGTCACCCGATCTCCAATCTCCAGGATTTCTTCCATCCGGTGGGAGATAAACAGCACACTGGTCCCGCTTTCTTTCAGCTGCCTGGTAATTCGAAACAGATTGTCTATCTCCTTTGTCGTCAGGCTGGAGGTGGGCTCATCCATAATCAGCAGGCTGCTCCTCATGGAAATCGCCTTTGTCAGCTCTACCATCTGCTGCTGCGCTATGCTTAAATCCTTGACCAGAGCGTCCGGCTGCAGATCGATATCCAGACTCTCCAAAACCTCCCGGCATTCCCTCAGCATCCGCCTGTGATCCACCAGCTTCAGCTTTTCCATGCGGTAGGGTTCCCGGCCAACAAAAACATTTTGCGCCACCGTCCGGTTCTGCATCATATTAAGTTCCTGATGGATCATAGCCACGCCGTTTTTCTGCGCGTCAATAACGTTTTTGGGATGGTACGGCTTTCCCTCCAGCAGGATTTCTCCTGCGTCTATGGAATAAATCCCGGCAAGCATTTTTAACAGCGTTGACTTGCCTGCCCCATTTTCCCCTATCAGCACATGTATCTCGCCCTTTCGGATATCAAAGCTCACGTCATCCACTGCCTTTACTCCGGGAAAGCTTTTACAAATATGCCGAATCTCCATCCTTACTTCTTTACTTGGTATTCCCATTTCTTCCTCCAACCAATCCCTCCGGCCTGCCTGTTCACAAAAGCCCTGCGTATATTTCCCGGATTTCTTCCCTGCAAAGGGCTCTTTTGTTGTTGTCCAGAAGCCGTCTCACCTGGCTGCCTGCTTCTGCCAGCTCCTCCAGATCATCTGCCTGAACTCCAAACTCTTTCAGCGTATCCGGAATCTCCAAAGCCTGCACAAGCTCCTCCAGCTTCTTCAGCACCCATCGGGACTGTTCCTTCTTTTCCCATCCTTGGCACTGGGGCCAGCAAAACACGCACAGCCTGGCCAGCTCCTCCCGGCAGGCTTCCTCATTTCTGTACATCACAGGGGCAAATAAAATGGCGTTGGAGATCCCGTGGGGAATATGGTACCTTCCTCCAAGGGGATAGGAAAGCGCGTGAACCGCCGTGGTCCCGCTGCCTGTAATCGCCACCCCTCCGTAAAAGGCCCCCAACTGGAGCATCGCGTACACAGACAGATCTACCTCCTCCTCATACGCAGTCCGCAAATTTTCAAACAAAAGTTTCGCGCCGGCTCCCGCGTAGAGATCGCTGAGAAGATTTGCTTTTCTGGACGTATAACATTCCACACAGTGCGCAAGCGCATCCATTCCCGTGGCTGCCAGGATGGATTTCGGAAGCTTTCTTATCATTTCCGGTTCCAGAATCACGTAGTCCGGAATCAAAACCGGATTCACAACGCCAATCTTGATCTTCTCCTCGGGAACCGCAACAATCGCATTGCAAGTAGCTTCCGAGCCTGTCCCACACGTAGTGGGAATCATCACCAGAGGAAGGCGCTTTGACAAAAGGCCGGAATCCCTTACAACCTCCAGTACGCTTAAGGAAGAGTCCAGCATGGCCGCAAACAGCTTTGCCGCATCCATGGTGCTGCCTCCGCCCACGGCAATTACCGCTTCACCCCCTGTCTTCCGCGCCTCCTTCAGGGCTGCGTCCAGCGCCATCCATGAGGGTTCTGCCGGAATGTCGGCCACCACCTCATAACCCGTCCCTTCCTTTTGCAAGCTCTCCTCCAGCAGTGCCAGAAGCCCCGCCTTTTGTACTCCGTGATCGGTAATGACCAGAACTCTTTTCCACCTTCTTTCCCGCAGAATATTCTGAAATTCTTCAAAAGCGTCCTGGCCCCAGACCACCTTTCGCGGGATTTCTAATGATTTCATGTACATTCCTCCCATTCACCCATTTTTTTCAGAGCCTCCTCAATCCGGAGCACAGCCTCATGTGATACAGCGGAAAAAGGCTTTCGGCATTTTCCAACCGGATGTCCCTTCATCTCCACCGCAGCCTTCACAATCGTATTGGGGTTGCCATAGGAAAAGCAGTCGCGAAACGGCCGTATACTCTCCTGCAGTTCCTTGGCCCGCTCCAGGTCCCCTTCACAAAAAGCACGGTAAATTCCCACCATACGCTCCGGAAATACATTTGCGCATCCGGCGATCCCCCCTGTTCCGCCTGCAAGAAGGCTCCACAGAATCAGGGCGTCATTGCCGGACAGCACACAAAATTCCTTCCCCTTCCCAGCCTCTATATATTGCAGCATCTGATTAAAATTGCCGCTGGAATCCTTAACGCCTGCGATGTTCGGATGCTCAGCCAGTTTTGCTACCGTACCGGCGGCCAGATTATGCCCTGTACGAGCCGGAATATTATACAGTATGACCGGAATTCCCGATGCCTCCGCCACCGCCGTATAATGCTCCTTCAGCTCCTCCTGAGACGCCGACGCAAAGTATGGCGTAACCACCGAAAGCACATCCGCTCCCAGCCTCTGGGCGCATTTTGAAAACTCAATCGTCTCCTTTGTACCAATACAACCCGTACCCGCATATATGGGTACACGCCCCGCAGCCTCGTCAATAACAGCCTCCAGAACCTCTTCCTTTTCCTTCCTGCTCAGGATATAGCCTTCTCCATTGGTTCCAAAACAAAAAATCCCATCCACTCCTGCCGCAATCTGCCTGCGTACCTGATTTCTCAACTCCTCCAGGCAAATACTCTCGTCCTCATTCATAGGAGTGATTATCGGCGTTATAATGCCTTTCACAATAACTGTTCCTCCTTCTCCTTTAACGTATTTTCAATATCCACCAGCAGCCCTTCCTCTCCAAAACCTCCTGATTTAGATAAAACGGGGATAATTCCCTGCTTTGTATCAAGATAAAACAGGACGGTTCCGTCATAAATTTCCGCAACCGGCTCCACGCTGGAGCAATTCATTTTCTCAATCACCGATTTCAATGTATCCCCGCCTATTACCATGATGGTGCGTTGAAACCCTGCCTCCACCAGCCTATTGATAATATCCCCAAGATTATCTGCTATAATCTGCCTTAGCCTTGCCTTCTCTTCCTGGTTTCTGTTTTTCTCCTCCTCTGCGCCTTCGCCCATCGTATCAATAATCACCGGGGCATCTGTCCTGAGAGTTTCTTTTATTTTTGAAAGAAGGCAGCTTCCCTCCTCGGTCTGCACCAATCCTTTTCTTGTCCTCTCCCTGCTTTTCAGCGAAAATCTTTCAAATCCATGACGCTGCGCATAGCATATCTGCCGCCTGGTAACCGGGAACACACTTCCGCAAATCACAAGCAGCGGAAAAAATCTGCGCCTGCAGCTGCAGGGCCTGCTTTGAAACAGCACCAGTTTGCTGACCGCGCCCGCAAGGCCCGCACATCCTGCCATAAGCGCCGTCTTTCTCTCCATGATCTGTCTTGCAACCGCCTCCAGCTCTTCATCCGTCGCAGCATCATATACAATAATCGTTTTCTCTGTTCTTCCGCCCTCGTCCGGCAGCTCCATCCCGGCTTTTTTTTCGATAATACAGCCGTCATACTGCTCCCGTATAATAGAGGATACCCTTGATTCCTGCACAGGCTCATACAGATCCCGGCCAAACTCTGTCAAATGGATGGGCTTTTCCTCAAAATACTGGATGCCGCCCTTTGTAATCCTCTTCATTTTAGGAAAGGCCGGGGCAAAAACCAGCGTCCGCTCCCTGCTGGCATCCAAAACCGCTTTCAGTTCGCTTCCAATATTTCCCCGAAGCGCTGAATCTGTTTTTTTAAAGATATAAGGTATTCCGCCCCTTACTGCAGCTTCTGTAACGCGCCTGACCTTTTCGTAAGCCTCTGGTCCCGAAAGCTTTCGGGTATCCGTATTCACAACAAGAACAGCGCACTCCTGATGCCTGTGCAGCAGCTCTCCTCTGAATTCATTTAATACCTTTGTCCCAATTCCTTTTTGCGCAAACTGAACCCCTGTATCCAGTGCGCCTGTAAAATCATCCGAAATAATTAAGAGGTCTACCATTTCTCTCCCCTGTTGTTTTATTTTAAAACACTTTTTCTTCTTTATCTGATTTATGTATGAATATTAACACATTATATTTTAGATTTCAATGTATTTTCTCGGCATATATGTATTATATTGAAACACTTTATCAAAAATCTGGATTTGAATCTTTTCGCGTGTTATAATATTAAACATCTTTTTAGAGAAAATTTTTATTTAACGGGAGGCTTCATATGCTGCAGCGTAAAATCAAATTATTGGGGATTGCCCCCTATGAGGGTATGCGCATCTCTATGACAAAGCTGGCGCAACAACGGGAGGATTTGGAGCTGGATGTTTTTCTGGGGGATATGGAGCTTGGCGTCTCTATCGTAAACTCAATGAATCTATCCGAGTACGACGCCATCATCTCCAGAGGCGGAACCGCCGAGGCAATACAGAAGGCTACAAGTCTGCCTGTTATTGAAGTCCCCATCTCCATATATGACATTCTCCGTGCCATCAAACAGGCAAAAGACGCCACGCAGAAATATGCCATGGTAGGCTTTCCCAGCATCACAGAAAGCGCCAGGATCCTATACGATCTTCTGGATTTCTCCATCGACATTTACACCATTCACGAGATGGACGAGCTACATTCCGTTTTAAAAAAACTTAAGGCAGACGGATGCTATCTGATTATCTGCGATATGATTTCCAGCACCATCGCAAACCGCGAAGGTATCAGCTCTATTCTGGTCTCCTCCGGGGACGAGAGCATCCAGAGCAGCTTTGACGAGGCGGTAAAGCTCTCCAAAAACTCCATCTCCGCCAAAAGCGACACCAGCTATTGTTATCAGCTCCTTCAGGCCCAGACGCAAAAAATCATTGACTATTCACCAAACGGACAGATCTACCTCTCAACGATCAGCCACGAGCTGCAGCCTTTGCTATACCCTGTCACCGATGCCATCCGGAAAGGCTGCGGCTCGCCCTGCTTAACCAAATACAAAAAAATAGGCAGCCGGCAATATCGAATCCTCCGGCGCCCAATGGAAAAAGCCGGAGAAGTCCACGACGTCTTTTTTATCGACGCCCAGGACCCACTCCCGGCAGAAAACGCATGGCTTCAATACAAAAACGACGAAGACTTTACCTCCAGAACCTGCATCAGCTCTCTGGGCAGTTCTTCTGCGGCTGCCTTCCAGAAAAAGCAGCTGGAAAGCTATAATTCCTTTGCACACCCCGTTCTCATTACAGGGGAGCCCGGCGTGCGCAAAAGCGAAGCCGCCGGTTATCTGTATACCAGCAGCTCCTTTTCCCGGTGGCCTTATATCATTGTGGACTGCCAATTTATGAACGAGGCAAACTTCAACCTTCTGACGCAAAAAGACAGCTCTCCCCTCCTGGAGCCAAACTGCACCTTTTTCTTCAGAGGAATACAAAAGCTGTCCTTTTCCCATCATATCAAGCTGTTGGAAATGCTAAAGCATCTGTCCCACACCCAGACGCACCGTTTTATTTTTTCCTATGCCCTGAAAGCAGGAGAAACTCCCGCGGGCGATCTCTATAATTACCTCATCCACGACATGATGTGCCTTCAGCTGGATTTGGCCCCCCTGCGCAGCCGGAAGGAGGATATCGCCTATTTCTCCAACCTTTACATCAACCAGATCAGTCTGGAAATATCCAATCAAATCATCGGTTTTGAACCGGAGGCCCTGCAGCTTTTAACCGACTTTCCCTGGAAAGAAAATATCAACCAGCTGCACCGCGTACTGCGGACGCTGATTTCCATCAGCGCCTCCCCCTACATTACCGCAGACGACGCCAAAGACGTGCTGAGCAGGGAGGCCGGCTGTGTATTCGCCGGACAGGGGGCCGCCCTGGATTCTTCCATGACGCTCTACGACTTCAACCGCCAGCTCGCTCTTCTGGTGGTTGAGGAAGAAAACGGCAACCACAGCCGGGCGGCAAAACGCCTGGGCGTAAGCCGGAGCACCCTCTGGCGTATGCTGAAATAGCCTAAATGCCTGCTGTATATATTCCTTTCAACAACTTAATATCCCAATTCCCTGTCGATAATCGATCCATCCACCGCGTTGATGGTCAGGACGCTCCGATACTCCTCCTGCCCAAACGTCTCGTTTGTGACCGTTCCCATAAAATCCCACACCGGCACAAGGAGCCCCGTATCAAAGCTGTCCGCCTCGCTGATTCTCGCGTAGCCAAGGGCCACCCTGTCAATGTCAATGGCGATTGTCTCTTCCTCCCGGGCATTTGCAATCATAACCATTTTTTCGAAGATGCCTCTGACTTCCTCAAAGGATTTCATGGCCGACTGCTGGACTGCCGTCTCCGTGATTTCCAGCGGTGCGTTATAATCAAATCCGATAACGCCTTCGTCATTGACGCGAATCTCAATCCCTTCAATGGGCCAGTCTTTTTTCACATACGTCTGATTCTCCCAGCCTTCCGTGTGTTTGCCTCCCCCGGCATTTGTCACAAAGGCCCCACCTATCTGCCTCATGTACTGTAAAATATAAATGGTTGAGTACCGCCAGCCGTCGTCCGCCGTCCCGTCGCCTCCTGCGCTGAAATCCTGCCACTCTCCATACAGTTCGCCACGGTAAAAGGCAAAATCGGCCAGCCCCAAATTCTGCATCAGCTCGTCCGCCTTTTTTCTTGCCTCCTCAAGGGTTCCCGTGGCAGCCTCATCCTGGTACTCTCCGGCATAATCGTATCCATATCGTCTCGCGTTCACCAGCGCCTCTTCCGTCGCATCCGCCCTCCAGACATAGGGCAGGATGTTATCCAGATTGGTATTTGACACCAGGACGCTATTCGTATGGATGTAACCATGCTTGCTCTTCCTGCAGCGCAGGCAATTTCCATAGTTTTCATTATTCTGCGCGTAGAGCGACAGAAAGCTTCCGTTCTGCCCACGGTTGACGCCGTAGAAGATCTCTCCGTCAGGATTTGGACTGTGCTCCTCCGAATATTCGTCCGGATCAAGGGACGCCGTCTGCTGCAGCTTCCCGTCCGACCGATACGACTCCCAATCCACGGCCTCCGGCGCCAACTCATACTCTTCCCGGAGCATATCGACTGCCTTCTGGTTTTCCTCCTGATAAATCTTTAAATCATTTCCCTCATACTCCTCCGCCAGCTCTTTGCCGCGCTTAACCTCTGCGTCGATCTCCTTCTGCACCTGGCCGCGCGTCCGAACCGACAGCACACGTCCGTCGTATAAGGCCTCTCCCTCCATCAATGCTGCGTTTACCTTGTCAAGCAGATCCTGCGATATTCCATTCTGCCGCACCCGCAGGACGGACATCTGCTGCGCCTGGGGAATATCCACCTTCGCGTCCACATTCACGGTAATCTTAAGCGCCGCGTCCTCAAGGGTCGTCTGATATGCGTCGTAATCCTTCGCGATCTGATCCACATCCCTTTGGCCGCCACTGCTTTGCGCCTCCTCTACCAATTCCTCCATATCCTTGTCCTCCACAATGGGGGATTCTGGATTTTTGCGGCATCCTGCCATCATGACGACCATCATCGCCGCAAGCCACATCATTCCTTTACGCCATGCTTTCATATTTCTCATTCTCCTTTTCTTTCAACTTTACCCTCTCCTTATAAGGACATGGTCAGCATAGCATAAATTATTACATCAAGTATTCATCAAAATTTAAACGAATTGTAAAATAAAGCGGGTTCCTTCCCCCAGGCGGCTGTCAATCTCTATCCGGATTCCATGCCGTTTCGCAATCATCGCCACAAGCGCCAGTCCAAGCCCCGAGCCGCCCGTCCTTCTGCTTCGCGACTTGTCAACCATATAAAAGGGCTCCATGATCCTTTCCAGCTCCTCTTCGGGGATGCCCTGTCCGAAATCCTCCACCTCGATACGGCGCTCCCACGCTCTCAACACAATCTTCCCGCCCTCCACGCTTGCCTTCGCGGCATTATCTACCAGGTTGATGAGCATGTCCGTCATCAGCTCCACATCCATGGGCAGCATCTCCCCATGCTCTTCCCAGGCGAGGGTCAGGCGCTTTTCTTCCAGCACAGCCTTGCACGCGTGTTCCGTCCGCCCAAACAATTCTCTCACCGGCGTCAAGGCCAATTCCAGCTCCACATCCCTGTCCAGCTCCAAAAGCCGCATCATCTTCCTGGAGAGCTTGGAGAGCCTTTTACATTCCTCGTCAATATACAAAAGCGCTTCCTGTTCTTCCTCCTTCGAGATTTTCACGGCAAGGAGCGTCTGCGCGTATCCCGAAATAGCCGTCAGCGGCGTCTTCAGCTCATGGGTCAGATCGCCCATAAACAGCGTCTTCTTCCGCTCCGATTCCTCAAGGCTTTTTGCCCTCGCTTCCACCGCCTCCGCCATTTTATTAAAGCTTTCCCCGAGTTCGCCAATTTCGTCCATCCGCCGGATGGCGACGCGCTGTCCGTAATCGTTGTCCGCCATGCGCTTCGTCGTCTCATTCAGTTCTTTCAGCGGCCTTAACACCCTCTTTAACACAAGGCGCAGAATGATGCTTGCCGCCGCCGTTAGCACCACCAGCAAAGACGCCATGGCCGCCACCAGCATGAAAAACCTGTCCTCCACTGCCGAAACGTCGCACAGGCGGTACAAAAATATATGCCCCTCATAATTATATTGAAAGATAATATACGGCGTATGGTTCCACCTGGCTGCCGCGTAGGACAATTCTCCGTAATAAGCACTGTATTTCTGATCGAGAAAATCTTCCATAGAAAATATCGTATGGTTATACGCCTCTTTTGCGGTCTCCGGCGCCTGGTAATCCTCATAGTAAATACAGACGTTATAATCATCCTGATAGGACTTTAGCAGATATTCCAGATAAATTTTGTCGCTGTCCACACCGCTTGCGTGCGCCTGCAAGAGACGCTCCTGAAAATCATTCGCCACCAGAAACGAATCTCCGTATGCCCGGGTAAGCGCCTCGTTCATCATATTTCGATAGGCCAGAATCCAGATAATGATATCTCCTGCCAGGAGCGCTCCAAAAATGGAAAGACAGCAAATCCAGATAATTCTTGTTCTCAGTTTCACGCCCTACTCCTCCAGCCGGTACCCCACCTTGGAGACGGTTTTGATATGCTCTCCCAGATGGAGCTTTTTGCGAAGCTGCCCGATATGGACGTCCACGGTTCTGGTCTCCCCTACATAATCGACGCCCCAGACCATGGACAGCAGCTTCTCTCTGGAAATAGCAATGTTTTTATTTTTCGCAAGCACGCACAACAGCTCGAATTCCATCGGCTTTAACGGTATCTCTACGCCGTTCTGGCGCACCGTATGCTCATCCAGATTAATTTCCAAATCAAGCACCTTCAGCCGGCTCCCAAGCCTGTTTGACCTCTCCAGCACCTTTTCCATGCGCACCAAAAGCTCCAGCACTTCAAAGGGTTTGACGATATAATCTTCCGCACCGCCCTTTAAACCGGAAATTTTGGAATCCAAATCATCTTTCGCCGTGAGAAAAATCACCGAAATCCCATATTCCTTCATAACCTCAAGCAGCGCAAACCCGTCCATCCCCGGAAGCATCACGTCAAGAATCGCCAAATCATATTCGTGGTTTTTTCTCAGGGCCCGGGCCGCCTCCCCGCCGTCGTAAAACACTTCCGCCTCATAATCTGCAACCCGCAGGTTCATCGCAATCATTTTCGCGATAGCCGCCTCATCCTCTACGACAATTATTTTGTTTTTTGCCATAGCTGTCCCCCGTCTTTCTTATCATTATAAAAAATATATTTTATCTCACTTGGCGTGTCAATCCGTTCTTTTTTTCCTTCTAAAAAAAGAACCCCAGCGGATTCCTCCACCGGGGTTCTTAAAGCAGGGCTACAAGGATTCGAACCTTGAAATGACGGAGTCAGAGTCCGTTGCCTTAC
>CAJUMM010000033.1 GCA_910586955.1 uncultured Lachnospiraceae bacterium | reverse complement strand
AATCTCGCTGCCTGCTTCCTTAAGCACCTGGCCTGCCGCCGCGATACCAACAGTGGTGGGGGAAATGATACAGTCAACCTTGTTCTCTGCTACAAAAGCGTTTGCCTGAGTAGTAGACTCCTGGAAATCATCATTGCCGTACTTCTTATCCAGGTTCGCACTTACTTTGCCTTTGTACATATCCTTCGCCAGCTCTACTTCCATAGCGGCGATCCAGCTGTTCTGTACCGGGGTGTCAACGCCTGCGGAGAGAACGCCGAGAACGATCTCGTCACCGGAGTAGTTGGGAAGCTCTTCTGCCAGAACATCTTCCATCTCTTTTCCTTCCGGATAGTCGATGCCAAGGGTGATGAGAACGGCTGCCTGTACCAGATAAGATCCGATATCCTGAACCTCTGCCTGGTTGATGTGAGCCAGACGATAGTTTACGCTTGCCTCGGAGTCGATGGAAATGATGGGGATTCCTGCAGCTTTCGCTTTCTCAAATACCTCGTCATATCCTGTGTCGCCGTTGGTAGAAATGGTGATGGAAGCAACACCCTGGGTGATCAGCTCATCCAGCATCTGTACCTGTGCCGCAACCGTCGTCTCTGCGGGGCTGTCATACTCGGTCTCATAGCCAAGAGCATTCATGTACTCGCTGTAGCCTTCGTACATCAAATCGCCAAAGCTGTTTCCGGTGGACTTGAACATAAAGATATGTTTTCCGGAACCGGTGCTGGGAGCTGCGGGCTCTGCGTCGCCGCCTGTCTCAGCCGGAGCCTCTGTCTGTGCGGGAGCTTCTGCCGGAGCCTCCGTTTCCTTGGAACCGCAGGCAGCAAGTCCTGCCAGCATGCTCACACTGAGCATCAGAGCTAAGAATTTCTTCATCATAAATAAAATCCTCCTTTTAAATTTTGTCTATATAAACAGAGCGCTCTAAACTCTGTATATAGTGTGGTTGGTTACTAGGAGAAACGCTCCTTATTCCTGCGGGCGTCCTCTGCCAGTTCCGCCTTCATCTGGGCGGTCTTCTCCTTGCAGGTATTCTGAAGGGAGACAATCTTTTCCTCCAGCTTGCGGATCTTATCGGAGGCAGCTCCCTCTTTCTTGAGCCTGGCGATCTCCGCTTTCAGCCCCTTAACCTCCGCCGCGGTCTTCAAATTCAGGGCTTCTATGTTCTTATTGTTCTTGTAGAGAACTTTCAGGCGGATATCCGCAACCAGCTGCCGGTTGATGCTGGGAATCAGCACTGCAATCAGCAGCACGATACCGGTGACAATCTTCCGGGTGTTGGCGTCCACGCCGATAAGACCCAGGGTATACAGCAGGAAGGCCATAATAAAGGTGGAGATAAAGGGTCCATACACCTTGCCCTTGCCCCCGTTGGTGGACACGCCGCCCAGCACGCAGATGGCGATTACATCCATCTCATAGCCCGTACCCATGGAGGAGGAAAGCCCGCCGCCCATGCGCCCTACGAAGAAAATGGATCCGATACCTGCCATCACCCCCATAAGGATAAACACGATAAGCTTCACCCGCTCTACCCGGATGCCGGAGTAGGTAGCCGTGGTGGGATTATTTCCTACAATGTAAAGCTGCCGCCCGAAGGTGGACTTGTGCAGGATGAAGAAAAAGATTACCGTGATAATCACATACAGCACCATGCTGATGGGGAAAATCCCCCAGTTTCTCCAGCCGATGGCATTGTAGAAGGCCGGGAAATTCTTCAGGGAATTTACATCCAGGATAATCTCCACAATTCCCCGGAACAGCATGGAGGTGGAAATGGTCACAATAACCGCGGGCATCTTCACATAGCCTATCAGAACTCCGTTAAAAGCTCCGCAGGCAGCGCCGGTGAGGATGCCTGCCAGCACCGCGGCCACTACAGGTGCTCCATTCTGGTACAGAAGACCTGTAGTCATACCCGAAAGTACCATAATGGACGCGATGGACACGTCGATATCTCCCAGCATCAGCACAAATACCATACCCATTACCATGGGGGAAAGATCCAGGCCAGACTGAATAATGGACTGGATGGTGCCGATGTTAAAATACAATCCCGGTCTGGCAACCGCCAGAATCAGGTTGATTAAAATCAATATGTAGATCAGCATCATTTCCCATCTTACGAGAAATTTGCTCAGTTTAAATTTTTCCTTGACTGTCAGATCCCTGACCGTCGCCTTGTTTTCGCCAGCCATCAGAGCAGTGCCCCCCTTTCTTTCAGGAAACGCTTCTCAGAAGAACGCGCCATCGCAATGTTGATAAATACGGCAATGATAATGATTGCCCCTTGGAGGGCCTTCTGCCATACGGACAAACCGGGGAGAAGACTGATAAACTGGGTAATCACACTCATCATCAGCCAGCCAATCAGCACGCCGTCTACGGTTCCCCGGCCTCCGGTAATGCTCACGCCGCCTAAGATACAGATGGCAACCGCCTGCAGCTCATAGCCGTCGCCGATACTGTAGGTACAGCTTGCATAATTCGACGTGAAAAGCATTCCGGCCAGTCCGGCCAAAGCGCCGCTGATCACAAATGCCAGAAAACGCACCCGCGCCTCTTTGATACCGGCTACCCTTGCAGACTCCACATTGGTTCCGATGGCGTAAATCCGGCGGCCGCTGGTCCGGTAATTCAAAAACCACGCCGCAATGATAAACACAATGGCCGAAATCCAGAGAATGGAAGGAACCCCTAGAATTCTCTTGGCTGCCCAGGCCTGATAGCTTTCTGAAATCTGGTGGGGGAACCACCACTGTCCGCCGCTCAGGAGAAACGCAAGACCCCGGTAAATATACATGGTGCCCAGTGTGGCAATCATGGGAACCACCTTTAAATATCCAACCACAAAACCATTAAACGCTCCGCAGAGCATGCCAATTACCAGGCTTAACAGTACCCACACAACCGTGGGAATCTCTCCGTGGCTGCTCATCAGAGAAGTACATGCCACACCGGCCAAAGCCAGCGTCGCACCGATTGACAGATCGATACCACCTGTCACAAGCACCACCATCATGCCAATCGCCAGGAATACATACACTGCGTTATTCCGCAGCATGGAAATCACGGCGTTTACAGAAAACATGGATGGCGTAATGATAGCCGCCAGCACCAAAAGGCCAATCAATCCGAACACAAGACCGATATTCCGGTATCCCATTATCTTTTTCATGCCTTGGCCTCCTTTCTCTGCTCGCCCAGGGAAGCTGCCATAATCATTTCCTGGGATACCTCGCCGCTGTTAAACTCGCCTGTCACATGACCGGACTTCATAACTACAATCCGGTCCGCCATGCCCAGAACCTCCGGCATCTCGGAGGAAACCATAATAATGGCATATCCGTTGGAGGCAAGCTCGTTCATAATCTCATAGATAGAATACTTGGCGCCTACATCGATACCCTTGGTAGGCTCATCCAGAATCAGAACCTTCAAAGGCATACTCAAAAGTTTGGCAAACACTACCTTCTGCTGGTTGCCGCCGGAAAGGGAGGAAGGCGGTGCGCTGATATCCTTGGCTTTCAGGGATATTTTCTGGCACAGCTCAATAGCGTTCTGAATCTCCGCTTTCTCGTCCAGCATATGTGCCTTGGCAAAGTGGTTCATGTCTGCAGAGGATACGTTCTGGTAAATGGGGAGCTCATTAATAAGACCCTGGGTCTGCCGGTTCTCCGGCAGAAGGCCGATGCCCTGCTTAAAGGCTTCCACCGGGCTCTTCACACGAATCTCCTGTCCCTCCAGGGTAATCTTCCCGCTGTCCGGGTTCATAATTCCGAAGATGGTCTGGCAGACCTCCGTGCGCCCTGCACCTACCAGGCCTGTAAGAGCCAGGATTTCTCCCTTCTTCACTTCAAAGGAAATATTCTTAAAGTAACCTTCTTTGGAAATATTCTCTACTTTCAGTACGGTTTTACCGATCTTCGCCGTCTTCTCCGGGTACATCTGATCCAGCTCCCGGCCTACCATGGCCCCGATGAGCTTCTGGTTGGAAATCTTATCCACATCCCAGCAGCCTATGTACTGCGCGTCACGGAAGACGGTGACCCGGGTGGCCAGCCGGTACATATCCTCAAACCGGTGGGAAATCAAAATAATGGAAACCCCTTCGTTGCGGAGCCGCTCCGCGATAGCATACAGCTCCTCGCACTCATTGGCCGTCAGGGACGCCGTGGGCTCATCCATAATCAGGATCCGGGCATCCCGGGAGAGCGCCTTGGCAATCTCCACCAGCTGCTGTGCCGCTACGCTTAAAGAACCCATAGGCTTTGTCACGTCAATCTCTTTGCTTAAGGGCTCAATCAGTTCCTTGGCCCGCTTATTCATCTGGCGCCAGTCATACATGCCCAGCTTATTCTTAATCTCCTGCCCCATAAAAATGTTTTCCGTAACGGACAGGTCCGGAAATGCGGTTACGTGCTGGTAGATGGCCGCGATTCCAAGCTTGGCGGAATCCATGGTGTTCCTGGGGGTAATCCGCTCTCCCTCCAGGAGCATGATTCCGCTGTCCGGCTGGTGAACACCGGTGATAACTTTGATAAACGTGGACTTGCCTGCACCATTCTCACCCATGAGCGCATGGATTTCGCCTTTCTTCAGCTGGAACTGTACTCCTGCCAGAGCCGTTACGCCGCCGAAGGTTTTGACTACATCTTTCAGCTCAAGAATGTAATTTTGCTCATTCACCTTACCCTACTCCTTCCTTGCTTTAATCTCATGTCTCTAAATAACCCCAAATCGTCCCATTTTTCAATATCAAATATTGTGTTTTCGATATCAATTATTGTTTTTTTGTCTAAACTATGTTATATTACTCTTGTGTCAAGCTGTTTTTTATAAAAACGCACAAAATGTTCTAATATTTGCGAGGTATGGTCTATGAAATTGCCACAAAAAGAATTTCCCCCAAATTATATCCATAAAGCAAATCCACTGCCCAGCAAGGCTGTCTCCCTTCCTTTCCAGCTGGTCCGGTGCGGTTTTTCCAATGAACGGCACTTAAGCTTCGAACCCAACTACACGGATTTCGTCGTTTTCTATGTGCTGGAGGGAGTGGCCCAGTACACCAAGTACAAGGATGTACGCTACATCAATAAGGAGACCATCATTATTTCTAATTGTAACACAAAACTTAGTTTTTCGAAAGCAACGGCAGACTGGAAATATTTCTATGTAGTTTTCTGCGGAAGCCACGCCAAACTCTACTATAATATGATCCGGGACACCCAGGGGATCATCCCCATCCTGCCCCTCCACAATATCCGCAGCTATTTTACCGACCTCTGCCTTCTTAATTATAAAGAAGATATATACATCCAGATGCAGGCCTGCTATCTTCTCCACCAGATTATCCATGAGCTGATCCAGGTGACCCGGAACATCAATGAGGCCCGCCTTATCACTCCGGTCCAGCAGACCGTGGTAAACACCGCCCTCAAGTACATTGACGAACATTACAAAGAAGAACTTACCATCGACAAAATCTGTGCAAAGGTAAGCTTTTCCAAATACTACTTCTGTAAAATTTTTAAAGACCACACAGGCCTGACCCTTCACCAGTACCTGACGGAATACCGGGTCAACAAGTCCAAGGAATACCTGACCTACTCCAAGCTCCCCATACACGCCATCGCCCTGGAGGTGGGGTTTAAAAACACCCTCAACTACAGCCGCAGCTTTAAGCAGTACGTGAAAATGACCCCCAGCGAGTACCGGGACGCTTTTTAGACAATTTTTTATACCGGCTCTGTGACTTTGTCACAGAAAAAGAGAATCTCCTTTCTGTATGATGAACGTAAAACAGAAGGAGATTTCATTATGGCAAAAAGAAAAGCGGCCGTCAATATCCGGGAATGTGTTGCCTGCGGATGCTGTATCAAAGTCTGTCCGAGACAGGCCATTACCGTTCCCAGAGGGATCTATGCCGAAATTGATGAAGAATTGTGCATCGGATGCGGAAAATGCGCAAAGGAATGCCCTGCAAGCGTTATTACATTGGAGGTAACCGGACAATGAAGGAAAAAAAGAAATGGTATGATTACCTGTGGCTCTTCTCACTCACCTATTTAATTCTGGGATTTTTCAATATCCTCTTTGCCTGGCTGGGACTTCTCTGCTTCTTCCTCCCTCTTCTTATCGCCCTTGTAAAGGGTAATAAGGCTTATTGCAACAAATACTGCGGCAGGGGACAGCTGTTTTCCCTGGCAGGGGGCAGGTTCGGGCTCTCACGGAAAAAGGATATTCCCAGATGGATGAAGTCCCGCTATTTCCGGTACGGATTCCTGATTTTCTTTTTTGCAATGTTTTTCCTGATGCTGTGGAATACCTATCTGGTATTCGCAGGAGCCAGAGATTTAAGTACCGTGGTAACGCTCCTGTGGACCTTAAAGCTGCCCTGGGACTGGGCCTATCACGGCACCCTGTTTTCCGACGGCACAGCGCAGTTTGCTTTTGGATTTTACAGTGTGATGCTCACCTCCACCGTACTGGGGTTTCTGACCATGGTTCTGTTTAAGCCCCGCTCCTGGTGTGTATACTGCCCCATGGGAACCATGACGCAGCTCATATGCCGGGCAAAAAATGTGACCTCGTCACAGAACGAAAGATAGATACCTGTTATACTAAAGACACCAATTAAGAAAGGAAGGTAACAAACATGTCTGTACTGCATGTAAATAAAAATAACTTTGATTCTGTAAAAACCAGCGAAAAGCCCGTTCTCCTTGACTTTTATGCCGACTGGTGCGGCCCCTGCCGCATGGTATCCCCCATTGTAGATGAGATTGCAGAAGAAAACCCCCAGTATCTGGTAGGAAAAATCAATGTGGACGAAGAACAGGAGCTTGCCCAGACCTTCGGAGTGTTCAGCATTCCCACCCTGGTGGTGATAAAGAACGGTGCCGTAGTCCATCAGTCCGCAGGCGCAAAACCGAAGGCCCAGATCCTGGCCCTGTTAGAGGGCTAAATTGCGAAGGCGTTTCTTGTCAAGGATTTTTACCCCTTTGCGGGAAACTTCCACAATCCCTTCATTGGCAAAATATTTCAGCATTCTTGACACAACCTCACGGGCAGATCCCATATAGCGGGCAATCTGCTCGTGAGTCAGTGAAATCCTATCGGAACCTGTCCTTGCAGATTCATCCGACAGAAAGATGGCAAGGCGCTTATCCATGCTTAGAAAGAGAATCTGCTGCATGACCCACATCACATCGGAGAAACGGCCCACCGCCGTCTCCAGGGCAAAGATCTGAATGGAGGGATTCCGCCTGGATACTTCTGCGAAGGCGGAGCCTCCAATCACATAGCACTGGCTCTCCTCTTCCGCATCCAGAAATACATCAAAGGTTATGGCATCCAGGACACAGGAGGCAGACAACATACACAGATCCCCCTGATGAAGCCGGTACAAAGTAATCTCTTTTCCCTGATCCGACATCATATAAAGCCGGAGGCTTCCCCGGCGCACCAGGATCACGCCGGAGCATCCGCCGCCGTCATGGATATTTTTTCCCTCCGGATAGGTAACGGCATGGGAATTTCGGCAGATGTAGTCTTTATCTTCCACAGATAGTTCCTCCCAAAAGGGAAAGATTTCTTTATAGACAGGTGCAAACCCCTTCTCTTCCATCCTAACACCCCTTTTCAAAAATTTCTCTTCCCCTATCTTATCCCCTTCACCCTGAAAGTGCAAGAGCCAGACAAAAAAGTGCGGCCCGGAAATCTCTTTCCGTCCGCACCCTCTTGTTTTCTGTCCTACGATGCCTCCTGCTGCATCTGCATTCCCTGGAGATAATTGAGAATCTCCCCGGCAGAGAGCTGGTTCTCCTGCATGTAAACATAGAGCTCCTGCATCTCCTCATCCCGTTTAGCCTTGAGCAGATCCTGCCGCTCCTTTTCCAGCACCTGAAGGGCTTCCTTATGCTTTCTCAGTTTCTCTCCATTCTCTTCCAGAAGCGTCTCGTAAGATTTCCTGATTTTCGTTCTCGGCCTTGCCATGTCTTGTCCTCCTGCACGATGTGATTTTCCCAGAAATAGGGGGATACATACGGCTCCCCTAATACTAGAACTATATGCAGAAAGTGGAAATTTTATTCATAAATATCCCGGTTCCGCTTTTCTTTTTGAGGAAGGGCTTCCTCCTTCTTGGCCTTTTTAAGCTCTTTGGAGACCTTTTCCAGTTCCTTTTCCATCCGTTTCTCCATTTCCGGAGACATACCGCTGCTGTCGGAACCGGAGGCTTTCATCATAAGCATGGTATTTTGAAGCTGTTGCTGTCTGGCCTGAAGCTCCCGGATATCTCCGGAACCTTCCCCCTGCTTCATAGCCTCTCCGGCTTTGGGGTTTAATTTTGACCCTTTCACCATACTCAAGGGATTTACATATCCCGGCCTTATCTGCATAGTCATCTTTGTTTCCTCCTATCTGGCTTGCGATTTCAAGTACTCCGCTACGCTTTTCTATCGGAGGGGCCCTGTATTTTGAAAGGGCATTTACGCAGACGGCTGGTTTTCTTTCGTGAACGGGCACAAAAGCACGGAAATCCGGAAGAT
This sequence comes from uncultured Lachnospiraceae bacterium, assembly GCA_910586955.1. Classification (GTDB taxonomy): domain Bacteria; phylum Bacillota; class Clostridia; order Lachnospirales; family Lachnospiraceae; genus Laedolimicola. The sequence continues at coordinate 21,060 of CAJUMM010000033.1, read as the reverse complement.
CCCGTCCCTCTTTTCCCACTCTGCCATTCCTCCGTAGCGCCCGGCAATCCTGCGGACATTGCCAAGCCCCGTTCCCTCCCGGACAGGCCGGGAGCCAAGAAACGTGTTGCTCCCCTCTATCATCAGGATTTTTCCCCGGGCCTTGGCTTTTATGGAAAGAAAAGGCTTCCTGCCCCCTTCTTTTTCGCAGGCGGTTATGGCATTGTCTAAAATATTGGAAAAAAGAGCACAGAGGTCGGGATCTTCCACGGGAAATCCCTGGGGAATCTCTACATCACAGAACATGTTTATCCCTCTCTCCCTGGCACAGTCCGATTTTTCATACAGCAAAATATCCAGGGACACATTGCCGGAAGTCTTAAGATGTTCCAGGGAAAAGGCTCTCTTGGAAAGCTCTTGCGCATAGCGCTCTGCCTCCCGGTATGCTCCCCCTGTCATAAGGCCGGAAAGTACTAGCAGATGGTTGTCTATATCGTGCTGAAAGGAAGCATACTGCTGATTCTGCCGCCTGGCTTCCTCCAGATACATTCCCTCTCCCTTCCTCTGCTCCGCCAACTGCAGGGCCTTCTGCTTTTCCTCCCACAGGGAAAAGAGCCTGCAGAAGCTCTCCAATATAAGAAAAAATATCAAGGCGGCAGCTCCTATCACAAAAATTGCAGTAACTCCCGCTCCAATTCCCAACCTGGAAAGGTATGCTTCAAAGGAACGGCTGTCCAGCCTAAGGCAAAAACGGACTGCGGCCACCATGCAGGCGCAGGGCAGCAAAAGAAGATAGAGACCGGACAAAGATGGCCGATGCAAAATCTGCCCATATTTCCCCTGTATATGCCTTAATAGCAGTGCATAGGCCAAAAAGGATAGGGCCGATACAAGAAGCTGCAGAACTATACCCTTTCCGGGTACCTCAATACTGGTGGAAATCAAAGACAGGGCAAGTGCTGAAAAACCCTCTGCAAAAGTAGCTATCGTAAACAAAACAGCCATGGGAGCTGCCATTTCTTCCCACTCCATATGCAGTATCCATCTGGAGTAAAGAATCAAAAGTAATATATGAACAAAAAACATGCCGGAAACCGGAAACCGGAGGGCCAGCAAGGTCATAATGAGGCTTATGGAGATCCAGCCCCAAATCTGTCTTTTTTTCTCTCTTTTGCCAGTTCCCAGCAAAAAGGAAAGGGCCAGATAATTCTGTACCCCGTTTACCAGCAGCCACCAGGCATAAAAGAAAACCCTTCCCTCCATCAACATACACACTCCCTGCAGGATTTTAAAAGACGTTTCCGGAATTCACCTTCCCTGCGTCTGGACACCAGTACCCTTCCGCCTCCTGCCACTGCTGCAGTCCCCGTCCCCTTCTCTGTCACCCAGTCCATATTGACCAGATAGCTTCTGTGGCATCGGAAAAAGCGCTCGTCCAGTTCTTTCTCCAAAGCATCCAGTGTCCCTGAAAACCGGAAACGTCCCCCGGCCGTGTAAATATAGGTCTCGTGATCAAAGACTTCACAGTAGAGAATTTCCCGGAATCCCAGGCGGAAAACCTGGCTGCCCCGGGCAATCAAAACCGCTTTTCCATCCTCGGCCCTGACACGCCGGAGTGCCCGGTTCAGGGCCTGATACAGGGTTTCCTCCCGGACCGGCTTTAAAATATAATGAACCGCCTCCAGGTCAAAGGCCCGGAACACATATTCCTTGTAGGCGGTAATAAAAATCACCTGGCTGTCCTTCCCCGCTCTCTGTAGATGCTCCACAACCTCCAGCCCGTCTCTGCCCGGGAGCTTAATATCCATCAAAAGGATATCCGGCACCCTGCCGGAGGCAAGCAGCTCCTCTCCGCTGGGAAATATGCAGATTTCGGCCTCCAGTTCCCGATCCCTAAGATAAGGAAGCAGCATTCCTTTCATCCTGGAGGCAAAATGGGGTTCGTCTTCACAGATTGCAATGCAACATTTTCTCATAGATATGCTTTCCTCAATGTATTTCTGAGTACATTTTAAATCATTGGGACGAATATGTACACACTTTTTCTTCTGCGTCAGAAGGAAAAAGCACCTCCGAAGAGATGCCTTTCCCCTATATAACACGAATATACCACTTCGTGTAAAACAAAAAACTGCCAAGATCCCTGTAAACCAAGTATCTCAACAGTTTCCTCCTGCCGGCAGCGGGACTTGAACCCGCACGTGGTTGCCCACAACAGATTTTGAGTCTGCCTCGTCTGCCATTCCGACACGCCGGCCAGTTACAGATAGCAACACCTGCAACGTGTTATATTGTAGCACAGGAAAGAGAAAAAGGCAAGCAAAATTTTTACTGCCGCAGCACCTCCAAAAGGCGGGCAAAATACTCCGGCAGAGGGGCTTCAAACTCCATGTATTCTCCCCTGGAGGGATGGATAAAGCCTAAGGTCATGGCGTGGAGCGTCTGCCCTTCCAGCCGGAAGGGAGCTTTCACCCTGCCATACACCTCGTCCCCCAGGAGGGGATGGCCGATGCTGGTCATATGAACCCGGATCTGATGGGTCCGCCCTGTCTCCAGACGGCATTCGATATAGGTGCAATTTCCAAAGCGCTCCAGCACCCGGTAATGGGTGACGGCCTCCCGGCCGCCGGAGGACACCACAGCCATCTTCTTCCGGTCCGTGGGATGCCGGCCGATGGGGGCGTCCACCGTTCCCTCATCCTCCTTGATATTTCCCCAGACCACCGCCCGGTAGCTCCTGGTAACCGTATGCTCTTTCAGCTGCTTCGCCAGGCAGTTATGGGCCTGATCGTTCTTGCAGGCAACCAGGACTCCGGTGGTATCCCGGTCAATCCGGTGGACGATTCCCGGCCGCAGAACTCCGTTGATACCCGAAAGCTCTCCTCTGCAATGGTACAAAAGGGCATTTACCAAAGTCCCGGAAGTATGACCCGCCGCAGGATGAACCACCATACCCTTAGGCTTATTCACCAGGATCACGTCCCTGTCCTCATAGAGAATCTTAAGCGGCAGATCTTCCGGCTCAATCTCCGGCTCCTCCGCCTCCGGTACTTCCAGCTCAACCACAGCCCCAGGAACCGCCTTATCCTTGGCCCGGACCGGGCAGCCGTTTAAGGAAACCCGCCCCTCCTGTATCAGCCGCTGGAGATAAGACCGGGAAAACTCCGGCAGCACACCGGACAGGTACTTGTCCATGCGCACACCTGCCCCTTCCTCCAAAACCTCAAACCTGCGGATCGCTTCCATCGCTGCCACCTTTTCGGAAGGGATTTAGAAATCCCAGCTCCTCATCCTTATAGAAAAACAAAAACAACACCGCCATCAGAATAGCTCCCACCGTGACATAACAGTCCGCCACATTAAAGACGGGAAAATCAATCAGCTTAAAATACAGGAAATCCACTACGTAGGACTGGCTCACCCGGTCTATCATGTTTCCCACCGCTCCGGAAAAGAGGAGAACGCCGATAACCCGCACCGGCACATAGCGTTTCCCCAGAGGGGCCCGGTGGTAATAGAAACCAAGGAAAAACAGAACCAGGACAGTGGAAACCAGAAAAATTCCCTTCTGGCCCTGAAGCATTCCGAAGGCCGCCCCCCGGTTTTCCAGGTAATTCAGTTCAAATACCCCTTCCCAGATTACAAAGGGAGCCTGGCCTTTCAAATGAAGCTCCGCCAGGTACTTGCTCCACTGATCCAGAACCGTCAAAAGTACTCCAGCCGCTATTCCAAGCAAATCGTACCGAACCCGTTTCCCCATTGTCATGTCCCTGTTTCCTCCAAAACTGCCCGAATCGCCCCAAGCAGTTCCTCTTCCGTCACGCTTCTGTCCACAAAGGCATCCCCCATACTGCGGAGCAGTACAAACTTAATGTTCCCCGCTTCCATCTTCTTATCTGAACGGGTCATGCGAAGAATCTCTTCCGCCTCCAGGCCATCTGTGGAAACCGGCAGGGAAAAAGCAAGAAAGCCCTGCCGGATGCTTTCCAGCTCCTCTTCCCCAATCAATCCCCGCTCTTTGGAGAGGACGGCAGCCGCCACAGCTCCCAGGGCCACGCACTCCCCATGAAGAAGGCGGAAATTTTTAAGCTTCTCCACCGCATGTCCCACGGTGTGGCCGAAGTTCAACAGGGCCCGTTCTCCCTGCTCCGTAGGGTCCTGCTCCACTACAGCCCGTTTAATCCGGCAACTTCTTTCAATCAGGGGAAGAAGCGCCTCATATTTCCGGTCCTTTATCTCCTGCCGGTGCTTAAGCATCCACTGGTAATACTCCCGGTCCTTAATCAGCCCGTGCTTGAGAATCTCCGCCATGCCGGAAGCAAACTGGCGCTCACTTAAGGTCTTTAAAACAGACAGGTTCATATAAACCAGCCGGGGCATATGGAAGGCTCCCACCATATTTTTGTAGCTGTCAAAATCCACCCCGGTCTTTCCCCCGATGCTGCTGTCCACCTGGGACAACAGGGTAGTGGGAATCTGGATAAAGCCGATCCCCCGCAGATAAGTAGCCGCCGCAAACCCGGTGAGATCCCCCACCACGCCGCCTCCCAGGGCCGCCAGCAGATCCTTCCGGTCAAAATGATTTATAATCAGATACTCGTAAAGTCCCCGGACCGTATCCAGGGTCTTATGCTCCTCCCCGGCCTCTATGGTATAGACAAAGACCTCTTTGCATACCTTCAAAAGTTCTCTGCGCACTTCCTCCCCATAGAGAAGTCCTGCGTGGCTGTCCGTGACGATACAGATCTTTCGGTTTTCCAGACCCAGGGCTTCCGCCTCGGCGGACAGTTTCCCAAAATCCTGCTCCAGCACAATGGAATAGCAAAATTCCCCGTCCCTTCTTACGGGCAGGGAGCGATAGGTTTCACCAGCCATGGTTTCTACGTCCTTCCTAACTATATTTCCGCACCGTTACATAGCGGCGGCCCTTCTTTGACTGCCCGCCGCTTCCATAAAAGCAGAAGCGGCCCATGCCACGGACGGACACCAAATCCCCCTCCTTGGGCTCATAGCCGTTGGAAGTGATAAGTTTTCCGTTTACAAATACCCTGCCGCCCTCTATGAGGGCCGTCAGGCTGCTCCTGGAAGCCCCCAATGCCAAAGATAAGAGACTGTCCAGCCGCACCGACGCCAAAGTACCGGTAAGTTCCTCATACTTAGGCTCATAGTGTATCTCCGCCGGTTCAAGCGGCCGGGCATACACACTAGTATGCCGGATCCGGGCCAGGTTCTCACAGATAAAATCTGCCATACTCTTGTGGCAGAATAACAAAGCTTCCTGTTCCTCCATCAGAATATCCCCCACCTTGGAGCGGTTAAGCCCCAGATTCAGCACTGCCCCCAGGCAGTCCCGATGGGTGAGTTTTTCCGCAAACCTTTCCTGAAGAGGGGAAATTTTAAGACAGGCAAGAGGATATTCCAGACAAAAAAGAGCATCAGGATAAAATGCCGCCATCTGACGCTCTGCCAACTCATATCCCCCGAAGCTCTCTGTCTCCACATAGGAAAGCTTCGGACGGATTCCCTGATAAATATGCAGTTCATTGAGATTGAGGAAATCGGAATAGACCGGGATTCCCCGGCGGTAGGCGGTTTCTGCCAAATCCAGAAGCCGCTTCTCCACCTGCTGTTCTTCCTTCGTCATATCTCAGACCTTGCTGTACACGGAAGGGATATCAATGGAACCGCTTAAAATCTCCTGGAGATCCCCGGAAATCTCCACATTCCTGGGGGTTACCAGGAAAATGAATCCGGATACTTTCTGCAGGTTTCCGCCGATGGCGAAACAAGAACCCGACACGAAGTCAATAATCCTCTGGGCTACATCCACATCCAGCCCCTCGAAATTCAGTACCACTGTGCGGTTGCTCAAAAGAGTCTCCGTAATCTCACGGGAATCGTCAAAACTTGTAGGCTTAATTACACATACTTCCATACCATTTCCCTGCTTTCTGCCAGACTGACGGATGGGAGTTACCTTCTGGGATTTCGATTTTGCAGGAGGCTCCTCCTCATAGTCATCGTAGTCGTCGTCTTTCCGGCGCTTAAACAATCCCCGTTTCTCAGAGCGGTCGTCCTCGTAGTCATCCTCGTAATCATCATAGTCGTCATAATCATCATAGTCGTCGTCCCCGCCGAGCTTCATGACATCCAGGAATTTATCGATTACACTCATTCTATGGTCTCCAATCTTTCTTCAAACTTCCGTTCCCCGAAGATTCCCGTTCCCACGCGGATCATCGTGGCTCCCTCTTCAATGGCAACTTCATAATCTCCCGTCATACCCATGGACAGGACATTCATAACCACATTATCAATGTTTTTCCCTTTTATGTCAACACATAATTTCTTCATCTTGGAAAAATATATGCGGTTCTCCTCCGGATTCTCCACAAATGGGGCGATTGTCATCAATCCCCGGACGGAAACAGCCGGCAAAGAAGCGATTTCCCGGATAAGACCTTCCGCTTCCCCAGGCGCCACGCCGAACTTGCTCTCCTCCCCAGCCATGTTCACCTCAATGAGTATGGGAACCGTCACCTGCTTCCTGGCAGCCTCCTGGCTGATAGCCTGGGCCAGGCGCAGGGAGTCTACCGAGTGAATCAGGCAGGCCTTGTCCACCACATACTTCACCTTATTCCTCTGCAGGTGGCCGATGAGATGCCAGCGGATGTCCCGGGGAAGCTGCTCATATTTTTCACAAAGCTCCTGCACCTTATTCTCCCCAAAGTCCCTGGTTCCCCCCGGAAGCAGTTCTTCTATCATGGACACCGGCTTTGTCTTGCTCACCGCAATCAATGTCACCTCTTCCCGGGAACGCCCGGCCCGCCGGCAGGCCGCACATATCCGTCTCTCTACTTCTGCCAGATTTTCCGTTACCACAATGTTCACCTCGTTTTTCTTAGTAGATCACTTCATCCTCCTGCACCGTATCCGCATTCAGGACGATGTGATCGTATACGGACAGGCCGTAGCCGGTTCCCTCTTTCACAATACAGTACTCCTCATTCTCGCTGAGAATCTCGATCTGCCGGAATACCGTATAGCCTTTGTTGATATTGTAGACGCCTTTGAGGCTGCCTGTCTCCCCCACCTGGTAATACTCGGCGGAGTCCGTCTTAATCAGAAGATCCCCGGACTCAAGCTTCTTCCGGGAAGTACTGAAATCTTCCTCCTCCGGATCCACATAGACATGCTCCTCGTCCTGATAATAGATGGTACAGTTCACAAACTCCGCCGCCGTATTTCCCTCCACAGACACAGTCTGCTTCATAAAACCTTTGTCCTCCTCGGAGCCGGAAGTTGTAAGGTAAGCGGCGTCTATCACATAAAACTCTTTCTCCGTCACCGCAGTCTTGGGAATCTTTAAGCCGGAGGTCTCGTCCCGGAGGATCTCAAAATCCAGGTACCGCTCTCCTGCATAGCGCACCATGGAATTGATAAATTCCAACACCCCGTAAGCCTGTCCCTCCCGGTATTCCACCGTCACCGTAGGCCACAGGATCTCCTTGTCCTTGTCCATCCGGATTTCTATGTAGGTATCGTACTGGGTGACGCTTCCGTCCTCGGCGGTGGCCCGGTTCTGGCTGATCTCATCCAGAAGATAGGTTTCCGTGTCTTTGTCCAGAGGAAAGACAAGATGCCATTTCTCCTCTGTAATCACCTTATATACCGGATCTCCCGCCGCCGTCAATTCCCTGGCCCTTAAATTGTTCCGCTCATAGCTTTCCTGATCAAACCAGCTGCTGTTCAAAGTTTCCAGGGCGGCCTCCTCAAAACCATCTATATAATACTCTACGATTCCCGTGGCCTCCGCCTGATAGCGGGTAAAGACCGCTCCCCCCTCTTCCATGGCATTGTCCAGCTGTTCAATCATGTTCTGGTTCATCAAATCCAAAACACTGGCATTCACATCCGTCTTAAAAGCATAGACCTGGTCAAAATCCATGTCTGAAGCAGCACCTAAGAATGCGTCCGTCTCGCTGCGTATCTGGGCATAGTCCTCATCCTTAAGCTTAATATCCTTGGCATTCTCTTTCAGCACCTGCACCATCCGGCCGCTCTCATCCACCGTATATACGGTGGAGGCAACGGAGACCTTCTCCCCCTCCCTGGCATAATAACTCACATAGCCGGACTTTTCGGCGTTTACAATCCGCTCCGTCCGCAGGGCGATTCCCGTATAGTGGTGATCCACAGCCAGGTTTCCGGCCAGAACCTCATAGCCGGAAATATGGGAGGAGGTGAAGAACAGATAGACGCACACCACAAGGTAAACCGCAATAAATCCAAAAAACAAAAGGCCGATATTAAAGGGGCGTTTCCCCTTTTTCCGCTTCTCATAATCTATGATATTGCTGCCATTCTTCTTTCCGGGTGCTGCCACGAACGTCCATCCTCCAAAACCCACAGGTGCCGGGAGCTTTCCTCCGGAAACTCCCATCAAAAATTGAGGATACTCCTGCTTCAGGAGCATCCTCTGTATGTACTAACAAGAAATAATCACTTGCTCTTTTGCAAAATCCGGTAAATCCTTTTCCTCTACGGAAGCGCTGATACAGATATCCACTTTAAACTGTTTGCTGATCTGGTCGAGCTGTGTCAGCGCGTCTGTGATATCTTTGCCCTCCAGATGTGCAATTTTCAAAAAGCTGTCCAGGTAAATCTGCTCCAAATCATAATCCTGGGAAATGATTCCGCAGATAAAACCGATGAACTCGTCGCTGTTCTTCAACGGATAGTCCTTTACGTTAATCAGACGGACCTTGTTGTTCAGCTCGTGCATATGCTTGGTACTCTTGTCCAGGTACACAATGTTTCCCGACGCCGTCTTAATCTGGCTGTTCACCCGATCCAGTAAATGTTTGGTCTTGCCGTCTCCTTTATTTCCGATAATCAACTGTATCATTGCTGCATCCTCCTTCGGCTCCCATATCGTTTGCGGGTCGCTCTAACCTTCTATGATTTTTATTATAGTATATTCCTTCCAAAAAGACAACCACTATTTCGTCAGTTGTACAGCTCTCTCCACTCCATATCCCCCCTGTCCAGGGACTTGATCAGAAGCTCCGCCGTAGCCAGATTGGTGGCCAGGGGAATGTTGTAAGTGTCGCAGAGACGGACCACATTATTCACGTCCGGCTCGTGCTGCTTCGGGCTGGAAGGATCCCGGAGGAAGATCATCAAGTCTATCTGATTGTGTTCAATCTGCGCTGCCAGCTGCTGTTCTCCCCCCAGATGGCCAGCCAGGTACTTGTGTACCGACAGATTTGTCACCTCCACAATCAGTCTCCCGGTAGTACCGGTGGCATACAGGTTATGCTTGCATAAAATCCCCCTGTACGCAATGCAGAAATTCTGCATCAATTTCTTCTTTGCATCGTGTGCAATCAATCCTATGTTCATACGAACACCCCCAAATTAATATTTTTTCGGCTGCAAGCCGACATTTAACACAAAACCCACTGCCATAAAGAGCGTCACCAGGGAAGTCATTCCGTAACTGACAAAAGGCAGCGGAATACCCGTGTTTGGCATAATACCCGTAGCCACACAGATATTGATAAAGCTCTGGAACCCGATATAACCTGCCACCCCACAGCAGATTAAGGTCCCGGAAAAATCCCTGGAACGTTTCCCTATCCAGATACATTCTAACACAATCAGGGCCAATAGTAAAATAATTGTTGCGCATCCCACAAAACCCAGCTCTTCGCCTGCCACGGCAAAGATAAAATCCGTCTCCGTCTCCGCAATAAACCCTCCGTTTTTCACGGAATACACGGAATTGTTATTAAGGCCCTGGCCCACCAGCTGGCCGGAACCGATGGCCATAATAGAGTTCTGCTGCTGGTAGGCATCATCCGCATACTTGGCCGGATCAAGCCAGGCCATAATACGCCGGAAGGCATAATCGTCCAGGATCTTCTGGTCCGGCTGCAGAATCAGACTGATAAAGACAATGGCCGAGGGCACTCCTACGGCCAGGGCTCCGCCGATGATCTTATAACTCAAGCCGCCGATATACAAAATGACCAGAAAAATGCCGATAAGCGAAATGGTGGTGGACAGGTCCGGCTGCTCCTTGATAATCACCGCCGGAAGCAGAAACAGCACCCCAAGGATCGCCAGCATCTTCCAGGTATTCAAAGATTCCCGGTACTTTTCCAGGAGCTTTGCAAAAAAGAGAATCAACAGCAGCTTGGCCAGCTCCGAGGGCTGGAACTGAAAGCCCGCCACATTGAGCCACCGTACGGAACCGTTTACCTCTTTTCCCAGAGGCGCAAAATCGGTAAAGGGAATTTTCACCAGCAGAAGCAATACCAGGTTAAACCCGTAGATCAGCCAGTAAAATTTCAGGATCCAGGTGTAATCCATCAGGGAGATCACCACCATGGCAGCGGTCCCCAGCACCATCCCAATCATCTGCTGGCTTTGGAGGGATCTCTGGGCACTCCCGATCACCAAGGTCCCGATGATGCTGATAGCGTATACATATAGGACAAGCCGGAACCTGTAATCCTTAAGCTGATACTGTTTGAACATATTAGCCGTAACTATCTCTCCAATCCGTGTTTCATATCCTTAATGGGAATGTTGGCGCACAGGGCCGGCACCCGGCCGTTCTCCCCCTCCGACTCGGTCTGGGTAATCTGAATATCCAGGCCCTCGCAGTCAATCTCCATATACTTGGAAATCACTTTGATAATATCATTTTTGATCAGTTCCATAACCTCCGGGGAACAATTTGCCCGGTCCGAGATCAGCAGAAGCTTCAGGCGGTCCTTCGCTACGTCTCCCGAACTCTTTTTCCGAAAGAAATCCATTAAAGCCATTCCATCTTCCCCCTTCGACTATTTGAACAATTTTGCAATCTTTGCAAAAAATCCGTTATTGACCTCCAGATTCATCAAAGGCACTTCCTCCCCCAGGATCCGCTTGCAGATATTCATATAAGCGGTGCCTGCCAGAGAGGAATCACCTGCCAGGGGTTCTCCCTGGTTGGTGGCAATGACGATGCTCTCGTCGTCGGGAACGGCACCGATGAGATCGATGGCCAGGATATCGATGACATCCTCTATGGACATCATATCCCCCCGCTTCACCATATCCATCCTGAGGCGGTTGACAATGAGATCAATCTTGTGAATCTCATTTGCTTCCAGAAGGCCGATGATGCGGTCTGCATCCCGGATGGCGGAAACCTCCGGGGTGGTAACGATAATCGCCCGGTCTGCCGCAGCAATGGCATTTTTAAATCCCTGCTCGATGCCCGCAGGGCAGTCCAGCAGTATGTAATCAAACTCTGTCCGCAGCTCCTCGATAAGCTTTACCATCTGCTCCGGGTTTACCGCCGTCTTATCTCTGGTCTGGGCCGAGGGAAGAAGGGACAGATTGGGATAGCGCTTATCCTTGATCAGGGCCTGCTTCATCCGGCAGTTTCCCTCCACCACATCCACCAGATTGTATACAATCCGGTTTTCCAGTCCCATCACCACATCCAGGTTCCTAAGGCCGATGTCCGTATCAATCATTACAACGCTTTTGTCCAGCTTTGCAAGCCCTGTACCGATATTCGCCGTGGATGTGGTTTTTCCCACGCCGCCTTTTCCGGATGTAATTACAATTACTTCACTCATACCATTTTCCTCCAAACTCTTTTTCTACAAATTAATATCATTTAAAACCTCTTTTGTGATGGGTTCTATATAAATATTTCCATCTTCCACATAGGCGATCTTGGGCACATCCTCCGCCTTTTTCTTCTTTTTCTGGACTTTATCTGAGCTGCGGGCTATCACATCCCCGATGCGTATCTGCATGGGATCCATGGACAGGGCTGCCACAAAAGCCGACTCGTTGCCGGCGGCACCCACAAAGGCATTCCCCTTCATGGCTCCCAAAACCACCACATTGCCCTTGGAAATCACCCGGGCGCCGGGATTCACATCTCCCAGAATGATAATGCTGGTCTCGGACTCCAGAACCTGGCCGGAGCGCAGGGTTCCCTTATAAAAACGCCCGTCCTGGAGATCCATAAGGCCCTCCCTGTCCGTCCGGGCTTCCACCGCCTTCTTCATGGCCTCTTCCCTGGTCTCGTCTTCGTCTACAATGCTGATCACCTGAAGCATGCAATTCCCGGTAATGGTCTCCACAAGGACTGCTTCTTCCTCCGGGGAAAGCTTCCTCCCCTGAAAACACAGGGCAATCTGGGTCTCCCCGAAAAATTTTGCCGACGCCCGGAATTTCTCCGCAACCTTCTCCTTAAGAGCCTCAAACTCCAGATCCTGATCCAGAATCACAATCAGTCCGTATTTATTGTTTTTGATAATCACCGGCTGTTTTTCCATGATTTTCTCCTAATCTGCAATATTCTGGCCTGTAGAACCGCTTGCGGTTCCTGTGACGACCGCTTCCCTGTCCGCAAGGTTGAAATAATATTTATAGACATCCGCCACCATCTCCACCACATAGGCCGGCGTATAACCGTTGGCAATACGGGCCGCCACCGCAATCTCCGGATTTCCGTAAGGGGCGTAGCTGATAAAGACGCCATGGTTGGGATGGCTTAAGCTCTGCTGGGCCGTTCCCGTCTTGCCTGCTACGGGAATGCCAATCTCGCTTAAAGCCGTGGTGTTTTCCCCCACCATCCGCATGCCTTCCTGTACCGCATCCCAGGTGCTGTCCTTTGCCTCCACATGGCCGTAGAGTCTTGGGGCGTACTCCTCAATCAGGGTTCCGTCCGTCTTCTCCAGCTTGTCAAGAAGCGTGAGGTAATAGCAGTCTCCCCGGTTGGCCACCGTGGCCGCATAGCGGGCCAGATGGGAGGGGGAATAGCTGTTGGTAGCCTGTCCAATAGCTGTACGGACCGGGTCCATATTGGAAATCTGGGGCTCATACTCGGGAATCTCCAAACCGGAGGGTTCTCCCAGTCCGAACATCCTGGCATACTTGCCGATGACGGACAAGCCCCTGTCCGTAGAATAATTCTCCGGAGTTTCCCTTCCCCCGGACATGCGGTAAGCCACCTCGTAGAAAAAGTAGTTGCAGGAATCCCGGATGGCAGTGCTCACATTCTCATCCCCGTGGTGTCCCCCGTACTGGTTGAAAATCCAGCAGGTAGGCGCCTGGGGATCCAGTTCCCGGAAGATTCCGCTTCCGTAGATGGTCTCATCTACGGCAACTGCCCCCTCCTCCAGGGCCGCAACGGCCATCAGGGGCTTGAAGGTGGAGCCGGGAGCAAGATTCTCCTGCGTCACCCGGTTGATAAAGGGCAGGGAGAGATCTTTCTGAAGCTTGTTGTAATACCCGGCATCCATCACATTGGTCAGACGGTTATTGTCATAACCCGGATAGGTAACAGCCGCCAGGGTCTCCCCGCTGTGCACGTCCACAATGACAATGCTGCCGCTGCAGGGTTCCAGGGCAAGCTGGGCAGGCGTAATCTCCAGGTTCTGTATCTTCTCCCGCAGGAACTCATAAGCGGAAAGCTGTCCGGAATTTAACCTTTCCCGGGTTTCTTCCTCATATTCTATCACATTCTGCTCATATAATAAAAGACAAATTTCCCTCCCGGAGACCATATCATCCAGAATCATATATTTATACAGCATTTTCCCGAATTCCGGATCATCCGTCAAGGCTTCCCGGATATACTCCAGCACCGACTGGTAGATCTCCTGGGAGTCAAGGTAGGGGCTTTCCCCGGAAATCTTGGTTACATCAATCCAGTTCATGGAGATGGCATACTGGAGATATTCCTTTAAACTTATCACCTCATCCGTAGTCCATGCGATATAGGTTTCGTCCGAGGTATCCACTTCACTGCTCTGGAGTACCTGGTTCTCACCCATAAGCACATCCGAGACAATGTACCCCATATAATTCATCATTTCCCTGGACAGGTCTTTATATGCCGTGGGATTGGGCGAATTCAGCTGTTCCAGGAGAGCCGCCACCGCACTCTCCCTCTTGGCCAGAAAGCGCTCATAGACGCTTTTCTCCAGCTCCGTGGCATCCTCTGCGGAAAAATGAGTGGAGTCAATGACACTGTTGTTGATCAGCGCATAATAAACGTCATAGATGGGAATGATAATATCCTCGGCTCCGGATTTCGGTCCGGGAACATACTCTTTTACATTTTGGATTTTGGACAGGAGAATGCCCGCCAGCTTCTGCTCTATCACATGGTAAGCCACAATCTGCAGGTCCTTGTCTATGGTCAGGTACAGGTTGTTTCCCGGAACCGGATCCTTTCGCTCCGCCACCTCCACTACCCGGCCCACGCTGTCCACGAAAAGCTCCTCATGGCCCTTGGTTCCCTGAAGCTCCAGCTCCATGTGCTGCTCAATTCCCGCCTTGCCCACAATGTCATTGAGCTCATAATCGGGATTTTTCTCCTGAAGGCTATTAAGTTCCTCCTGGGAAGCCTTGCCGATATAGCCGATGATAGAAGCAAAATATTTGCTGTCCACATAGACCCGGCGGCTGCTCTGCTCAATATCGGCCCCCTGAAGGGCATTCTGGTTCTCCAGGACGGCCGCCACCGTCTCCTCAGAGACCCCGGCGGCCACTGTAGTAGCCATGTAGCGCCGGTAACTGTTGGAGTTCATGGCAAAACGGATGGTAGCAATTTTCAGCCGTTCCTCCGGCGTATAGCCGGACACGGACAGGCCGTAGTCCTCAACCTCTTTCTCCGTGTAGGACTCCCGGATATCATAGCCCTTCTCCCGGCAGAGATACTCCATAATCTTGTCCGCATCCGCCAGCTCCTGGGCCGCCTCCAGCTCATCAATCCTGGCATGGCCGTAGACATCCGCCTTGAACCGCAGAAGGGCCGTTCCCTCCAGAGAGAACTCATAGGCTCCGTTTTCGTAGATGATTCCCATATTGTTCACAACGCTGTCCCCGTTCCTCTCAATGAGGCGGATCAGCCGGTAAATGGTATCGTTAAGCTTCGCATTCTTGGTCTTCCGGTTGGGGTAGGAGCCGTTGTCCTCGATGGTCACAGAGTAGGAAAGCTCACTGTAGGCCAGGACCTCCCCGTTGCGGTCATAGATATTGCCCCGGGTACTTTTCAAAGCCACCTCCCGCTTGGTCAGAAGGGAAAAATTCTCCTGGTATTCGCTGCCCTTCACAATCTGCAGGTAAAATACCCGCTGCAGAAGGATACCAAACAGGACTACAAACACAATCCCCAGGAAAAAAATCCTGGATTTGACCATATTCCACAAAGCATCTCTTATCTCTCTGAACAATCCAAAAACTCCTTAAGTCTTATTCGCCTTCTTTTCCCGTCCCGGCTGCCGGTGCCTGGTATTCAAAAGGCAGCTCCCCGCTTAAACGCTCCAGAAACCGGTTAAAGCTCCGGATGGGTCGGTAAATCACAATGGTCAGCACCACCGTATAAATCAGCTCCGGCAGAATAATATGGGTAAAATAAAAGGGAAATTCAAACTTGCTTCTCATAAGAAACATAAAAAAGTAGACGCTTAAGCCGTAGACCAGCTCACTCAAAGCAATCCAGATCATAGGCAGCTTAATATCTTCGTCATAGAACACCCGGTGGAACAGGCCGCTCCCGTATCCCAGAAACATATACAAAAGAGCATAGACCCCAAAGAGGCTTCCGAAAAAAATGTCCGTCAGAAGCCCTGAGAAGAATCCCACCAGAAGCCCTTCCCGCTCCCCTCTCATAAATCCCAGAGAGGAGGTGATAATCAGCAGCAGATTGGGGGAAACAGAAGCCAGGGACAGGGCCTGAAACACCGTACACTGCAGAATAAAACAAACAATAATTAAAATCCCCACGGCAAGCGTGCGCTTCATCCTCTCTCCCTCTTTCCTACTCTTCCATAACCTGCTTCACATCCGTGATCACCAGGACCGTGCGCAGATGCTCGAAGTCTACAGCCGGCGTCATGGTCCCGGACTTGGTCAGGTTATTGGAATCCAAAGTCACCTCATTCAGGTATCCAATCAGGATTCCCTCGTGATACCGGTCACTTACATGGGAGGTAACAATCTTCTCCCCCATAGCCGCCTGGTTTTCCGGATCCTTTAGCTGCTCCACCCGGATAAGCCCCTCGCTCATCAGCTGCAGATCTCCTTTGACAAAACAAAGATCCGAGGTGGAGAGCACCTGGGCGCTTACGCTGTTCATATCGTCGATAATGGACCGGACCTGGGCCCAATTATCTCCCGTCTTGGTGACAATCCCTACCAGACCGCTGCCTGCGATCACATTCATATCCACTTCGATCCCGTCTCTCTGCCCTTTGTCAATCACAAAGCTGTGGAACCAGTTTCCGGAATCTTTAGCGATAATATTGGCAGCCACTTTATTGAACTGGGCATAATTCTGATCCAGCTCGTACATCTCCTCCAGCTCTTCCAGGCGGTACTGGTTCTGCATCAGGCGGTTATTCTCCAGAATCAGCTCGTCAATCTGGGCCTGGAGCTTTAGATTCTGCTCCTGGGCCGCCGCCAGATCCTCCAGGCTCTCACTTTTCTCCCGGATCCATCCGCCGATACCGTTAATTCCTTTCTCAAAGGGCACAAACACATAGCCTGACAGGCGGCTCAAAGGCTCCCCTGCAAAGCCCGTAGTATAGGAGGCAAACATCATGCCAATACACAGAACCGACAGAATCCCCAATATGTATTTTGTCGGTATGGAAAAAAATTTTCTTTTCTTCATAATCCACCTGAATTAATTGTAGATCTGCTCCTTTGTGGCAAATGTCAGGCCCCGGAACTCCTTCTCATTGATAACCCGGGCCAGTCCCCGTGCCACACACTCCTCCGGTGCATCCACCATATTCACCCGGATATTGGTAGCCTGGGCAATCATGCCGTCCAGACCCGTCAAATTTGCCACACCTCCGGTGAGGAAAATTCCATTGCGGATAATATCCACCCCCAGCTCCGGCGGCGTCCGCTCCAGAATCATCTTGATAGCATCCACAATGGCTTTTAACTGCTCTTCTATGGCAGCCGCCACGAAATCTGCCGTGATCTCCAGAAGGGCAGGCAGGCCGAGGGCCATATTGCGGCCGCAGATCTCCCGCTTGGAGGAGGTATCCCCGGGCATATATCCCAGCTCGTTTTTCAGAATCTCCGCCGTCTTATTTCCGATAAAATATCCGAATTCCCGGCGGATAGCGCTGCTGATAGCCTCGTCAATCTTATTCCCGCCGTTCTTGATAAGCTTGCTTGTCACCATTCCTCCCAGGGAAAGAATGGAGATCTCCGTGGTGTCGGCTCCCACATCCACCAGCATCACGCCCTGGGCCTGGGTCACGTCAAGGCCCAGGCCTAAGCCTGCTGCAACCGGCTTGTCAATGAGCTGGATATTTTTGGATTTCAGCCCGGTTCCCTGGATCAGAGTGGTAAACACCCGGTCCTGCACATCTGTTGGAAGGGCCACCACAAACTCCGCCCCTTTCAGGTTTCCCTTGGTATGTCCCTCCAGAAAAGAGCGCAGGAACTCCTGCATATAAGTAATGCTGGCCACCGTTCCGTAAGACATGGGATAAAGCACCTCAATATTGGAGGGGGCTTTCTCGTGCATATCGAAAGCCTCGTCTCCGTAGGCAATCATTCCCTTCTTCTCTTCAATGGCAACCATATTCTTTTCACAATAAATGGTATCGCTTTCTTTGCTGTAAATTTTAATCCGGCTTGTTCCAAAGTCACATCCAAAACTCTGTGCAGACATTCTGACTCCCTCTCCTTCTTCTGTTCCTCTTTATGAAACATACTTGATTTCTTATGTATCCGCCTGCATGGGCAGTAATCCCCTCTCCCGCAGGCTGCTGTAACGGTTATCCCCGATAATAATGTGATCCAAAAGGCGTATCCCCAAAAGCTCCCCGCTCTTGCGGATCCGCTCCGTCACCCGTACATCTTCCCGGCTGGGCGCCGGATCCCCGCTTGGGTGATTGTGTATCAGCACCAGGTGCACCGCCCGGATCTTTAAAGCCTCCACAAAAATCTCCCTGGGGGACACCAAAGAGGCATTGACCGTCCCTTTAAACATCAGCTTTTCTTTCAAAAGCCGGTTCTTGGCATCCAGGAACAGCACAATCAATTCCTCCTGTTCCTCCCGGCGGAGCTCCTCCATATAGAAACCGGCAATGGTGGCCGGATCCCCAAAGCACAGCTTCTCTCCCGCTGCCGCCTTGGACATGCGCACAGCCAGCTCTGCCAGGCATTTGAGCTGCACGGCTTTCACCTTCCCGATGCCCCGCATCTCCCGGAACCGCTCCAGGGGAATCTTTCCAAACCCGGACAATCCCTCATAGCCGGGAAGCTCTAAAATCCGTCCCGCCAGTTCCACCGCCGTCTCTCCCCGGCTTCCGGTGCGCAGAAGCGCTGCCAGAAGCTCTGCATCCGAAAGGGTCTTAGCCCCGCCCGAAAGGCATTTCTCATAGGGGCGCTCCGCTTCCCGGAGCTCTTTCATCGTCGTCTTCATCGTCTCTCCTGTTCCGCTCTCCAGGCAGTTCCCCGAAACGAAAGACATCTTCTTCTCTCCCTACATCTTCCGGTAGATAAGAATTGCCAGCACCACGCCGATGATACTTGCAATGGAGATGTGGATAGTCAGGCCGAAGGTCAGGACCAAAAGGCCCAAATTAAGGACAATGGGACTCTCCAGTCCGAAGCTCTGCCCATAGCCCAGCCAGCCAAGGCCCGAAACCCCTGATGTGAGCATCCCGATAAAGCCCCCCAGCACAATCCCGGACAGGAGCATGACCGTGAGTATCCAGCCATTTTTCGATTTCATAAAAACCTCCATCTTTCGCATTTCCGACGGCGTTTTCCGGCCGTTTTCCCAGTTTACATAATGGAAAATCCAGTAAACCATGTCAAAATATATCATACCACAAACAAAATCTCTTGTATATAGAGGAAATCTTAAGTTTTTATGGGAAAATCACCGAAAACCATACAGCATCCGACAAAAAAGACCGCCTAACAGGGACGGTATTTCCCTGCCAGGGCCTCTGCCGCACGAATGCCGTCCATAG
Source organism: uncultured Lachnospiraceae bacterium (assembly GCA_910586955.1). Lineage (GTDB taxonomy): Bacteria > Bacillota > Clostridia > Lachnospirales > Lachnospiraceae > Laedolimicola. Next base: position 2,050 of record CAJUMM010000033.1, on the reverse strand, counting down.
CTGCCGAAGTGATTCCTCCCGCATAGCCCGCCCCCTCGCCGCAGGGGTATAAACCTTCCACGCTGCTCTCCATTCTGTGGTTCCGCAGAATGCGTACCGGCGAAGAGGTCCGGCTCTCCACACCGGAGAGAAGGGCATCCCCCCGGGCAAATCCCTTTAGGATCCCTTCACAGCCAAGAATTCCCTCTTTTAAAGAGAAAGCCAGGGATTCCGGAAAGATTCCCCTCACATCCCCCAACTTCCAGCCACCCTTGATACAGGGTTCCACCTCTCCCAGGGTACGACTCTTCACCCCCTGGCAGAAATCGGACAAAAGCTGCACAGGAATCTCCCCGCCTCCGGCCCGGTAAGCCGCCTCCTCCAGGCGTCTCTGGAAAGACACGCCGGAGAGTACGCCGCTGCTGCCGAAATCCTCAGGCTGTACGGTGACAATCATGGCGCTGTTGGCGTTTCGGCCGTCCCTGGCCTGATAGCTCATGCCGTTGACGGCAAGCCCTCTTTCCTCCGAGGAGGCATTCACCACATAGCCTCCGGGGCACATGCAGAAAGAGTAAACGCCCCGGCCGGAAGACGCTTTCCGGGTCAGCTTATAAGCTGCAGCCGGAAGCTCTCTGGGATAGTCTGTCCCATATTGGCTCCGATTAATCATACTTTGGGGATGTTCTATGCGAACGCCTACGGCAAAAGCTTTGGGCTCCATGGGAATGTTTAAACGTTCCAGCATGGCAAAGGTATCCCGGGCGCTGTGTCCCACCGCCAGGACCAGGGTTTCCGCTTCCAGAAAAACCTCCTGCTCCCCGTCTTCCTCTTTTTTACAAACTGTAAGACCTTTTACCCGGCCCTGATCTACCCGGATCTCCGTCATCCGGCTCTCAAACCACACCTGGCCGCCTAAGGAAAGGATTTCCTCCCGGATATGTTCCACAATGCCCACCAGAAGATCCGTCCCCAGATGGGGTTTGTTCTGGTACAGGATCTCTTCCGGAGCGCCGGCCTCCACAAAGGTTTCCAGAACCAGGCGGTTTCTCCCTGCAGGATCTTTCACCAGGGTATTTAATTTGCCGTCGGAAAAAGTTCCTGCGCCGCCCTCTCCGAACTGGACGTTGGACTCCTTCTTAAGCTCTCCCGTCTTCCAGAAATGTTCCACCGTCTTTTTCCGCTGCCCCGCAGTCTCTCCCCGCTCCAAAAGGATGGGACGGTATCCTGCCCTTGCCAGCATAAGGCCGCAGAAAAGCCCCGCCGGGCCGCTGCCCACAATCACCGGCGGGTGTCTCAAAAGGATACTCCCGGGTCCGGGAAAACGGTAAATCTTTCTCTCTTCCCGGAAAAGCTTCCCTTTCTTTCCTCTTTTCAAGATCCCCTCTTCCCCGGCAACCTCCGCATCTATGGTGTACACATAGGAAACAGGGCGCTTCCTGGCGTCCAGTGACTGTTTCCGGAGGGACCAGGCCTTAAGATTCTCTTTGGAGGTGCCAAGCTCCTTAAGAAGGGCTTTCTCCAGCTCTTCCCTGGTATGGCCCACCGGCAGTTTCAACTGCTGTACACGAATCATGCCCTCTTCTCCTTTGCCGCAAAATGCCCCGCCAGCCAGCCGCTGCTCCAGGCCCACTGGAGGTTGTAGCCTCCGCACTCCCCGTCAATATCCAGGATTTCACCGGCAAAGTAAAGGCCGGGAACCAGACGGGATTCCATGGTATCCGGGTTTACCTGGGCCGTGTCCACGCCTCCGCTGCAGGCCTGGGCCTGATCGAAACCATTGCTGCCGCAGATTCCCACCCGGAATTTCCGGCAGGCTTCCCGGAGGGCCTTCTTCTCTTCCCCGGTTAGTTTCTCCGAGCGCTTCTCTCCCGGAATCCCGGCGGTTTTCAGAAGACAGGCACCCATCTTCCCCGGAAAGAGGCCGATAAGCAGCTCATCCGAGCGCTTGTGAAGCCCGTTTTGGATCCGTCCCTCCAAGAAGACCTCAAGCTCCTCCTCTCCAAAAACCGGAAGAAGATTCAGGCAGGCCTCTACCTTCCGCTTCTCCTTCATTGCCCGGACTCCGAAACGG
>CAJUMM010000032.1 GCA_910586955.1 uncultured Lachnospiraceae bacterium | reverse complement strand
GCATCCTCCGTTTTCCGGAAGAAACCGGAAGGAGGCCCAAGCACGTATTTCCCAGGATCACAAAAGGTAGAAAGACCCACAGAAATACCATAGAACTGAACAACATGCCCCTTGTTACCTTTCCCTTTTATCATTTGTCCGGCCGTACCTGCGCTACATCAAAAGATTGCGGACATCGTTAAACATCACAAACACCATCAAAACCATCAAGACCATAAGCCCCACAAAATGTACCATGCCTTCCTTCTCGGGATCGATGCCCTTGCCCCGGACGGCTTCCAGAAGGAGAAAGACCAGGCGCCCGCCGTCCAGAGCCGGAAGGGGCAGAAGATTCATCACTCCTAAGTTGGCCGTGAGAAGGATGGAGATGTAGAGCATATTCAGCCACACGTAGAAAGCACCGTCCGTCCGGCTGCTCTCGTAAGTTTCCCCGATGGCATTCACAATGCCCACGGGACCGGAGACATCGTCTGCTTCCACCTTTCCTCCAAAGAGCATTCCCAAGCTCTTGATGGTAGTGGAAATCCAGTATTTGACCTCATAGGCACTGTAGCCTACAATCTGCAGGAGATTCCCCTTCATGCGCACACCGGAGCCCCTAAGGCCCAGATAATAGGAGCCGTCCCCGCCCTGTACGGGAACCAGGGAAGCCCTATAGCGCTGTCCGTCCCGCTCATAGACCAGATCCACCGCGTCGCCCCGGTTTGTCATCATATAGGTGCTGACCTCCCGGTACACATGGATATTGGTATCATTCATCTTTACAATCCGGTCTCCGGGCTGTATTCCTGCCTCCGCCGCCGGATACCCCTCCGTCAAGCCTATCACAATAGGCGCATCATAGCCGATGCTCCCAATCACAATCAGGGACAAGAGAAAAGCCAGAATAAAGTTGAAAACCGGCCCGGCCGCCACCACGGAAATCCGGGTCCACACGGACTTAGCCCCAAAGGAATCCTCCGGAATCCCATTTACCAGAGCCGCCTGTCTTCTCCGGTTCTTCTCCCCGGAAAGTACATCTACAGCCTCCGTCCGCTCCATCATACTGCCCGGCGCATCCGTCTCCGGACCATATCCGTCCTCTCCCTCCATCATACAGGAACCCCCAAAGGGAAAAAGTTTCAGGGAATAACGGGTCTCCCCAAACTGCCTGCTCAAAACCCGCGGCCCCATTCCAAGGGAAAACTCATTTACCCGGATGCCGCCCCGTTTTGCCAGAAGAAAATGCCCCAGCTCATGAATCACAATAATGAAACTGAATATGATAAGTGCCAGTAAGATTTTCAACCTACCACCTGCTTTCAATAAATTCGTAAACCGCCTGCTCTGTCTCCAGAATCTGCTCCACCGTGGGATTTGCCGTCACCACATGGATCTCCATACAGGCCCGGATAATCTCCGGGATCTCCAGGTAGGCAATTTTCCGGTCCAGGAATTTGCTCACTGCCCGCTCGTTGGCCGCATTGTACACCGTAGGCATGGTTCCCCCTGCGGCAGCGGCGTCAAAGGCCAGCTTAAGGCCCTGGAAAGTCTCCAGATCCGGCTTCTCAAAGGTAATCTCTTTCAGTCTCCAGAAATCAAGCCGCTCTCCCGGCAGGAACCGGCGCTTGGGATAATAAAGAGCATACTGGATGGGGAGCTTCATATCCGGCGTCCCCAGCTGGGCCATAACGGCCCCGTCTGCAAACTCCACCATGGAATGGATGATGCTCTTGGGCTGAATCACAATCTGGATATCTTTGGGCTCCACGCCGAAGAGCCATTTGGCCTCCATCATCTCCAGTCCCTTATTCACCAGGGTAGAGGAATCAATGGTGATCTTGCGGCCCATGGCCCAGTTAGGATGCTTTAAGGCATCCTCCACCCGGATATCCTTAAGTTCCCCCCGCTTCTTTCCCCGGAAAGGCCCGCCGGAGGCTGTGAGCAGAATCTTCGTAAGCTCTGCCCGGTCCTCCCCCTGAAGGCACTGGAAGATAGCGCTGTGCTCGCTGTCTACCGGCAGGATTTTCACCCCGGTTTCCTTTGCCAGTAGTATAATCATATGCCCAGCCGTAACCAAAGTTTCCTTATTTGCCAGGGCAATATCTTTTCCAGCTTTCATGGCCTCGATGGTGGGAATAATCCCAATCATGCCCACAATGGCCGTCACCACAATCTCCGCCTGGGGATGGGTGCAAACCTCCACCAGTCCCTCCATGCCGGTGACCACCTTCACATCCAGATCCCCCACCCGCTGCCGCAGCTCCTTCGCCGCAGGCTCCGACCAGACCGCCGCCAGGCGGGGATGAAATTCCCGGATCTGTTCCTCCAGTTTTTCGATATTGGAGCCGGCCGCCAGAGATACAATTTCCAGATCCCCATTCTGGCGGGCCACCTCAAGGGTCTGGGTTCCGATAGAACCCGTCGAGCCAAGTACTGCTATCTTTTTCATCTTTTATCTCCTGCCTATAAACTGTATACCGCCATAATAAATATGACCGGTGCCGTAAAAATCACACTGTCAAACCGATCCAGAATCCCGCCGTGACCGGGAATCAGATGCCCGTAATCTTTGATTTCATGATTCCTTTTAATTGCCGAAGCCGCCAGATCCCCCACCTGGGAAATTACCGCCCCCACAACACAGATAAGTGCACACACACCCGCAAAGTCCGTAAAGAGTTTTCCGTAGAGAAAGCCCAGAAGGGCAGCTCCTGCCACGCCGCCTATGGCTCCTTCCACGGACTTCTTGGGACTTAAGACCGGAGCCAGCTTATGTTTTCCAATCATCATTCCCACAGCATATGCACAGGTATCGCACCCCCAGGAACACAGAAAAATCAGGAAATAAAGAGACATCCCGTCCTGGAAAAGATCCGACATCCGGATTAGATAGAGGAAGGAAAGCATCAAGGGTACGTACACCACCCCAAAAAAGGCGGCCATAATCTCCTCCGTCCGGTATCTGGGAAAGGTAAAGACGTAGACTGCCATTAAAAACAAGAAGTATACCAGAAACAGCACAGGCAGAAATACCAGAGGAATGAGAATTCCTCCAAAAATCTCCTGCCCGCCCATACCCGTCAGAAACACCAGCAGGGCAGAAACGAAGAGTCCGGATATCCCCAGAATATTCCCTTGAACCCCAAATACCCGGACAAATTCCGAATACCCAATCACGGAGATCAGGAGTACCAGCCCGAACAAAAACCATCCTCCCAGAATCCCGCCCAGAATGATGAGCGCCAGCAGCACAATCCCGCTGACCAGTCTTGTGAAAAACGCCTTCAACTATTCTTCCTCCTTCACCCCGCCGTAGCGCCTGTCCCGCCTGTTATAAGCTTCTATGGCCTTTGCAAGCTCTTCCTTGGTGAAATCCGGCCAGTGTACCTCTGCAAAATAAAACTCCGTGTAGGCAAGCTGCCACAAAAGGAAATTGGAAAGCCGCTGCTCCCCGCTGGTCCGGATCAGCAGATCCGGATCCGGAATATCCGCCGTATCCAAATAGGATGTGAAAATTTCCTCGGAAATATCCTCCGGCTTTAAGCTGCCCCGCTCCTGATCCGCCGCCATTTTCCTCATGGCCCTTACCATCTCATCCCGGCTGCCGTAATTGATGGCGATCTGAAAATTCAAGCCGTCATTGTTCTTCGACGCCTCCTCAAGCTCCTCAATCCGCCGGCGGATGTCTTCCGCAAGGCCGGTCTTATCCCCGATAACCCGGACCCGCATATGATTCTTCTCCGCCGTCTTTAAGCAGGTCTTCATATAATTCCGCAGAAGCTTCATCAGGGCATCCACTTCCTCTGCGGGGCGCTTCCAGTTCTCTGTGGAAAAGGCATACACCGTCAGATACTTGATGCCCATATTCCAGGCTTCCCGGCAGATGGTCTCCACGTTTTTGCTTCCCTGGGCGTGGCCGTAGTTCCGGGGCATGCCTTTCTGCTTGGCCCAGCGGCCGTTGCCGTCTAAAATAATCGCCACGTGCTGCGGTATCTTCATATTGCAATCTCCTATTTTAGTTCCGCAGAAAGCCCTGCCGGCACAGGGGTTTCTGCTGTTTAGAATTGCACAAGAAGACGGGCAGCCCTGTTCTCTACCCGTCCCCTCTTATTTCACTGTTCTGCACCCTTTTATACGGTAAGAATCTCTTTGGATTTCTCCTCCACTGCCTTGTCAATGTCGGCAATGTATTTGTCCGTCATTTTCTGAACCTTCGTCTCCAAATCTTTCTGATCGTCCTCGGAAATCTCATTTGCCTTGTTCTGCTTCTTGAAGGTCTCGTTGGCATCCCGGCGGATATTGCGGACGGCCACCTTGGCGGCCTCCCCCTTCTTCTTTACATCCTTCACCAGCTCTTTTCTGCGCTCCTCGGTGAGCTCCGGGAATACCAGACGGATAATGGAGCCGTCGTTGGTGGGATTGATGCCGATATCGGAGGTGAGGATGGCCTTCTCTATGGCTTTCAGAAGGCTCTTCTCCCAGGGCTGGATCTGAAGCATCCTGGGCTCGGGAACGGAAATATTTCCTACCTGCTGCAGAGGCGTAGGCGTTCCGTAATAATCCACCCGGATCTTATCCAGCACATGGGGATTGGCCCGGCCGGCCCGGATGCTCTGAAAATCCCGCATCATCGAATCATAAGATTTGGTCATCTTGTCATCATACACTTTTAATCTCTCATCCATGGTAATACCTCCGCTTATACTGTAATTTTCGTTCCGGTAAAGCTGCCCCTCACCGTATTGACAATACTGTCCTTCTCATTCAGGCCGAATACCATCATAGGCATACGGTTCTCCATGCACATAATGGAAGCCGTCAGATCCATCACCGCCAGGCGCTTGTCGATGACTTCCTCAATGGAAATCTCATCATACTTCACTGCCGCCGGGTTCACCTTGGGATCGCTGTCGTACACCCCGTCCACCGCCTTGGCCAGGAGAATCACATCCGCCTCAATCTCAATGGCCATCAGGGTGGTGGTGGTATCCGTGGAAAAATAGGGATGCCCCGTCCCTCCCGCAAAGAAGGCTACCCCGCCTTTGTCCAGATGCTCCAAAGCCCCGTCTTTGGTAAAGAGCCTGGCAATACCTGTGTGCTCATTCCCTCAGAGCGGAAAATCTCTGAGGTGTAAATGCAGTTCATCACTGTGGCCAGCATCCCAATCTGATCCGCCTTAGTCCGGTCAATGTTCTCGCTGGTCCTTCCTCTCCAGAAATTTCCGCCGCCGATGACGATCCCTACCTGGATGCCGTCATCCACCAGGGTCTTCACCTGCCTTGCCACCCCGGCAACGGTAGCCTCGTCAAAGCCCGTATGCTTTTCCCCCGCAAGGGCTTCTCCGCTTAATTTCAACAATACTCGTTTCATATATAACGCTCCTATTTCTCACTAACGCTCATTATACCATATTTACAGAAAATTTCAATCCTATCTCTTTTTTCCGCCGTACTTTCTGCAAATTTCCGCCACCACCCGGCTTAAAGCCACAAGAGCCAGGGCATTGGGGATCACCATCAGGCCGTTGAAGAAATCCGCCAGCTCCCACACCAAATCCACCTTCAGGGTAGAGCCTACAATGATAAAGACCACTACAATCAGGGAGTACACTTTTACCGCCTTCTTCCCGAAGAGATACTTTACATTGACCTCCCCGAAGAAATGCCAGCTCAAGATTGTGGAGAAGGCAAAAAACAGCAGGCAGACAGCTACAAAAATATCCCCAAAGCTGCCGAAACCTCTTCCGAAAGCCGCCTGGGTCAGGGCAATTCCGCCCTCCCCAGTCTCCATAGCCCCTGTGGTCAGCACGGAGAATACCGTAAGGTTCAGCACGATAAAGGTATCGATAAACACGCTGATCATAGCCGTAAGTCCCTGCTCATGAGGATTCTTGGCTGTAGCGCGGGCGTGGGCGTGAGGAGTGGAACCCATACCTGCCTCATTGGAAAAGAGGCCCCTGGCCACACCGTAGCGGATGGCTTCCCGGACGGTAATGCCGGCCGCCGCACCCAGAACGGCGTTGGGCTTAAAAGCACCCACGAAGATCATCTTAAAAGCTCCTGGAAGAGCCCCAATATTCATGCCGATAAGAATCAGGCTGCCTATGATATACACGGCGGCCATAAAGGGAACCATCTTCTCCACCACTGCTGCCAGGCGCTTGGTTCCGCCGATAAAGATAAAGAATGCAGCCACTGCCAGCACCACTCCCACAGCCACTGCAGGGATGGGAATATTCCGTGCGGCAAATACGGAGGAAAAGGCCGCCCCGATAGAGTTGGACTGGACCATATTTCCCATAAAGCCCAGGGCCAGAATAATAAACACTGCAAAGACCGCCGCCAGGATCTTTCCGAAGATTCCTTTAAACGCCTGGCGGATATAATAAACAGGACCTCCCGTTACCTCCCCGTCCACCGTAGTCTTGTACTCCTGGGCCAGGGCGGCCTCCGCATAGATGGTGGCCATTCCGAAGAAGGCGCTGACCCACATCCAGAAAATGGCTCCCGGGCCGCCGGAGATCAGGGCCGTGGCCGCACCGGTCAAGTTTCCCGTTCCCACCTGGGCGGCAATGGCCGTAGCCAGGGACTGTAAGGGTGTCATCTCCCCGTGCTCCTTCTTTTCCCCGCTGATCTTAAAATGGCCAAAAACCAGGCGGCAGCCCTCCCCGAACTTCCGCACCTGGATAAATTTCAGGCGCAGGGTGTAATAGATACCCGTTCCGCAGAGCATGATCAGCAAAATATAGCCCCACATCCATCCGTTGACACTCTTTACAAATTCCAGCATAATCTCTCCCTCTCTTTTCCCGCCGCACCCGGCAGGCTTCTCCTTTTGTTCCCTAAAAATGCCCCGAAAGCTTCACTGCCTTCAGGGCATGCCGTTTATTCGCCCAGATACGCTTTTTTCACGGAATCATCGTTTAAAAGCTCCTCCGCCTTTCCGTCCAGCACAATCTTTCCCGTCTCCAAAACATAGGCCCGGTCTGCAATAGAAAGAGCCTTCTTCGCATTCTGCTCCACCAGAAGCACCGTAGTGCCCCCTTCACTGACCTCCCGGATAATATCGAAGATCTCATTTACGAAAATGGGGGACAGGCCCATGGAAGGTTCGTCCATCAGGATAATCTTGGGATGGGACATAAGGGCCCGCCCCATAGCCAGCATCTGCTGCTCGCCCCCGGATAAGGTGCCTGCCATCTGGTTCTTGCGCTCCTCCAAGCGGGGGAAACGCTTGTAGACCCGGATTAAGCTTTCCTCCACCTCATCCTTGTCTTTGCGGGTAAAGGCTCCCATCTTCAGGTTCTCCAGAACCGTAAGCTGGGCAAAGACCCGCCGCCCCTCCGGCACATGGGCCATGCCCATGGACACGATCTTGTGAGCCGGGGTGCTGGTGATATCCTGTCCCTCAAATACAATCTTCCCCTTCTTGGGCGCAATCAGGCCGGTAATACTGTGAAGAATGGTGGTCTTCCCCGCCCCGTTGGCCCCAATCAGGGCAATCACTTCTCCTTCATTTACCTGGAATGAAACGCCTTTGATGGCGTGGATCATCCCGTAAAAGACTTCTATATCATGGATTTCCAGCATTGCCATAGTCTTCCTCCTAATTTTAAGTTCCGCATTCGCCCTCCCAAATCCCCTTTTCTAGAAGGAATTCCGGTCACTAAAACATGTGACCGGAATTCCTTCTGGGCTTTGTCCGGGCTCCTGCTGTTTTAAGTTCCGCATTCGCCCTCCCGGCGGCATTTGTCCGGCAGGATTTACGGCTGTTTTATTCTCCCAAATACGCCGTGATTACTTTCGGATCGTTCAGAACGGCGCTGGTCTCGCCCTGGGCCAGAATCTGTCCGAAATTCAAAACCGTCAGTTCCTCGCAGATCCCGGACACCAGCCTCATATCATGCTCAATCAGAAGAATGGTCATCTGGAACTTATCCCGCACAAAGCGGATGGTATTCATGAGCTCCTGGGTCTCGTTGGGATTCATCCCCGCCGCAGGCTCATCTAAGAGAAGAAGCTTGGGATCCGTAGCCAGGGCCCGGGCAATCTCCAGCTTCCGCTGCTTGCCGTAGGGCAGGTTGGAAGCCTTGTAATCCGCCTCCCCGTCCAGTTCGAAGACCTTCAGAAGGTCCATGGCAATGGCGTCCATCTCCTTCTCCACCTTGTAATACTTGGGCAGACGCAGGATTCCCGCCAGGGTGGAATACTTGTGATGGTTGTGAAGGCCTACCTTCACGTTGTCCAGCACCGTCAATTCCCCGAAAAGCCGGATATTCTGAAAGGTCCGGGCAACCCCGTGCTGATTGATCTCAATGGTCTTCTTCCCGGTAATATTCTCCCCGTCCAGAAGAATATAACCGTCCGTAGGCTTATACACCCCTGTCAAAAGGTTAAACACCGTAGTCTTTCCCGCTCCGTTTGGCCCGATAAGGCCGTAGAGCTGTCCCTGCTCAATGGTCATATGGAAATCATCCACCGCCCGGAGGCCGCCGAAGGAAATCCCTAAATCTTTTACTTCCAGCAATCCCATATCATTCCCCCTCCTTTGCCTGGTTTTTCCCTCCAAAGAGCAGCTTCAGGGAATAACGCTCCCGGAAAGCCCTGCCCCCTGGGCTGGAGGTGAAGATCATGGTAACGATCAGGACAACCGCATAGATCAGCATCCGGTAATCGTTCAGGCTCCGCAGCATCTCCGGCAGAAGGGTCAGAACTACGGCCGCAATGATAGAGCCCCGGATATTCCCGATTCCGCCTAAGACCACAAATACCAGGATCATAATGGACATATTATAGCCAAAATTCTTCGGCGTTGCCGCCAAGGTAGAGAGGTTGTGGGCATACAGAACGCCCGCCACGCCTGCCAGGGAAGCGGAGACGGTAAACGCCAGCAGCTTGTATTTCGTAATGTTGATTCCCACGGACTCCGCCGCAATCCGGTTGTCCCGGATAGCCATAATCGCCCGGCCCGTGCGGGAATTTACCAGATTGATCACAATAAAAAGCGTAATTAAGATCAGGATAATCCCGATGAAGAAGGAGGAATTCTGAGGCGTCCCCGTAATTCCCTGGGGGCCGTTGATGATCATCTCCCCATCTGCCTCCAGATTCAGGGAAAAGGCATCCTTGGTGGAGATATGAAAGCCTCTGCTGTCCCTCCCCAGAAAGATAACATTCACAATATTCTTAATGATCTCCCCAAAAGCCAGGGTCACAATGGCCAGATAGTCTCCTTTGAGCCTCAGCACCGGAATGCCCACCAGAATGCCAAACAGAGCGGCAAAAGCCGCACCCACCAGAATTGCCAGGAAAAAGCGGACACCGCCCGCCGGAACCGCCTCCAGCATACATTTGGAAAATACAGCGCTGGAAAAAGCTCCCACACACATAAATCCTGCATGCCCCAGGCTCAATTCTCCCAGGATCCCCACGGTCAGATTCAGGGAGACCGCAAGAATCACATACATGCACAGGGGAACCAATAACCCCTTCAGCAGGCTGGAGATCATCCCCGCCCTCATCATAACCTCAACCACAAGATAAGCCGCAATCACAATTCCGTATGTAATGAGATTGCTCCTTGTATTTTTACTCCAAACTCTCGTCTTCATCTGCCTCACCTACACCTTCTCCTGAATCTGCCTGCCCAAAAGTCCCGTAGGCTTCACCAGCAGCACCACAATCAGCACAGCGAACACAATGGCGTCTGCAAGCTGGGAAGAAATATAAGCCTTGCCCAGAATCTCAATCACACCTAGAAGGATTCCCCCGATAAACGCCCCCGGAATAGATCCAATGCCGCCAAACACTGCCGCCACAAAGGCCTTGATGCCGGGCATAGCTCCTGTATACGGCGTCAGGGACGGATAGGAGGAACACAGCAACACACCTGCGATAGCCGCCAGGGCAGAGCCAATGGCAAAGGTCAGGGCTATGGTGGCGTTCACATTAACGCCCATCAGCTGGGCCGCTCCGCTGTCCTCAGAAACCGCCAGCATGGCGCGGCCGGACTTGGAGTACTTGATAAAGCTTGTCAGCACGATCATAATCACAATGCAGGCTGTAATCGTTACCATGGTCTCGCCGGAGATAATCAGGCTGCCGCCTGCCAGGGAAAGGGGCGGTATGGTTACCACCGAGGTAAAAGACTTCGTATTGGCTCCATAGATCAAAAGGGCCACATTCTGCAAAAAATAGCTGACACCGATGGCCGTAATGAGAACTGCCAGCTTGGAGGCCCCACGCAGCGGCTTATAGGCGATCCGCTCAATCACGACGCCCAGCACCGTACAGGCCACTACCGAGATCAAAATCCCGATCATGGGAGGCAGCCCCATGCCGCTGACTGTGGTGAACACCACAAAACCACCGATCATAATGACATCGCCGTGAGCAAAATTCAGCATCTTCGCAATGCCGTACACCATGGTGTATCCCAGGGCAATAATTGCGTACACACTGCCCAGGCTGATCCCATTCACCAGGTAGGATATAAATCCCATCATACATAACACCTCTTTATCCTTCTAAAATTCTACACAATTTGCGATATATTATAGCATAGAAAGATCCCTTGCACAAGTAAAACTTCCTCATATATGCCTCATATATGCAAAAACAGAGGAACCCCCAAAGGGCTCCTCTGCCTGAATTTTCCTGTTATTACAGCGCTACTCCCTCACCGTTCTGGATCTGCACAATCAGGGGTGCCTTGTTGGGCTCTCCGCTTGCCTCCCAGCTGATTCCCTTGCCGGTGATGCCGTCAAAGCTGATGGTGGTCATAGCCGCCTTCAGGGCATCGCACATTGCGGATGCGTCCATGTCCGGAGTTACGTTTCCGGCCTCGATAGCCGCCTTCACTACATATACGCAGTCGTAAGCGTCCGCCGCAAACTGGTTCGGAACCTCGTTAAACTGCTCCTGGTACTTGGTTACAAAGCTCTTTACCTGCTCGTCGTCAGAGTTGGCAACGAAGGGAGCCATGTACATCAGATTCTCTGCCAGCGAAGCGTCAAAGTTCTCTACGGACAGAATGCCGTCCATACCGTCTACGCCAAAGAATGCCGGAGCGTAGCTCTGCTTCTTGCACTCTGCCAGTACCAGGGATGCCTCGGTATAGTAGAAGGGCATGTACAGAAGCTCTGCACCATTATCCTTTGCCTTCTGAACCTGTACGGAGAAGTCGGTCTTGCTGTCTGCGGTAAACGCCTCAGCGGCAACAATTTCGATATTCTGGTTCTGGGCCTCCTCGCGGAACGCCTCGAAGATTCCTACGGAGTAGGGATCGGAGCTGTCGTAGATAACCGCCACCTTGCTGGCCAGGCTGTTTGCGCCGATGTACTTTGCGGACTCCAGGCCCTGGTTCGGGTCAGAGAAACACATACGGAAGGCATTGTCATACTGTACGCACTTCACTGCCGTTCCGGAGGGGGTCAGCTGGAACAGATTGTCCTTGTGGCTCTCCTCGGCAACTGCGATACAGGGGTTGGAAGTAACGCTTCCGATCAGGATCTGCATTCCCCAGTCCTTCAGGGTGTTGTATGCGTTGACGGATTTCTCCGGATCGTGCTCGTCATCCTGGAAGTTCAGCTCGATCTGAACGCCATTGATTCCGCCTGCCGCATTGATCTCGTCTACGGCAATCTGTGCGCCTCTCTGTACGGCAATTCCGTATGCGGAGGCTCCTCCCGTGGTGGGCCCGATGCCGCCAATCTTAAATACGGCTCCGTCTGCTGCCGGCGTCTCAGCCGGTGCTTCTGCGTCTGTTCCGGTTTCTGTCTGGGTGTTGTCCTCTGCCGGTGCTGTAGTTCCCTCATCCTTGCTGCCACATGCAGCCAGGGAGAAAGTCATTGCGCAAACCAGCAGTAAGCTTAATGCTTTTTTCATAATGTTTTCCTCCTTTTGCTCTTCGATTGATATAAGCTTTCTATATCGCTCTCTATATTACTCCCAGAGAAATAAATTTGTCAATCACTTTTTCACAGGAAAGTGATAAAATACTGCATAAATTTTCATTTTTCTGGATTTTTATCCCTGTATCTCCTATTTCCGCTCCCGGACGCTGACACTGTTCCCGCTCACGGAAAGCTGCCGGATGCTCCGGAGGAAACTGGAAAGGCGGCTGTACCCATAGTCCTTCAGATCAAAACCCGGATGCTTCTTGTGAATCTCCTCGTAAACCAGGGACAGGTTCTCAATCTGCCCATTGTTCTCCCGGATAAACATAAGGATTTCTTTCTCCAGTTTCTGCCGGTCCAGATGCCCTCCAAGCCCCACCGCATAGGCCGTGTCGATCTTATAGAGGGAAAGGCGGGGGCAGGTATCCTGGAGGAAAACCACCAGCTTGGTATACCCGTAATTCCGCACGTCGAAATCCGTAAATTTGTCGTTTAAACGGCTTCCAATCTCTCCCAAGTAGGTGATTTTCCCCTTGTTCTCGTTGTCGTTGATAAAGGAGATAATGGCGTCCTCGATCTGGGAGAGAGGCGTCACGCCGCTTCCGTGCTCCTCCTCGGCCCGGCTTCCTTTCCTGCCCAGACTGCCGGAAGTTCCCGTTTCCCCGGAATTTTCCATATCATTCATCTGCTTGTTAATCAGATTCAAGTGGATAAATTTGTTGCAGGCTTTGGTTAAGGCCATGGGGGTTTTGGACTCTCCCATGCCGATGACGTACATATTTTCTTCCCGCAGCCGCATGGCAAGCCGGGTGAAATCGCTGTCGCTTGTAACCAGGCAGAAGCCGTCCACCTTCCCGGAGTAGAGAATGTCCATGGCGTCAATGACCATAGCCATATCCGTGGCGTTCTTCCCTGTGGTGTAAGCGAACTGCTGGACCGGGGTGATGGAATTTTCCAGAAGGATCTCCTCCTTCCACCCGCTGCCCTTGGACCAGTTCCCGTAGATCCGCCGGAAGGAGGCATAGCCGTAATTCTCTATCTCATTGAAAATGCTGGCCGCATACTTGGCGCTGATATTGTCGGAATCAATCAATACCGCAAACTGTTTCTTGTCTTCAATCTGTTCCATATATTCCCCTTTTATTGTTCCTCCAGCAGTTCCGCTGCCAGGGCCGCCAGTTCCGCTTCGTCCCTCTCCTTCAAGACAGAGCGGATGGAAACCACCTTCTCACAGATGGCGATTCCCTTCATCTCCTCCAGTATCCCCCTCATGGTTCGGGCTGCGCTGGGCGCCCAGGAGCCGTTTTCCAGAAGTCCTACCCGCCGGTTCCGGTAGGTCTTCGCCTTCAGATGATGGAGGAAGTCCTCCATGCAGGGGAAGACGCCTCCGTCGTAGCTGGCTGCAGCCAGCACCAGCCGATCATAGCGGAAGGCCTCCGCCACCACCATAGGCATGTCCGCCCGTGCCAGGTCATAGACCTTCACCGGAAGATCCGTCCGCTCCTTTAGCATGGACGCCAGCTTCCCTGCTGCCTTGGCCGTATTTCCATGGATGGAGGCGTAGGCAATGACGATGCCCTTCTCCTCCGGCACATAGCTGCTCCAGATATTATATTTCTCCAGATAATATCCCAGGTTCTCCTTGAGGACAGGCCCGTGCAGGGGGCAGATCATGGCAATATCCAGGGCCGCCGCCTTTTTCAGAAGGGCCTGGACCTGGGCGCCGTATTTTCCTACTATATTAATATAGTAGCGCCTGGCTTCACCAAGCCACTCTTCCTCCGAATCCAGGGCACCGAATTTGCCGAAGCCGTCGGCGGAAAAGAGAACTTTCTCGGAAGCTTCGTAAGCCACCATAACCTCCGGCCAGTGGACCATGGGAGCCATCACAAAGGTCAGGGTATGGCTTCCCAGGCTCAAGGTATCCCCCTCCTTCACGGTGACGCAGCGCCCCGACACATCCATGTCAAAAAACTGGGGCAGCATGGCAAAGGTTTTGGGGTTGCCTACCAGCTGCATGTCCGGGTATTTCTCCGCAATTTTCTGAATGTTGCCTGCATGATCCGGTTCCAGATGGGAGATCACCAAGTAGCCGGGGGTACGGCCTGCCAGAACTTCTTCAATCTGCGCAAGCCATTCCTCCCCGGCTCTTGGGTCCACCGTGTCCATCACGGCAATCTTTTCATCCAGAATCACATAGGAATTATAGGAAACTCCCTTGGGAACTACATACTGGCTCTCAAACAGGTCAATGGTTTTATCATCTGCACCTACATAATAAATGGAATCTGTAATCTTTTTATCCTTCATCGTCTTGCCTCCTCGTACTCCTCATACATATCTTACCAGTCTTGATTGTACACAAGTTTTCCGGCTGTGGCAAGTGTTGTTTTGAGGATTTGGGAGGATTTTCTATTTGATGCTACAGATTTTCTCCATTTGACGCAATCATCTCTTTATACCAATAATAGGAGGCTTTCGGTTTTCTTGACAAATCCCCGGAGCCGTCGTCGTGCTTATCTACATAGATAAAGCCATAGCGCTTCTTCATCTCTCCGGTGGTGGCGCTTACCAGGTCAATGGGAGCCCACATCAAATATCCGAAACATTCCACGCCGTCTTCCAGAACCGCCTTCTTTAACTGCCCCAAATGCTTTCCCAGATAATCAATCCGGTAATCGTCCCGGATCTCCCCGGTTTCCGAAACCTCGTCTGCTGCTCCCAGTCCGTTTTCACAGATGATAATGGGTTTCTGGTATTTCCGGTAGACAAAATTCATCAGATACCGCAGGCCTATGGGGTCAATGGTCCAGCCCCAGTCCGATTTCTCCAGATAGGGGTTGAGCTCCCCTCCAAACATGGCTTCCTGGGCTCCTTCCTCTTTTACCGCAGAACTCACCGCACTGGCATAGTAATTGAGGCCGATAAAATCCAAGGTGCCCTCCCGGAAAGCCACACGGTCGGCTTCCGTAATCTCCAGGCTAATCCCCTCTCTCTGATACTCAAACATTTTGTACTTGGGAAATTCACCCCATACCATGGCGTCAATCTGGTAAAAGTCCCGGATGGTATCCTGGAAGGACAGCAGCATATCCTCCGGCCTGCAGGTCTTCGGGTAATAAGGCGTCAGTCCGAAGACGCATCCCACCTGATTGCCGGCATCTATTTTGCGTATCATTTTTGCCGCTTTCACAGAGGCCAGGGTCATATGATATCCCAAGACAGCCAGGGTCTGCTTTTTATCCTGCATCTTTGAATATTCCAGCCCCGCCAGAATATAGGTAAAGAGATCCGATACCTCCGTCTGGGGATCGATATGATTCATTTCATTAAAGGTCACCCAATAGTTTACCTTTCCCTTGTATTCCCCCACAACTGTTTCCACAAATTTTAAGTACAGGTCTATGGTTTCCCTGGACAGCCAGGAATTGTAGTTTCTTACAATCCCAACAGGAAGCTCAAAGTGAAAGAGGGTTACAATGGGTTCTATTTTATGTTTCCGCAGCTCATCAATGACCTTGTGGTAATAATCGAGCCCTTCCCGGCTGGGCTCCTCCTCATCTCCCCTGGGAAAGATCCGGGACCAGTCTATGGATATCCGCAGCGCCCGGAAGCCCATATCCCCAAACATTTGAATATCCTCCTGGTACCGGTGATAAAAATCAATGGCCTGGTGAGAGGGATAATAAGTATCCGCCTGGAGTTCTTCCGTGATCTGTCTCGGCCTTCCATATGCTCCTCCAGTAAAAAGATCCATAGTATTTAAGCCCTTTCCCCCTTCCTGATAGGCTCCCTCCAACTGGTGTGCGGCAATGCTCCCGCCCCAGAAAAAATCTTTCGCTAATTCTGCCATTTCCCTTTTCTCCTTTCCCTTCTCTAAATCACAACCGTCAAACAATCTGTTTTTTCACTCATCTGCTCCTCCTTTGAGGGTAGTACATCCAGGTAATCCGCCGTATTGGTAACTACCGTAATCACAATGGGATCGTACCCTTCTCTCTGTATTCCCGCCATATCTGCTTTCAGAACAGGTTCCCCTGCAGACACTTTATCCCCCTGTTTGACAAAGGTTTCAAAATATTTTCCTTCCAGCTCTACGGTATTAATGCCGATATGGATCAGCACTTCCACCCCGTATTCCGTTTTGAGCCCAATGGCATGGCTGGTGGGGAACAGGCTTACCACTTCTCCGTCTGCCGGGGCATGGATCACATCCTCTTCCGGCCGGATCCCCAGGCCTTTTCCCAAAGCTCCGGAAGAAAAGGCTTTATCCTCCACCTTACTTAAAACGATATTTCTTCCTTTCACAGGCGCTTTCAGAGCCAGCTTCGTAATCGCCGGATCCCTTATCTCCCCCTTGACCTCCTGCTTTTCGCCGCTCTTTTCATCTTTGGGTATCCCCAGGATAAATGCGGCAATTCCCGCTCCCACAAATCCGATGATCACGGCAATCACCATCATATAGAAATTCCGGTAATTATTTTCACCTACAAAGGAGGCAAGCCCGAATAATGTCACAGGCGCATAGCCCACAACCTTCATTAAGCCGGCGAACAGTCCGCCTAATCCGCCGCCAATCATAACGGCGATATAAGGCCGGCGGTATTTTACAAACACTCCGTAAACGGCCGGCTCCGTGACGCCCATAAAAGCGCTGAAGGCCGTGGTTCCGAACAGCTGTTTTTGCTTCTTGTCTTTCGCCCGGAAGAAATATCCCAGCACTGCACCGCACACTGCAATATCCGATATAATCCAGGCTGCGGTAAACACCGGATCGTAACCCAGGGTAGCATAAGAATTCATATAAATAGGAATAATGAAGTTTCCAGCCCCAATGGTAATCAGGAAAGGCTGTAAAGCCGCATACAGCATCACCACACTCCAAGTGCCAAAGGTATTTCCGATAAAGTCAAAGACAAAGTTTAAGCCGTCACCGATATAGATTCCCAAAGGTCCGAACAAGATCAGGGTAACCGGCAGCGTAATGATCAAAAGCAGTACCGGGCAGAAAAAATACTGCAGGGCTTTGGGAATCATTCTGTCCAGGGCCTTCCCTGCATATTTCATAAAGATAATACTCAAAATAATGGGGAAGAAGGAATTGGAGTAGGTGGTTTCCGGCAGTTCCAGTCCCAGGAAGTTGAGGCCTCCCACGCCGTTGATGGTACCGGACATCAATGTCAGGGCAATGGTGACCGCCAGATATTCATTCACCCCCAGCCGGCGGCTAAAGGATACGGCTATCAAAACCGGCAGGAAGAAAAATACCGACTGGCGGATGGCATCCAAAATCATATAGGTGGAGCTTTCTGCTGAGACAAGCCCTGTCAGAGAGAGCAGGGACAAGATACCGGCCAGAAGTCCCGCTGCCATAATGGGCACCACTACGGGTCCCATAGATTCCGATAAAATGCGCAATGCCATCATGACAAACTTTTCTTTTTCCCCGGAAACGGACGATCCATTATCCCGGCTTAACCCCAGAAGCTCCTTCATCTCAGGACAGATATCCTGTACCTGGGTGCCGATAATCACCTGATACGCCACATCATTGGAAACTACATCAATAACCTCCGGCAGCTCTTTGATGGCATCCGTATTTGCCAGGCTGCGATCCTTTAATTGAAAGCGCAGCCGTGTCATACAGTTTGTCACACTTTGAATATTGCTTTTACCTCCGGTTAATTCCATCAGCTCTTTACAAAATTTTTCATATTTCATAAAAACATTCCTCCTTTTCCGTAATTCTGTTCCGTCCGGAAAATTCCTGCCCTAAATTTCCGAATCCGGACTTCCATCCTCTTCCCGCCGGGTAACCCGCTGGATATGAAGCATCAAATAAACTTCCTCATCCTCGGACAGCTCGCTTTGGAAGGTATCTCTCACATAAACACGTATTTTATTTACACAGCTGTAGGCCTCCGGATACAGTTTACGGATCTGCCTGCCCAGCTCCGTCTCCCCGGATGTATAGGCTGTGTTTTTAAACATCCGCACAATAAAATACTGCAGGTGCGTAACCAGACGCATATAATTGATGCTTTCTTCCACAAAATCCAATTTATAGTGAAACCGGATAATGGACAGAATATCCCGGACGCTCTCCATCATCCGCATCATACCCGCATCTTCGCTGCCCGGCGCCTGCTGGTTGATGAAATGCAGCGCAATGGATACCGCTTCCTCGCCGGGACATTCCATTTTGGCAGCTTCTTCTATCAGCCCTACTGCATAAAGCCCGATTTTATAGTACTCCGGATAAAATTTCCGCACGTCCCAGTCCAAGGGGCTCTTGACAATCTGCCCCTTTTTCAGCCGCTTCATGGTAAAATCAATATGATCCAAAAGAGCCAGATACAAATAATCCGAGACTTTCTTCCCTGTTACCTTCTCACCGTAAGCAATGGTCCTGGTTACAATCTGAAGGTACTCGTCCTTGGTGTGGGAAAGTAAATAGCTAAAATGCTCCAGTTTATCATGGGAATCAAGCACATAAGTTTTTTCAATCTCTTTTTCCTCAATGGTGTCCCCCGCCTTCCGCTTAAATGCAATTCCTTTGGAATAAACGATAATCTCATTTCCCTGGCTCTGCTTATTGCTTCCCTTCTTTACAAGAGCCACATTGTTGTTTAGAATCTGCTTTATGATCACGGTCCTTGCTCCTTTCTCTCTGTTAATTTCCAAACTGCCCCATATTCTTCACCTCCTGCGCAAAATAAAAAAACTCAAATCCCTTAAGAATAGTATTACCTATTCTTAAGAAATTTGAGTTCTGCCTCCATGGTTCGTAACATACTCAACATTGCAGCTGCCGCCGCTGCATGATTTTAGTTTTCATTATTATACAATAAATTTGCCGCAATGTCAATGGGTTTTACTGGTTTCTTTTTCGGCTATTCTTTGATCTTGTCAATGTCTGTAAGATTGACACCCAGAGAGGTCAAAACCGCTTTTAATGATAAATAATCATTTTTTAGCCCTTCATAGGTTTTAACCGCATTTTCCTCTCTTGCATTTTTCATATGTGATTGAACCTTTTGAAACTGATCAACCACTTCTTTTATAATCTCACCATCACTCGGCATTCAATCACCTCCTGACTGTAAGAAACGGTTGTTAAGATAACTTTAGTATATCATATTTGAGCCGCAGTTCAACCACTTTGGAATATTTTTATTCATCTCCCACAGAAAAAAACACGTATCCCTCCTGAATCAGCGAGCCGGCCTCCGGCCCCTTAAATTGTCCGGTATTATCTACAGATTTTCCTTCCCGTCGTCATACAGCTCATCCCGGTATTCCCCCAGCTCCACAAAGCCCAGATAGTAGGTATTCTTCCGGATGCGCCATACGCCGTCGGCCTCCCTTCGAAGCTCCATGGCATACCGGGCGCAGGCATGCTCTATATCCACATTCTCCTTCCTCCAGGGATACTCGTGATCTCTCTGCCTGTGGCCGCTCATGCGGTAGAAATCCACAAAGGCCCGGTCCCCCTCTATTTTCAGATTAGCCGGTTTCCCGGGATGCACCCAGCACCGCTCTTTCATGCGCTGGAACTTAAGGTTTACAATCCAGTCCCGCTTCGTCATCACGCCGCTTCTTGGCATCACGGAGACCACGTCCTCCGACAGAATATCCCGCAGATCCCCGAAGGAATCCCAATCGATGGCAAAGGTGTACCGGGCCAGGGTTTCGCAGATCTTCTCCTCCTCCGTCAGCACATCCTCCGCCTCCGGAATCCGGTACCAGGGGGAATCCAGCTCTGCATTGATGCAGGGGTAGTGAAGCCCCCCATACCAGACCGGAATCTCCTTTTCAAAATACCAGGCCTCCTCGAAAGCCGGAATATTCCCCTCGTGCTTTACCAGCTCCATGCGCAGCTCGCTCATCCTCCATCCCGTTTCCGTCTTCCTCCAATGATTGGCAAACATAGCCGTGAATTGGAACACGGAAACCTTCTCATCTTTCTCATAATTGGCCGCAACACACACCACTTCCGCATACTGCTGGGCATCCTTGTCTTTGTGGCGGCAGATGTAGGTACAGATACGGGAATGGAATACATCCGTTTCCGGCATATCCTTTACAAAATTGCGTACCCCGAAAACCGTGTGCTGGGAACCGCAGGGGTAGCCTTTGGCAGTACTCATATAACATACAATCCGGGGATCCATAAAATCATCCAGAATCTCCGTGTTTCTGGTCTTCCAGGTCTCTATAAACAAACCGAACTTCTCTTTTATTTCATCATAATCTTCCCTCATCCCTGCTCCTCCTTTTTAAAAGCAAACATATAGGTCAGCACTGTAGATAAGGCAAAGGTGACGATAATTCCCAAAAGGAAAATCCCAAAAGTCTCTCCCAGGTATAAGGGGAGGCCGCCCAGCGGAGATAAGGCCAAACCGGATGCGCTGACCCTTCCCAGGGCCATAATCACGCTGCCCACGGCGGCGGCAGCGGTGGCCGTATACAGAGGCTTCTTGTAGCGGACGCTGATACCGTAAAGAGCCGGCTCCGTGACGCCTACCAGGGCGGAAAAGGCTGCCGAACCTGCCACGCTCTTAAGCTCCTGATTCTTGGTCTTCAAAAAGACGGCGAAGGCTGCCCCGGCCTGAGCCGTATTGGCCACTGCCATAAAGGGAAGAATCATGGTCACTCCCGTCTTTGCGATCATATCCAGCTGGATGGGCACAAAGGCCAGATGGACTCCTGCGATCACCATCCAGGGATAAAACATGCCCATGAGAAGTCCGCCCGCCAAGAGTACATTGTCAAACAGATAAGTAAAAACTGCACCGATTCCGTTACTCACCATGGTCATGGCTGGTCCGATAATTCCCAGAGTGAGAATACTCATAAGAAAAATTACCGCCAGGGGCGTAACAATCTGCTCCAGCACCCGGGGCACAAATTTTTTCAGCACCCGCTCCAGCTTGGACTGAAGCCACACACAGACAATAATGGGGATAATGGAATAGCTGTAGCTCATCAGGTGAATGGGAAGCACCTCAAAAAGTTTCAGTACTCCCTGCTCTGTCCCCGCAAGGCTGCTTAAAGAAGGGTACAAAAGGGTCCCCACAATAGCAATGGATAAAAAGCCGTTCGCTTTAAAGTATTTCGCCGCGCTCACTGCAATGGCAAAGGGCAGGAAACAGAAGATACCGTCGGAAATAGCCTGGAAAATCATGTAGGTATCGCTACTCCCCGTAATCCACCCCTGGGAGGTGCAAAGAGCCATAATACCGGACACCAGGCCCACCCCGGCGATTGGATAGGTAACCGGAAGAAAGATAGAGGATACCAGCTGGATAAATTTTTCAACCAGATTCAGTTTCCTTCCCGGAGTTCCGGCATCTCCCTCCATCTCATCCACGGCAGCCCGGATCTCAAGACCTAGTTTCTTAACCACCACTTCATATACCTTATCCACATCATTGCCCAGAATCACCTGGTATTGGCCCGCATTGCTCCCTGTTCCCAGCACCCCGGGCAGCTTTTTCACTTCCTCATCTTCCACCAGGGATTGATCTTTTAAAACCAGCCGGAGCCTGGTCATACAGTGGAGCGCATCCCCAACATTGTCCTTTCCGCCGACCCGTTCCAAGATCCCGTCGGCCAAAGCCTCATACTTCTTGTTCATCATCCTTCTCTCCTTCCTTTGTGTCAAACAGCCCTGTACGCCGGACGGAAGCAGTCAAATATCGTTGTCCGCGGAAATAAAAAAACTCCCTGCTGCACACAGAACCAAAGCAGTTCCGGTAATGCCTCAAAGAGTAACAATCCGTATTACTATTTTCAATTTACAATTTTACTAAAGCACAAAATCATCAAAATGTCAATACTTTTATTAAAATTTGAAAAAACAAGTGAAAATTTTGAAAATTAACCAAGAAAATTCAGATTGACAAGCCAGAAAAATTATTCTATGATAATAAAAAATAGGTTTGTTACTCGTCCGAGGCATCACCTGGTATGTTTACAGGGATTGTTTCGGTCTTTTTTATTGGGAAAAAGGAGCGGGTTATGAAAATCGTAAAGAAAATAAACAACAATGTGGCTGTGGGAATAGACGGCCGGGGACATGAGCTGATTGTCTTTGGGAAAGGTGTAGGCTTTCCTTCTATGCCCTATGAGCTGACAGACCTGAAAAAAATAGAACGGACCTTTTATGGAATTTCTGACTACTACCTGAAACTTCTGGAGGAAATCCCGGAGCCTATTTTCCGGCTCTCTGCACGGATCGTTGACTATGCCAGAAAACACATCCGAAAAGAGTTTAGCCCCAACATTCTCTTTACCCTGGCGGATCACATCCAGTTTGTGGCGGAACGGTACGAAAAACATTTGCTGATCCACATGCCCTTCTCCAACGATATCCAATTCCTCTACGAGGAAGAAATGGATGCCGGAAATTATGCCGTGAAGCTGATGACCAGGGAATTGAAAATCCCCGTGAGCGTAGACGAAGCCTACAGCATCGCTCTCCACTTTATCAATTCCGAAAATATGCTGAAAGAAACAGGGGGCAAGCCTAGCGACGAGAAACTGATTGACGAGATTGTCCGCATCGTGGAAAAGGATATGCAGCTTCTCATTCACCGGGAGGGCTTCAACTATTCCCGGTTTGTGACTCATCTCCAGTATCTTCTGAAACGGATCCGCAAGCAGGAGCAGATTGTAAGTGGCAATCGGAATATGTTTGAATCTTTAAAGGAAGAGTACAAGGCCATCTATGAATGCACGGAACATATCCGCTCCTACCTTGCCAGGACCCTTCATTGGCGGCTCAACGACGAGGAATGCCTGTATCTGATGCTGCATATTAACCGGGTCTTAAGCCGGGAAGACCGGCAGGAAGACACGCCCTCCTCTTAAATGGTACTGCCCGGCTTCCCGGAAAAGCCGGGCAGTATTTTTCTAGTTCCGGATCTCCATCACGGTTTCTCCCGGAGCCACCTTTTTGGATGCCGCAGTCTCCACCGATGCAAAGTCTCCCGTGTTGGTGACAATGGTAATCACTGTGGCCGGATGTGGGGCTTTTCGGATCTTTTCCAAATCCATCGTCAGGAGAAGCTGTCCCTTTTCCACACTGCTTCCCGCCCGGACCATGGCCTCAAATCCGTCTCCCTTCATTTCTACCGTATCCACGCCTATGTGAATCAGCACTTCCACCCCTCCCGGTCCTTCCAGGCCCACCGCGTGAAGGGTATCCGCCAACTGAACCACCCGGCCGGAGACCGGAGCGTAGACAGCCCCCGTCTCCGGCTCAATCCCGCAGCATATTCCCAGGATCCCTTCTGAAAATACCGGATCCGGAATCTCCTCCATAGGTATCAGCCGTCCCTGTGCCGCTGCCCCCAGAGTCACCGGCCATAGAGGTGTCACTTCTTTTTTCCCGAAAAAATGAAAAATCCCCATGTTCCTCTCCTCCTGTCAATCCAAATCCTCTCCGTTGGTGGCGATGACCTTCCGGTACCAATAGAAACTGTCCTTTGGCAGACGGCTTAAGTCCCCGGTACCGTCATCGTATTTTTTCACGTAGATAAAGCCGTAACGCTTAGCCATTTCTCCTGTTGATGCGGAGACCAGATCGATACAGCCCCAGGGCGTATACCCTATCAAATCCACCCCGTCCTTCACCGCTTCCGCCATCTGCTCAATGTGCTGGCGCAGGTAATCAATCCGGTAGCTGTCATGGACTTTTCCGTCCTCCTCCAGCACGTCCCTGGCTCCCAGGCCGTTTTCTACCACCATCACCGGGATCCCGTAACGGCCATAAATCTCATTAAGGCTGTACCGCAGTCCCTGGGGATCAATCTGCCATCCCCACTGGCTGGATTTGAGATAGGGATTTTTGTAACCGCCCATAACATTACCGCTGGCCTTGGCCTCTCCCTTGTGGGTAGTGATACAGTTACTCATATAGTAGCTGAACGTATAAAAATCCACCACGCCTTCCCGGAGAATGGCATCATCCTCCGGCTCCTTTTGAAGGGAAATTCCATGCTCTTCAAAATAGCGCTTCGTATAGGAAGGATAGGCTCCCCGGACCTGCACATCGGAGCAGAACCAGTTTATCATCTGGTTATTCCGCTGGCATTCCAGCACATCTGCCGGATCCGGCGTCAGGGGATAGACAGCTGCAAAAATATTCATATTTCCCATCCGGAACCAGGGATAATGGTCATGAGCGTACTTCACAGCCAAAGCACTGGCCACAAACATATGGTGCAGCGCCTGGTAGCGCTCCTGGGGCCGATCCACCACTTGGCCCACCGGCCCCTCGTACCCCCGGACCGTCCCGGTAGACAGGATGGCGCCCATGGGCATCTGGCCCGCATTGATCTCATTAAAAGTCAGCCAATACTTCACCTGGTCCTGGTAACGTTCAAAAATAGTCTTGCAGTAGCGCAGAAAGTAGTCAATGAGCTTCCGGTCCGCCCATCCGTTATAGGCCTCTACCAAGGCAAAAGGCATCTCGTAATGGCTGATAGTGACCAGAGGTTCTATGCCGTACTTCCGGCAGCAGGCAAACACCCGGTCATAAAATTCCAGGCCCTTTTCATTGGGTTCCTCCTCCATCCCCGTGGGATAAATCCTCGTCCAGTTGATGGAGGTGCGGAAGGTCTTAAATCCCATTTCTGCAAAGAGAGCAATATCTTCCTCGTAGCGGTGATAAAAGTCTATGGCCTCATGGCTGGGATAAAACCGGTCCGGACGGATGGTCTTTGTGAGCCATTTGGGACATTCGTGGCTGCCGTTGGTACACATGTCCGCAATGCTGGGCCCCTTTCCGTCTGCGTCCCAGGCCCCCTCGAATTGATTGGCTGCACAGGCCCCTCCCCATAAAAAATCCTCTCGGAATACACTCATCTTTCCTTCCCCTTTCCCTGATTAAATTTAATATAAATACAAAAAACTCTTTGAAGCATCCACAGCAAAAACAGCTATGGTAATGCCTCAAAGAGTTACAATCCATGAAAGTATCTTAGCATAGTCCGGGTACTTCGTCAATGGGATTTTCCTATTTCGCCGACAAAAGCAGTTTCATGAAACGGAAAAGCTTTTAATCTATCCGGAAAACCCGGTACTCTCCGCCCTGCTCTACGGCATCCTTCAGGATTCTGTCCTCCACATCCTTCTCCAAATATACTTCTGCATAGTCCTCCAGGAAAACTACCTGGCTTACTCCGTTCCCCTGTTCCAAAACACTTTTGATTTTCTGCCTGTCATCCTCACCGTTTGCACCGTCTATAAATAGTACTTTGTAATCCAATCTCTCAATCTTGAAAATTACCGGCCGGGTGCCGTCGGAACAGCAGGCGATCATAACCCGCTCATCCTTCATCCTCCGCCGCATTCCGGGCTTCTGCTGTTTTTTATTTTACATAGAAAACCCGGTTGCCTTTCCTTTCCGGCGTCTTAGGGTACTCTCCTTCTATATAGCCCAGGGCGCAGTGGCCGATGCCCTCATACTCTCCCTCAATGCCAAGAGACTTAAGCAATTCCCGGCCCCACGGGGTTTCAAATTCTTCCTTGGCCCTGTGAATCCAGCAGCTTCCAATGCCAAGCTCATGGGCGGCCAGCATCAGGTTCCCCATCACCAGGCTTCCGTCGTACACCCGGTTGGGCCAGTCTTTGGGGGCCAGGACGATCAGCATGGCAGGCGCCCCGTAGAAGGGGTCGAAGCCCTCCTTCCAGCCTCCGATCTCACAGTTGCGCCTGGCAATCTCATCCCGGAGTTTCTTATCCGTAACCTGGATAATAATCGTGTTCTGCTGTCCCATGCCGCTGGCTGCATAGAGGCCTGCCTCGATGATCTGATCGAGAATCTCCTGAGGTATTCTCTCCGGCTTAAATTTACGGATACTTCTTCTTGTTTTCATCTGTTCCAGCACTTGGCTCATAGCTTAATCCTCCTTTGATTTTCTGGTTTGCTATAGAAAATTATAGCACCAAAAGACTTCTGCCGCAAGAGAACGGCCCTGCTCCTTAAAAGCTGTAATGCCACTGTGCTGCTTCCGTATCTTCCTCCCCAGTGGATTCAAATCCTTCTTTTCCCTTTGTTTTTCCGGAAGCCCACAAGGAGACAGAGCGTAAGCAGCAGGGGGAATACAGTTCCTGCCAGAATCCCTGCCTTCATATTTCCTCCCAACAGCCCGGACACGGCGCCTACCAGGGATGGCCCCAAAGAGCAGCCCAAATCCCCTGCAAGGGCCAGCATGGCAAACATAGCCGTCCCTCCGGCAGGCAGGGATGCAGAAGCTCTGCTGAAAGTCCCCGGCCACAAAATTCCAACGGAAACGCCCCCAAGGGCACACCCAAAAAGACTGATATAGGGAGAAGGCGTCACGCTCATCAAAAGGTATGCTCCAATACAGAGAAAACTGCTACCTACCATAAATTTGTGAAGATCGATCTTTTCTCCGTATTTCCCGTAAAAAACCCTGGCACTGCCCATCAGAACAGCGAATGTCATGGGCCCGGCCAGATCGCCGGCTGTTTTGCTGATACCCAGCGCCCCCTCAGCGAAAGCGGAAGCCCACTGGCTCACAGACAGCTCGCTGGCCCCGGAACAGGCCATCATAACCAGAAAGAGCCAGAACACTTTATTTCCAAACAATTCTTTTACCGTCATCCCTTTTTCACCGGAGGATATCAGCGGGGCAATGGGCGTTTTCAGAAATACGACTCCGTTTAAAAAGGGAACCACAGCCCACAAAAGCGCAAGAATCCGCCAGTTTACCAGCCCAAACACCCGGAAAAACAGGGTGGATAACAGCACGACCCCCACATGCCCCCAGCAATAGAAAGAGTGAAGCAGGCTCATGGCCTTTTCTTTATGTTCCGTAGGACAGCTCTCCATAATGGGGCTAATCAAGACTTCTATAATGCCCCCTCCCACTGCATAGACAATGACTGAAAACAGGATGCCCGTGAAGGGATCCATCACCTCCGGCAGAACGGCCAGCAAAAGAAAGCCCCCGCAGGAACAGACATGAGCCGCCAAGATAGAAGCCCGGTAGCCGATTTTATCAATAAAATTTGCTCCAAGCAAATCTACCATAAGCTGCACCAGGAAATTTACCGTCACAAGCAGGGTGATCCTGCTTAAGGGTATCCCGTAGGTATCCTGGAACATCATAAATAAAAGGGGTACAAAATTATTAACCACTGCCTGGACAATATATCCCACGAAGCAGGAAAACATGGTGGTTTTATAATTGAATTTCATGGCACATCCCTCCGGTTCCTGCCCTTTGGCAGGTATTGTTATGTGACAAACACCATATTATAGGATGCGCCATGTATATGCAAGCGGTTTCTTAAGATTCCTTCCCTTCCACCTGGGGCTCTCCCTCTGTCTCTCCCGTATTATCCTGCCCGTCTGCCACCTCCGGAGGCTGTACGCTCTCCTTCTTCTTTTTCCCCCAGGCCGTACACACCAGAACTGCCGCCAGCATAAAAACTGCCATTGGCCGATACCAATCTATATTAATAAAAGCCAAGCGGCTCCCAAAACAGCTCCTTCTGCTTTCTCCAGAAGCAAGACCAGGACGGATACCGGGAATACTGGGCCCAGGTATTTGGCTAAACCTTAAGACAGCTTAGAGCCTGCGCCACACAGTCCCCAGCATCGTGAGATAACAGGCCAGTCCCCCCACAATGTTTGTGACGGGCTCCGCAGCCAGCACCCCGTAGATCCCAAGGTTCCACAGATGGGGCAGCAAAAGGATCAGAGGCACCCCCAAAATGGCCTTGCGGAACAGGGAGAAGAAGACGGCCTGCTTAGCCTTTCCCAGGCTTACGAAGACGGTCTGCCCCACATACTGGAAGGCCATAAAGAAGAAGAGCACAAAGTGCAGGCGCAAAGAGACCACCGCCACCTCCAAAAGCTTGGCCTCTCCGTTAAAGAGGCGGATCACCACCTGGGGAAAGAGCATCAGCACCGCCCAGACAGCCAGGGAATAGCACAGCGTCACCCTCATTATAAAGCGGATCCCCTCCTTGACCCGCCCGTTTGTCCCGGCTCCGTAATTGTATCCCAGCACCGGCTGGGCCCCCAGGGTAAAGCCCTGCATGGGCATCTGCACCACCTCCCGCACGGAATATATAATGGTCATGGCTCCCACGTAGAGATCCCCGCCGTAGAACTGAAGGGAAGCGTTGCAGAAGATCTGGACC
Source organism: uncultured Lachnospiraceae bacterium (assembly GCA_910586955.1). Lineage (GTDB taxonomy): Bacteria > Bacillota > Clostridia > Lachnospirales > Lachnospiraceae > Laedolimicola. Next base: position 2,339 of record CAJUMM010000032.1, on the reverse strand, counting down.
AGGCTGTTGGTCACGGACATGGTAAATCCCGAAAGACCCAAAGAGAGGATCTCCCCCACCAGCCCAGGCCGCAGCCGCAGATTGGAAAGCCGCAGCCGCAGGATCGCCTTCCGGCCGCTTAAGAACAGGAGCACCCAGACAGCAGAAACCAGCTGGGAGAGCACAGTAGCCAGTGCCGCCCCCCTGACTCCCATTCCCAGCCCAAAGATAAACAAAGGATCTAAGAGCAGGTTCAAAGCCGCCCCGATGACCACCGTGAGCATGCCGGTGCGGGCAAAGCCCTGGGACTCAATAAAAGGATTCATTCCCAAACCCAGCATCACAAAGAGATTGCCCGCCAGGTAAAGATTCATATAGTCGTTGGCATAGGAAATTGTTTGATCACTGGCCCCAAAGAGATACAAAAGAGGCACCTTAAAGAGATATCCCGCCGCCGTCAGAAGGAGGCCGAACACCAGAAGGAGCGTCAGGGAATTTCCCATAATCTCCTCCGCCCGCCTGTCATTGCCCCGTCCCCGCTCAATGGAGCACAAGGGCGCGCCGCCGCTGCCGCAGAGATTGGCAAAGGCATTGATGATGGTAATAATGGGAAAGGCCACCCCCACGCCGGTGAGGGCCAGCCGCCCGTCCCCGGGCATATGGCCCAGATACATCCGATCTACGATATTGTACAGCACGTTCACAAGCTGCGCCAGTATCATGGGGAAGGACAGGCGCAGGATATTCCCCGCCATGGTTCCTTCCGTAAAATCATGTTTTGTCCCGGCTGTCTCTGCCATGAAAAACCCTCCCGTTTTTTGTTCTGCTATCTATTATAGTACAGAATCCTAGAATCGGGAAGGTTTTCAGATTTTATTCATTCCGCAAGGCTGCCAGAGGGGAATAGATGATTGAATACTTTCGAAAGAAATTCTTAACAAATCTAAATCTTCTTGACAATGGTATGAAATCATACTATAATTCCATATTATTCAGTACGATTTCATACTATAAGAAAGGGAAACCTCATGGAAAATCATAGCGCATCCACATTTATGAAACGCTACAACTATCTGCTGGGGGAGACGGAAGGAGCTTACCACGAGGCTACACGGAAGATTGGCCTCTCTGACAGCGTCTCCCGCATCCTCTACGCCATCTGCGACAACGGAACCAGCTGCCTTCTCAAGGAGATCCTCCACAACTCCGGCCTTGGCAAGCAGACTGCAAATTCCGCCCTGCGCAGGCTGGAGGCCCAGGGCATCATCTACCTGGAGCCGGCCGGCTCCAAAAACAAACGGGTCTGCCTCACCAAAAAAGGGGAAGTCTTTGCGCAGGAAACGGCCGGAAAGATCCTCCGTATCGAAAATGAAATCATGGACTCCTGGCCTGAGGAGGACGTGCAGAAATATCTGCAGCTCACAGAGGCCTTTCTGACCGCCTTCCGGGAGAAAACAAAAGACTTGTAATTAGCAGGAGCCCGGACTGCGCGCAGAAGAATGCGTGGACGCCTAAGCGGCCGCGAATTCTTCTCCTACCCGTGTGCAGAGAGGGCGGATGCGGAACTTACACTCAAAAGGAGTTTTTTCTATGATACAGTTATCCGATCACTTCACCTACAAGCGCCTGCTGCGCTTTACCTTTCCGTCAATTCTGATGCTGATCTTCACTTCCATCTACGGGGTAGTGGACGGATTCTTTATCTCAAACTTTGTAGGCAAGACGCCCTTTGCCGCCGTCAACTTCATTATGCCCTTTTTGATGATGCTGGGCTCGGTCGGCTTTCTGTTCGGCACCGGAGGCAGCGCCCTCATTGCCATCCGCATGGGCCAGGGAAAGCCTAAGGAGGCCAACGAACTGTTCTCCCTGATCGTCTATGTATCGGCTGGTTTCGGACTGGTTCTCATGCTCCTGGGCTTCCTATTCTTACGCCCTGTCGCCATAAAGATGGGGGCCCAAGGGCAGCTTCTGGCAGACAGCATTACCTACGGAAACATCATTCTTGCCGCCCTGCCCTTCCTGGTTCTGGAGCTTGAATTCCAGTGCCTCTTCGCCACCGCCGGGAAACCCAAGCTGGGTCTGTACGTGACTGCTGCCGCAGGCATGGTCAATATGGTGCTGGACGCCCTCTTCGTGGCAGTCTTCCGCTGGGGGATCGAAGGTGCGGCGGCAGCCACAGCTATAAGCCAGTTCTTTGGAGGCGTCATTCCCCTGTTCTATTTTGGGCGTAAAAACACCAGCCTTCTCCGGCTGGTGAAATGCCCTTATGACGGCCGGACCCTCCTAAAGACCTGCACCAACGGCTCCTCCGAGCTGATGACCAACATTTCCATGTCCCTGGTAAACATGCTCTACAATAT
>CAJUMM010000031.1:11145-31309 GCA_910586955.1 uncultured Lachnospiraceae bacterium | reverse complement strand
ATCCTGATTAAGAGCGGCGAGGCCCTGGAGACTACCCACAAAATCCAGGTGGTGATTCTGGATAAGACGGGCACGGTGACGGAGGGAAAGCCGAAGGTGGTGGATCTCATATCCCGTTCCCTGCCGCCGGAGGAACTGCTTCTTTTAGCCGCAAGCTGTGAAAGGTCTTCGGAGCATCCCCTGGGAGCGGCCATTGTGGAGGGAGCCCTGGAGAGAGGCATGGAGCTTCAGACAGCGGAGGAATTCCAGAGCCTCACCGGGAAGGGTATCCAGGCGGTTCTTGGAGGAAGGCATTTTTCCATTGGAAACCGGAAGATGCTGGAGGAGCTGGGCATGGAGATGGGAGCCTATGAGGAGGCGGCTGCCCAGGCCGCCGGGAAAGGCCAGACGCCTATGTTCGTGGTGATGGACGGAGAGCTTGCAGGGGTGATCTGCGTGGCGGATACCATCAAGGAGACCAGCAAAGAGGCCATAGCCCAGATCCGCAGCATGGGAATCAAGGTAGTGATGCTCACCGGAGATAACCGCCTGACCGCCGATTACATTGGCCGGCAGGTGGAGGTGGACGAGGTGATTGCGGAGGTACTGCCTGGGGATAAATCAGCGGTGGTGGAGCGTTATCAGAAGGAAGGCATGATGGTGATGATGGTGGGCGACGGCATCAACGACGCTCCGGCCCTGGTCCAGGCGGATATCGGGGCAGCCATTGGAAGCGGCAGCGATATAGCCCTGGAGTCCAGCGATATTGTGCTGATGAAATCTGACTTAAAGGATGTATACAAAGCCATTCATTTGAGCAAAGCCACCATCCGCAATATCAAGCAGAATCTTTTCTGGGCATTCTTTTACAACACATTGGGTATTCCCATTGCGGCGGGTTTGTTGTATGCTTTAGGTGGGCCTCTTTTGAATCCCATTCTGGGGGGCCTGGCCATGTCCTTAAGCTCCGTGTCTGTGGTGAGCAACGCCCTGCGCCTAAAGCGTTTGAAGCTGTAAAGGCGGGAGAGCGGGCAGAATCCGGGAAAGGAGGCGTGGCAGAATATTTTTGAACCGCAGAATGGAGGAGCAGCCTATGGAAGAAGAAAAGCGAAGAGACAGCTGCAGCTGTGAGAGAGACTGCTGTGTAAAAACCAAGCACCGGGACAGCAAAGAGTACAAAAGCCTGATCAACCGGCTGAACCGCATTGAAGGGCAGGTGCGGGGCATCCGCACCATGGTAGAGGAGGAGCGCTACTGCGTGGACATTCTCACCCAGGTTTCGGCCATCCAGTCGGCCCTCAATGCCTTTAACAAGGAACTGTTGTCCAACCATATCAAAACCTGCGTGGTAGAAGACATCCGCAGCGGCGACGAGGCCGTGGTAGATGAGCTCTGCGATACCATACGCAGATTGATGAAATAAAAAACAGCAGAAGCCCGGGCATTGGTAGGGCGGATGCGGAACTGGAAAAAATAAAAACAGCAGATTCCCGTACAATGCCCGGAAGGAATTACGGACGCATATCCCTGCGGCCGGAAGTCCTTCCAGTAGAGGGGCATTGGGAGGGAATCTGCGGAACTTAGAATAGGAGGAATTAAGAAGATGACCGTATTAAAAGCAGAAGACATGCACTGTGAGAAATGTGTGGAACGCATTACCAAAGCCCTTTCCGGGGCACAGCTGGATTTCAAGGTAAGCCTGGAAGACAAAACCGTTACCATTGACGGCTGTGAGAAATGCGTTGCCAAGGCGAAAGAGCTGATGGACGATCTGGGGTTTGAGACCACAGAAGTTTAAGGAAGCATGGGAATTTCTGTGCGGATGGAAAGAGGGAACTACGTTCTTGAAATCCGCACGGCAGTTCCTTGACGGGCACCCCGGAAAAGAAATGAAAAATTTTTTTGATTTTTTGAAAAAAATGCTTGCAAAATGAAACATTCTAGTATATACTAAGCAAGTCGGCAGGTGCGACAGACAAATATGGTTCCTTGGTCAAGCGGTTAAGACGCCGCCCTCTCACGGCGGAAACAGGGGTTCGATTCCCCTAGGGACTGTTTTAAGAAGCTGAAATTTCTTTCAAGAAGTTTCAGCTTTTTCTATTTTTCCACAATTTGGCCGGATTTGGGAGCAGGCCCATTTTTGTAATTCCTACAATTAACAGGCCTATCAGAACGGCCGTATCCAGCAGCAAAACCGCCGTCACATTTTTTGCAAGTCCATGCACAAATAAGACAGAAAAGAGTTCTATGGAAAGTGCGGTAAAACAGGCATAATTAGTCAGATATTCCGTGATAGGTTCGCCAAAGGGGTAGTGCATCAGCAGTCTCACATAGATCACCGGCCGTAACCGGATACGGAAAACGACGCAGGCCAAGGGGTATGCGAAAATAAATGCTTTATTTACAAAGGAAACGGCTGTCCCGCTGCTCCACTGGACGGGAATCTGATCCGGAAGCCTGGTATAGGAGAATATTCCGATAAGAAGGCACAGGGAGGTGATCAGGGCCCAGGTGATCAGGCTTCCCCACAAGTACAGGAAGCTGACGGAATCCAGTTTAAAAATCTTTTTGTTGTCTTCCCAGTGGGCTTGTAAATCTGCAACCCATTCTTCTGCCTTAAGCTCTTCGTAGCTGGTATTTCCCGATGCAAGCATTCTTTCGCATATGATTTTGGCTTTTGTGAAACCTTCAATTTGTTCTTCCAGTACTGCCGCCTGCTTTTTGGCCATTTCTTCCAGGGATACCTTATGGGAGAGAATGTTCCGGATATCTTCGATGGAAAATTCCAGTGTGCGCAAAAAAGCAATTTTCTTAATCGTTTCCATATCTTTTTCCGAATAATCCCGGTATCCGTTTTTGCTGTTCCGTGCAGGGTCTATAAGTTTTTCCTTTTCGTAAAAGCGGATATTAGAGCGGGTTAATCCGGTTTTTTCCTCGACTTCTTTGATGGTCATAATCCGTCCTCCCTTTTTTACAGATAGTTTATGTAAAATATAAGGTATCAACAAAGTTTACAGTCAAGTATTTTTTGCCTGCAAAGAAAAAATTTGTTTCTTCTGGGCAGCTACCAGCCGGTATACGATTCCTGCCATAGCTTCCGCAGGTTCTTTCATACCGCTTTTCAGCCAAGTGATATAAATGTTGTAGAGGGCGCCTGCATATGCCTGAAGTGCATAGTAGAGGCCGGTATCTGGGGCTTTTCCGGTATAGTAGCTTTCTGTCAGGTGGGAACTTAGGGCATTTAAGAGAAGTTCGCCCATACCGATATGAAGCAGACAGCTAATAAAATCCTGATAGATTTCAAAATACCGGAAGCAGTGGCAGAGGATTTCGTATTCCCCAAAGGTTTCCGGAGGGCCGTTCCGGCAGATTTCTTCCCGGTAGGCGGCGGTTAAATCCTCCAGATAACTTTTAAATACGTCCTCCTTAGAGGTATAGTTCCGGTAAAAAGTCATGCGGGAGACGCCGGCCCTCTGGGTCAGTTCAGAGACCGTAATAGCGGAAAAGGGTTTCTGGTTTGCAAGCTGGATCAAAGCAGTTGCGATACATTCACGGGCCAGAAGATTGGCCGGATTTCTTTTTTTCATGAACAAACCTCCTATGTTTGTAACAGTTGGCTTCCCTGGAGTTGCATTCCAAGAAACCGGATGTTACAATGTGTCACAGTAAAATTTTAGCGTACTATTTGAAAAAAGACAAGGAGAATACGATAAATGAAAAAGATCGCAATCGTTACGGACAGCAACAGCGGAATTTCCCCGGAGGATGCGCAACAATATGGGATACAGGTCCTTCCTATGATTTTTTATGTAGACGGCCAGGAGTGCAGGGAGGGAATTTCCCTGACGGAGGAAGAATTTTTTGACGCTCTGAATCAGGGCGCCCAGGTGAGCACTTCCCAGCCTTCCACGGCGGAAATGATTGAGCTGTGGGAGAAGCTTTTGAAATCTTATGACCAGGTGCTGCATGTCCCCATGTCTAAAGTCCTAAGCGGAGGATACTCTGCGGCTCTGGCAGTCAGTGAAGAGTACGGCGGCCGGGTGCAGGTGGTGGACAGCAGAAGGATTTCCCTCACCCAGGTTTCCATGGTGCGCCATGCCAGAAAGCTGGCAGAGGCAGGAATGGATGCGGCCCAGATCAAAGAAAAGCTGGAAGAGAGAGCCCTGGACGCTACCATTTATCTTACGGTGGAGTCCCTGAAATATTTAAAAAAAGGCGGCCGTATCAGCGGAGCGGGAGCCCTGGCGGGGGATATTCTGAACATCAAGCCCATTATCCAGCTAAAAGGCGGGCTCTTGGAACTGCATGAGAAAGTCCGGGGCAGGAAAAAGGCCAAGAAGGCTATGGAAGAACTTCTGGCAGAGGATTATAAACGTTTTTCCGCCCAGTATCCTGCCGAGAGTATTCACATCGGAATTGCCCAGGCAAGAGCCGGGGAGGAAGCCCTGGAATGGAAAGAGGAGATGCAGAAGCTGTTTCCCGGGAAAGAGATTGAGATGGCGGTGCTCCCTCTGAATATCTGCTGCCATGTGGGGCCGGGGACCATTGGGGCGGGGGTTTATGTGGACTGATTTACATAACGTTGCGGTATAAGGCCACGCCCGCAGGAAAACCGGATTCCCTTCCACCCCCGCTTTCGCTTAGTGAAAAGCGTAGCGGCACTAAACTCATGCTGCGCTTTCGCTTGCATTCGTTAAGTGCCGACGCTTTTCAATGGGGTTTCAGGGATTCCGGTTTTCCTGCGGGCTGTTTTATGGCGGCGCAAGTGTGCAGGAAAGTGTAAAGTGTATTCATATTTCATAAAGTTGATACTGCTGCAGCTGCTTGTATAGCAGGAAAGAGAATGCCAATAACAAAATAGAAACTGCTGTCATGATCAAACTGCTGATATTTTGGAAGGCTATGCAGGCAGACAGGGGGATTACACTGCTTAACATTCCTGCGCCCATTGTTGCCAGAACAGAAATTGCGCCGCCTTTTACCGCATAATATTCACTGGTCCAGTCATACTTTGGGAATTTCACGTTGAGATACATGCCCAAAACGGATATGAAACAGGCATAGGCCGTTGGAACGATACATAGCAAAATGGCTTGTTTGAGTGAAATCCCCAGTTTGAAGCCTGACAAGGCAGCGCTTATCAGCACAAAAGGACAGATTACGGTTAGATTGACTGCTATTTTAGAGTTGAATATATCAATGGCTCTTACCGGCACGGAACACATGATCCAACGGTTTTTCCCCTCTAAGGACAGGGATGCCGAAGCGGTGGAGGTCATAGTGACAAATACCGCAATGACTAACGGAAGCACCTGCCTTAGCATTTGGCTAAGACCGGTTATGCCGCTTTGCCGTTCCAATGCTTCAGGGCTGATAAACAGGAGCAGAAGGGCTGCGGCAAGCAGCAGCACCATTCCAATCGTAGAATTAAGTGCATAAATGGTGCAGGAAAAGTATCGGTTAAATTCCCGCTTATACATTGCTTTAAACGGAGAAGAAACCTGTAACATATTTCCCTTAAATTTTGCAGTGGAAGGATGAAAGGCTGCTGTATTCAGCTTCTGGTAAAAATAAGCCGTTATCCCTGTAAACATGACACTGATGAAAACGGATATTCCGGCAAAGGCTAAAAAGTACAGCCAGTTTTGTTGTTCAACTGCTTTTGAAATAAGCCCGGCCGGTGGATAGAGTCTACTTGCCATGTTAGAAAACAAAATCCCAATATTCAAAAGTTCATCAGGATTCATGTTCTGCGCTTTGGCAGAAGCTGCAACAATCAGCAATACAATCAGCGTACTTAATACCAGTGAAAGAATATTTTTGTGTTTTGAACGGGAAGAAACAAAAGAGATCAAAACACCAAGTCCCAAAGAAATAATCATAGGAATGACAGGCAGGAATAAAAAGGAAAGAAGAAATATCATGTTTCCCGAAATCCCTGTTTCTGCATTTGCCCCAAAAATTACAACAGAGGGAAGCACTGCAATCATGCTAAGGAAGAGGTTGGCCAGATAAACCATTGTTAACCGGCTTAAAACCACTTCGGAATTTTTCACCGGAAGGGACATCACTATATCGTAATCACGAAGCCCAATCAATACACCGGAGCTTTTTAGGAAAGTTAATATCAATGTAATGAAAGAGCATATGAGTGCGGAAATAACGGGCAGACTATTTACAGCCCCCATATGTACCATACTCATGCTGATCATGGTGCTGTAAGTAATCATCAGTCCAATTATGAGGACTGCAAGCCCGCCCAAAGCCGTACTGCGCTGTTTTTCTTTTTTGCTGTGGGAATGGAGGATACGGTTAATGCCAAACAAGCTGTAAAGCTGCATTTTCAGAAGAAGTAAATACCTATTTTTCATTTTCCACAACCTCCATAAAAACATCTTCCAGGCTCCCGGAACCGCGGACTGTCTCCATGGTCCCGCTTATCATCAGTTTTCCCTGCTTGATGATAGATACTTTATCACATAACTTTTCTGCAACATCCAAAACATGGGTGGAAAAAAATATCGCACTTCCCTGACTGCACAAGTCCCCCATGATTTGCTTCAGATGAAAAGCTGCTTCGGGGTCAAGACCCACAAAGGGTTCATCCAATACAAGCAGCTTCGGTTCATGTAAAAAAGCCCCGGTTAAAGCCAGTTTTTGTTTCATGCCATGAGAATAAGAGCTGACCAGATTTCCCAGGCTATCCGTGATACCAAAAAGTTCCGCATACTTTTTTATCCGTTCTTCCCGATGCTTCCTGTCAACGGAAAACATATCCCCCATATAATTCAGATATTGAATGCCTGTTATATAGTCGTACAAATCCGGGTTGTCGGGAATGTATGCGGTCAGCAGCTTGCACGGAACAGGTTCGGTTTTTACAGAATGCCCGTCTATCAAAATTTCTCCCTGGTGGAAACCCATGACACCGACAACAGCCCGGATTGTTGTTGTTTTTCCGGCTCCGTTATGCCCGATAAATCCATGAATCTCTCCGGGCATCACGGACAGGGAAAGGTTATCAACCGCCTTTTTTCCTTGGGAATATTCTTTTGTAAAATTTTTGATTTCTAATACTGCCTGCATCCGATTCCTCCTCCTTGTTTCCTCTGCTTTATGTTTGTGATATATTATTATCATATTAATAATATTATCATAATGATAATATTAAGTCAATAGAAACCGCTCCCATTTTTAAGGGAGCGGTAAATTTTAAGTTTCCGGCGGGGTAACGATTATCCCAAGGGTCCTTAATTTCCGTTCTGCGTTTGGCTCGTTTTTTTCTGCCGTCTTAAGGATAGTTGAAATATTCTTCATAAGCTCCGTTAATTCTTCGTCTGATAAATAAAGATGTGAAAGAGATAATCCTGACATATCTTTTTTGATATTGATATCCGGCGATTTACAATACTTTTGAAACTGTTTCGCAAATCCAAGAAAATATTGGGTGAAGACCTGCATATAAAGGGTACCGGAGTTTTGGGCTAATATGGTTTCAAAATCACGATTCGGGTTAAATGCAAGCCCATAGGTTCTTTCTACGGTACCTCGTACCTGGGTTTCTTCAACCACTTTCAAGAGGCCATCATTTACCATCTTTTTTAAATTACGGTATAAAGTGGCCTGCGGAATGCCGCCAAGAACATCCGATAAATGTTTTGCGGTTGCCCGCTCCTGTGAATATATTTCAAGCAGCAGTTTGCATTTTACCGGATTTGTAATGCACTCCATCATTTTATCGATCATATTTCGTTCCCCCTATTTTCCTATATGAAAATATTATCATTTTGATAACAAAAAATCAACCAATGGATTCCTGAAAGGATATAAAACTTCCCAAACTTCCGCATACTAAAGACCAGGAACGAAGCAATCCGGTAAAAGGAGTCTTTTTGTATGCAAAGGCGATGGAAATTTATTTTTCTGGGGCTCTTGCTGTCCCTGACATTTTTTCTGTCCGCCGGGTACGGCCTTACGACTGCCAATTTTTCCGTCATCGGAAACCAGGGCGGCCGCCGCCCGGCATTTCTCTTATGGGGAGCTCTGACAGGAAACTATTTTTATCTGTACACAGAGGGGCTGATGGAACAGGCGGGCTGCCGGGACCCGGTGACCCGCTTTTTACTGTACGGCGCTTTGCTTTTGCTGGTGACCGCTGTGGGGCTTCCTTATCTTCCGGACCGGGTTCCCGGTCTGTCACGGCTGCATGTAGTTCTCTCTTTTCTGGCTCCGGTTTCCCTGGGGCTGTCCCAGCTCCGGTTTCTGGTGGTTCTGATGCGGATACGGGGGGAGCGGTTCTACGCTTCCTGGTGCATTCTGGGGACCTTGGCGGCAGGAGGCGTGTTCCTGCTTTTGCGCATTGGCATTGTCTCCAGCCTTCTGGAAGTTTTCATCACCCTGGGGGTCTGCCTGTATCTTCATGTACTGGGCAGGGAAATTGATGGGAATTGATGAAGAAACCTTTTGCAAACTACCATATCTTGTGTTATACTAACTTGGTCGGGATTAGAACATCTGTACGAACCGTATGTTTTATAATAGAAGCGAGGAAGAAGAACATGGCGAATAACCATACCTACGACGCAGCCAGCATTGCAGTCCTGGAAGGGCTGGAGGCCGTGCGCAAGCGCCCGGGCATGTACATCGGAAGCGTGTCCAGAAAAGGGCTGAACCATTTGATTTATGAAATTGTAGACAATTCCGTGGACGAGCATCTGGCGGGGCATTGTTCCCGGATCTGGGTATTCCTGGAGCGGGACGGCTCCTGTACGGTCCGGGACAACGGCCGGGGGATTCCCGTGGATCTCCATGCCAAGGGCATGTCTGCGGAGCGCCTGGTCTTTACCACCCTTCATGCAGGGGGAAAATTTGACGATTCCGCCTACAAGACCAGCGGCGGGCTTCACGGCGTGGGATCTTCGGTGGTAAATGCCCTGTCCACCTACCTGGATATCGAGATCAGCCGGGACGGTTTTGTTCACCATGACCACTATGAGCGGGGGATTCCTACCATAGAATTAAAGGGAGGCCTGCTTCCCACCCTTGGGAGGACGAAAGAGACAGGGACGAAGATCAACTTCCTTCCGGATCCGGAAATTTTTGAGAAAACCAGGTTCCAGGCGGAGGAGGTGAAGAGCCGCCTCCATGAGACAGCCTATCTGAACCCGGAGCTGACCATTATTTTTGAGGACCGCCGGGGAGAGACGGTGCTGCGGGAAGAGTTCCATGAGGAAAACGGCATCATCGGATTTGTAGAGGATCTGAATAAGGACAAAGAGGCTGTCCATGACGTGATTTACTTTAAAGGAGAATCCGAGGGCATTGTGGTGGAAGGCGCTTTCCAGTATGTGAACGAGTTCCATGAAAATGTCCTGGGTTTCTGCAACAATATTTACAATGCCGAGGGAGGCACCCACCTGACAGGCTTTAAGACAGTTTTCACAACAGTGATCAACAACTACGCCCGGGAGCTTGGGATGCTGAAGGAAAAGGATGCCAACTTTACCGGAGCGGATGTGCGCAACGGCATGACGGCGGTGATTTCCATCAAACATCCGGCGCCCCGGTTTGAGGGCCAGACCAAGACCAAGCTGGACAACCAGGACGCTTCAAAAGCCACCTCCAAGGTGGCCGGAGAAGAGATTGTGCGCTATTTTGACCGGAACCTGGAGACTTTGAAAGGCGTTATCGGCTGTGCGGAAAAGGCGGCCAAGATCCGCAAGACTGAGGAGCGGGCCAAGACCAACCTTCTGACTAAGCAGAAGTATTCCTTTGATTCCAACGGCAAGCTGGCCAACTGCGAAAGCCGGGATACCTCCAAATGCGAGATTTTCATTGTGGAGGGAGACTCCGCAGGGGGGTCTGCCAAGACGGCCAGGGACCGGAATTACCAGGCCATCCTTCCCATCCGGGGGAAAATCCTCAATGTGGAGAAGGCCAGCATTGACAAGGTTTTGGCCAATGCAGAGATTAAGACCATGATCAATGCTTTTGGCTGCGGCTTTTCCGAAGGCTACGGGAATGATTTTGATATTACAAAACTGCGGTATAACAAGATTATCATTATGGCAGATGCGGATGTGGACGGCGCTCATATTTCCACCCTGCTTTTGACCCTGTTTTACCGGTTTATGCCAGATCTCATTTACGAGGGACACGTGTACATTGCCATGCCGCCCCTCTATAAGGCCCAGCCCTCCAGGGGAGAGGAGGAGTACCTCTACGACGACAAGGCCCTGGAGCGCTACCGGAAGCGCCACAAGGGTCCCTTTACCCTCCAGCGGTACAAGGGCCTGGGGGAGATGGATGCGGATCAGCTCTGGGAGACCACCTTAAATCCCGCCACCCGGATTTTGAAACGGGTGGAGATTGAGGACGCCCGCATGGCCTCCCGGGTCACGGGAATGCTCATGGGCACGGAGGTCCCCCCCCGCCGGGCCTTTATCTACGAGCACGCTTGTGATGCAGAGCTGGATATATAAAAACAGCAGGAGATTGTGATTATGCAAGAACAGATTATACGCACCGAATACTCGGACGTCATGCAGAAATCCTACATTGACTACGCCATGAGCGTCATCATTGCCAGGGCCCTGCCGGACGTGCGGGACGGTCTGAAGCCGGTGCAGAGAAGAACCCTCTATGACATGTACGAGCTGGGGATCCGCTGGGACCGCCCTTACCGGAAGTGCGCCCGTATCGTGGGGGATACCATGGGTAAATACCATCCCCATGGGGACAGCTCAATCTATGAGGCCCTGGTGGTGATGGCCCAGGAATTTAAGAAAGGCCTGCCTCTGGTGGACGGCCACGGAAATTTCGGATCCATTGAGGGAGACGGGGCGGCGGCCATGCGTTACACGGAGGCCAGGCTCCAGAAAGTAACCCAGGAGGCCTTTCTGGGGGATCTGGATAAAAATATCGTAGACTTTGTGCCCAACTTTGACGAGACCGAGAAAGAGCCCTCCGTCCTTCCTGTGCGCCTTCCCAATCTTCTGGTCAACGGCTCCGACGGAATCGCCGTAGGCATGGCTACCAGCATCCCGCCCCACAATCTGGGAGAGGTGATCGATGCGGCCAAGGCGTATCTGAAAAACCCGGAGATCTCCACGGAAAAACTCCTTGCCCTTATGCCGGGACCGGATTTCCCCACCGGGGGCATTGTGGTCAACAAAGACGAGCTTCCCGCTATCTACGAGACAGGCGTGGGAAAGATCAAGGTCCGGGGCCGGGTGGCGGTGGAGAAATTAAAAGGCGGCAGGGAACAGCTGGTGATCACGGAGATCCCCTATCCCATGGTTGGGGCGAATATCGGGAAATTCTTAAACGACGTAGCATCCCTGGTGGAATCCCGCAAAGCACCGGAGATTACGGACATTTCCAACCAGTCCTCCAAGGAGGGCATCCGCATTGTGCTGGAGCTTAAGAAAGGCACGGATACGGAAAACCTCAAGAACATGCTCTACAAGAAAACCAGACTTGAGGATACCTTTGGCGTTAATATGCTGGCTGTGGCCGATGGCCGGCCGGAGACCCTGGGGTTAAAACAGATTCTGGAATACTACATTGAGTTCCAGTATGAGCTGGCCACCCGGAAGTACCGGACCCTTCTGGCCAAGGAGCAGGAAAAGCGGGAGATTCAGGAAGGCTTAATCAAAGCATGCGATGTGATTGACCTGATTATCGAAATTCTCCGGGGAAGCCAGAATATCAAAGAGGCCAAGGCCTGCCTGACAGCTGGGGATACGGGAGCTATCCGCTTTAAATCTGAAGCTTCCAGGAAGCGGGCGTCAAAGCTTCGCTTTACGGAGCGGCAGGCGGACGCCATACTGGAGATGCGCCTTTACCGCCTTATCGGGCTGGAGATTCAGGCCTTATTGGAAGAAAATTCCAAAACCCTGAAAAACATTGCCCTCTATGAGGACATTCTGGAAAATCACGCCAGCATGACCAAGGTGATAGTCCGGGAAATGGACGCTATCAAAAAAGCTTATGCAAGGCCCAGGCGCACCTCCGTGGAAAATGCCCAGGAGATTGTCTTTGAGGAGAAGAAGGTGGAGGAGATGCCGGTGATGTTCCTGATGGATCGCTTCGGATACGCCAAGACCATCGATCTGCCTGCCTATGAGCGGAACAAAGAGGCTGCGGACAGCGAGAACAAGTATGTGTTCTCCTGTATGAATACCGGGCGCATCTGTGTCTTTACGGACACGGGGAAACTGCACACCATCAAGGTTCTGGATCTGCCCTTCGGAAGATTCCGGGATAAGGGTGCTCCCATTGACAATTTCAGCAACTACAACAGCAGCGAAGAGCAGCTGGTGGGAATTGCCAGTATGGAGGATATCAAGGAGAAGCGTTTGCTTTTCGGAACGGCTTTGGGTATGCTGAAGGTGGTGGAGGGCAGCGAGTTTGAAACCGGAAAACGGACGGTGGCTGCCACCAAGCTTCAGGAGGGGGATACCCTTCTGTGTGCAGCCGTCCTTACGGGAAACGAACAGGTGGTGCTGCAGAGCAAAGAGGGTTTCTTTCTGCGGTTTGCCCTTTCGGAGATCCCGGAAAAGAAGAAGGGAGCCCTGGGCGTCCGGGGCATGCGCCTGGGAGAGGGGGACGAGCTTCTGGCCGTTCATCTCTATCAGACAGGACAGGAGAAGACCGTGGCATACAAAGAAAAGCAGCTGGTATTGAACAAGTTAAAAGCCGGTACCCGGGACACAAAGGGGGTAAAGGTCCGGGGCTGAGGAAAGGAAAAGGTGAGGGGTATGAAGGTATTGGTATTGCTGCCGCTAAGTGAGCGGCAAAAGGTAAAGCTTGAGAAAAATTTCCGGCAGGTGACGTTTCGTTACTGTGATCCCAAGAAGCTGACCAAGGAGGAGATTTCCCAGGCGGAAGTGATTCTGGGAAATGTTCCGCCCATTCTTCTGAACTGGGCCCGTTCCCTAAAGTGGCTGCAGCTTAATAATGCAGGGACGGAAGGATATTGTGACGGAAGCCTTCCAAGGGGCGTTATTTTAACAAACGCCACGGGGGCTTACGGGCTGGCTATCTCGGAGCATATGATAGGTATGCTCTTCGCCCTGCAGAAAAAGCTGAATCTTTATGAGCGGAACCAGCTTGCCCATGTGTGGAAATGGGAGGGGCATGTAAAAGTCATTGAGGGAAACCGGGTCCTGGTAGTGGGCCTGGGGGATATCGGGACGGCCTTTGCCAGAAAGATGAAGGCTTTGGGATGCCGGACCGTAGGAATTAAGCGCCGGGATGGGAGAAAACCTGAGGGCGTGGATGATCTCTATACCCTGGAACGGCTGGAACAGCAGCTTCCCAAGGCGGATATCGTGGCCTTAAGCCTGCCGGGAAACGCAGATACATATCACCTGATGAACCGGGAGCGCATAGGAATGCTGAAGAAAAGCGCCGTGATTCTCAATGTGGGCCGGGGGATCACCCTGGACACGGAGGCACTCACCGACGCTTTGCGGGAAGGACGCCTTGGGGGAGCTGCCCTGGATGTGACGGATCCGGAGCCGCTGCCGAAAGATCATCCCCTGTGGAGGATGGACAATGTGATCATTACCCCCCATGTGTCGGGAGGCTTCTCCCTGCCGGAGACCCTGGAGCAGATTCTGGATATCTGCATTGCCAACCTGGAGTGCTATCTGGTAGGACGGCCCCTTAGGAATATCGTGGATTTTGAGACAGGCTATTGCCAATAGATCCGGTTGTGTGATATGATTGCGGAGAAAACAGGCGGTGGATTCCACCGGAAAGATAGATGAGGAGGCTGTTATGGAGAATGAAATGACCAGCAAAAATTTTATTGAGCAGATGATTGATAAGGATCTGGCCGAGGGGGTCTACGACACCGTGCACACCCGTTTCCCGCCGGAGCCCAACGGTTATCTCCACATCGGACATGCCAAGTCCATACTGCTGAACTACGGTCTGGCCAGGAAGTACGGGGGAAAATTCAATATGCGCTTTGATGACACCAATCCCACCAAGGAGAAGGTGGAGTTTGTGGAGTCCATCAAAGCCGATATCCAGTGGCTGGGGGCGGACTGGGAGGACCGGCTCTATTTTGCCTCGGATTATTTTGAAGAGATGTATGAGGCGGCGGTGAAGCTGATTAAAAAGGGCAAGGCCTTTGTGTGTGATCTGACTGCGGAGGAGATCCGCTCTTACCGGGGAACCCTGACGGAACCGGGAAAGGAGAGCCCTTACCGGAACCGGAGCATAGAGGAGAATCTGGAGCTTTTTGAAGCTATGCGGGGGGGAAAATACGGGGATGGAGAGAAAGTGCTCCGGGCCAAAATTGATATGGCTTCCCCCAACATCAATATGCGGGATCCGGTTATCTACCGGGTGGCTCATATTTCCCACCACAATACCGGAGACGCCTGGTGCATTTATCCCATGTACGACTTTGCCCATCCCATTGAGGATGCCATCGAGGGCATTACCCATTCCATCTGCACCTTGGAGTTTGAAGATCATAGGCCCCTCTATGACTGGGTGGTGAGGGAGCTGGAGTATCCTGTGCCTCCCCGGCAGATCGAGTTTGCCAAGCTATATCTCACCAATGTGGTGACAGGCAAGCGTTACATTAAGAAGCTGGTGGAAGAGGGGATTGTAGACGGCTGGGATGATCCCAGGCTGGTGTCCATTGCGGCTTTAAGGCGCCGGGGCTTTACGCCGGAGTCCATCCGCATGTTTGTGGATCTCTGCGGGGTTTCCAAGAGCCAGTCCTCGGTGGATTATGCCATGCTGGAGTACTGCATCCGGGAAGATCTGAAGCTTAAGCGTCCCAGGCTGATGGCGGTTCTTGATCCCATCAAGCTGGTTATCGATAATTATCCGGAAGGCCAGGTGGAGTATCTGGAGGCCGCAAACAATCTGGAGAACGAAGAGCTGGGCACAAGGAAAATTCCCTTCTGCCGGGAACTGTATATTGAACGGGAGGATTTTATGGAGGAGCCTCCCAGGAAATATTTCCGTCTTTTCCCGGGAAATGAAGTGCGCCTGATGCACGCCTATTTTGTGAAATGTGAGAGCTTTGTAAAGGATGAGTCGGGAAAGGTGACGGAGGTGCACTGCACCTACGATCCCGAGACCAAGGCAGGAAGCGGTTTTACCGGGCGCAAGGTAAAAGGGACCATTCACTGGGTACCCGCTCCCTATGCCATGACGGCCCAGGTGCGCCTGTATGAAAATATCATCGACGAGGAGAAGGGCGTCTACAATGAGGACGGAAGCCTGAACTTGAACCCCAATTCCCTCACCGTGGTAGAGACGGCTTATCTGGAGCCGGGATTTGCCGGAGCAAAGCCCTATGACAGCTTCCAGTTTGTGCGCAACGGGTTTTTCTGCGTGGATGCCAAGGACAGCAGGGAGGATCAGCTGGTATTTAACCGGATTGTTTCCCTGAAGAGTTCTTTTAAACTTCCCAAGGCCCAGTAGGAGAGACGATGCAGGAGCTGACCATCCACTTAAATTCCAAGGAGGGGCTTCCCCTCTACGAGCAGATTTACCGCTATATTAAGGAGGATATCAGGACAGGCCGTATCCCTGCTAAAGAGAAGCTTCCCTCGAGCCGGGCTCTGGCGGCTTATCTGGAGGTCAGCCGGAGCACCGTGGATCTGGCTTACGGTCAGCTCTTATCGGAAGGCTATCTGGAGTCGGTGCCCTGCAAAGGCTACTATGCCTGTTCCATTGAGGAGTTGTACCGCCTGACGCCTGCCCCAGAGATCCGGGAACCGGAAGTTTCCGGGGAGACGCCTCATTACGACTATGACTTTACGCCCAACGGCATTGATTTGGAAAACTTTCCCTATGGAATCTGGCGGAAAATCAGCCGGAATATCTTGCTGGAGGATAAAAAGGAACTTTTCCGGCTGGGGGATCCCAAGGGAGAGCGGGAGCTTCGGGAAACCATCTCAAATTATCTACACCAGGCCAGAGGGGTGAACTGCAGTCCGGATCAGATCGTGCTGGGGGCAGGGAACGATTACCTGCTGCTGCTTCTTTCCGCCCTTCTGGGGACGGATCACCGGATTGCCATGGAGACCCCCACCTACAAGCATGCTTTCCGGATTTTCCGGCAGCTGGGCTTTCCTTTGTCCACCGTGCCTATGGATGCCTGGGGCATGGAGGTAGAGGAGCTTGGGAAGACCGGTGCGGATATTGCCTATGTAATGCCCTCCCATCAGTATCCCCTGGGGATTGTGATGCCCATCAAGCGGCGTCTGGAGCTTTTGAGCTGGGCGGAGGAACAGGAGGGACGCTATCTTATAGAGGATGATTATGACAGCGAGTTCCGCTATCGGGGGAAACCGGTTCCCGCCCTTCAGGGAGCAGATTCCGGAGGGCGGGTGATTTATATAGGAACTTTTTCCAAATCCATAGCTCCGGCTATCCGCATCAGCTATCTGGTGCTGCCCCGGGAGCTTCTTCAGGCCTGTGAAGGGAAGCTGCACCTCTTTTCCTCTACGGTTTCCCGGATTGACCAGATGATTCTCAACACATTTATCAAGGAGGGACACTTTGAGCGTCACCTGAACCGGATGCGCACCCTGTACAGCCGGAAGCATGATGCCCTGCTTTTGGGCCTGCGGCCTCTTTTGGGGAGCTGCCGGATTGCCGGGGAACGGGCCGGAGTCCATCTGCTCCTGAAATTCTCCGGCGGAATCACGGAGGAAGAGCTTATAAGCCGGGCCGGGGAAGCGGGAGTGCGGGTTTATCCCCTGTCCGCATATGAGACAGGCGGTGAGAAAAAAGGGAAAAAGACGGAGGCCGTGGTAATTCTGGGATATGCTACTCTTTCGGAGGACCAGATCAGGGATGCTGCCGGGCGGCTGGTTTCTGTATGGAGATAAAAAGGGATATTGCCTTAAGGCCATGGCGGCTCACAGGCAATATCCCTTTTCAGAGAAAATTTTTGGATTATTCGGTGAGATCTTTCTTCACGTCCTCTGCTGCATCGGCTACGGTTTCCGCCGCTTCCTTCGCAGCCTCTTTCACATCTTCCGCCACATCCTTGGCGGCTTCTTTGATATCTTCCGCCGCTTCCTCTGCAGCGTTTAAGGATACATATCCTCTTCCGGCCGTGTCCAGATCCTCGTCGAAGTCGTCGTCCAGATCTTCATCCAGATCGTCGAAGGCATCCTCCGGTGCAAAATATTTTTTGTAGATTGCCACTCCTCCGGCTACTGCTGCGCCGATAACGGCCAGGCGTCCTAAAATTTTAAGAAATTTCTTCATGATTAAGATTCCTCCTTCTGGAACTTTGGTTTTTGTTTGGTATGTTGGGAGCATTTCCCTTATTGTAATACGAATTGAGGGAAAAGAAAAGCAAAAAAATATAAAAATTTTATTGCCAGTATAAAAAAATTGGTTTACTCTAATAGATAGGTTATAAGGAAAGGACAAAGGATAATGAAAAAAAATGTGAGCAACGTGGTTTGGGGACTGCTGCTGATTGCCGTGGGCATCGGTTACGGAGGCGGCAGCCTGGGCTTCTGGGATTTCAGCATTTTCTTTAAAGGCTGGTGGACGCTCTTTATTATCATACCCTGTTTGGTAAATTTGATACAGTATGGGGTCAACGGAGGCAATGTACTGGGGCTGTGCGTGGGTATCGCACTGTTTTTGAGCGCCCAGGGATTTCTGGAATTTTCCATGGTGCGCAGGCTCCTGGTTCCGGCTATCCTGATACTGGTAGGCATCAGCCTTCTTCTGGGAAATACCAGGAGGCAGATCCGGGATCAGCAGGGCAACCAGATTCCCTATGAAAAAGGCGGTTTTGATGTGTCCGCCGTATTCGGCGGGCGGAAAATGAAATATGACGGCCAGGTGTTTGAGGGCGTTACGGTAAACGCCGTGTTTGGCGGCGCAGAGCTGGATCTGCGCATGGCGGTGATTCAGCAGGATGTGCGGATTGATGCCACGGCCGTTTTTGGAGGCGTGGATATTCTTGTTCCCTCCAATGTGATTGTAAAGGTTATGTCAACCCCTGTCCTGGGAGGCGTTACCAACAAGGCATCGGCTCCCACGGAGGTTCCCTGCCATACTCTCTATATTAATGCCACCTGTGTGTTTGGAGGCGTGGATATTAAATGAGAAAAAAGATTGTTCTGGCGTCGGCTTCTCCCAGGAGAAAGGAGATCCTGGAGCAGATGGGACTTTCCTTTACGGTAATTCCTGCAGGGGGCGAGGAGAATCCTGTCTCCAGGGAGCCGGCGGAAATGGTAAAAGAGCTTGCGCTGCAAAAGGCGGAGGAAGTGGCGGCGTCCTTAAAGGAGCCGGCGTTGGTGATTGGCTCCGATACGGTGGTTGCCTGCCGGGGAGAGATCTTAGGGAAGCCGGCGGACGAGGCGGAGGCTTTCCGCATGCTTACCCTTCTCCAGGGTGGGAGGCATACGGTGTATACGGGAGTTGCGGCAGTTGATACGGAGCAGGGGCGGATTTTGGCCCACTTTGCCTCGGAGACAGAAGTGTCCATGTATCCCATGCCGGAGGAGTGGATTTGGGAATACATCCGCAGCGGGGAGCCCATGGACAAAGCGGGAGCCTATGCCATCCAGGGAGGCTGCGCCCTGTGGATCCGGGAGATCCGGGGAGAATACGCCAATGTGGTAGGCTTTCCCGCCGCCAGGTTCTACCAGGAGCTTTTAAAGCAGGGGGTGGACCTGAAAAACAGCTGCGTTGAGAAAGCCCGGGAGACAAAAACGGAGGCAGGAGAGTGGAAAGCCTGTATCTTTGATTTGGACGGCACTCTGTGCGACAGTGTGGAGTCCATTGCTTCCTCCGCCAACCGGGCCCTTAGGGAGCTGGGCATGAGGGAGGCCTCCCTTAAGGATTACCAGCTCTTTGTGGGGGACGGAGTAGATATGCTGGTCCGCAGGCTCCTTGATTTTGCAGGACAGCCGGAGGAGAACTATTTTGAACGGCTTAAAGCCCTGTATCTGGATTATTTCCGGGAAGGCTGTACTTACCGGGTAGAGCCCTATCCGGGCATCCGGGAACTGCTGGAGAAGCTGAAAAAACAGGGAAAGAAGATAGGCGTATTGTCCAACAAACCCCATGAAAATACGGAAAAGGTCCTGGATGGTATCTTCGGTCCCGGATATTTTGACTGTATCCAGGGATGTACGGAAGGCATTCCCAGGAAGCCCCATCCCGCCGGAGCCCTTAAGATGGCTGAGAGACTGGGGGCCAAGCCTTCCGAATGTCTCTATATTGGAGACACAAGCACTGATATGAAGACAGGGATCTCCGCCGGTATGTATACGGTGGGAGTTTTGTGGGGCTTCCGAGGAAAGGAAGAGCTGGAGGCCGCAGGAGCGGATGCACTGGCCGGGGAGCCTCTGGAGATTTTGAAACTGCAGAATCAGGAGAGTTAAGATGATTAAGTTAATTGCAAGTGATATCGACGGCACGCTGCTTCCGGAGGGAACGGACCGGCTGAACCCGGAGATTTTCCAGGTGATTGAAAAGCTGAAGGATAAAGGCGTCCTCTTTGCGGCCGCAAGCGGGCGGCACTATATCAGCATGTCCCGTCTCTTTGAGCCTGTAAAAAACGATATTATTTTTATTACGGAAAATGGAAGTTATGTAAACTGCCGAGGGTATACCATGCTGGAAAACCGGATCGACTGGTCCTATGTCCGGGAATGGATTCTTCAGGTCCGGGAAATTCCCGGCGCCAGTTTTACCCTGGACACCAAGGAGTGCTTCTACACGGAGAGCAAGGATCAGGAATTTCTGGATCTGGTCCGCATAGGATACAACAGTCCCATTGTGGAACTGGAAGATGCCCTTCTTAAGGAGCGGGACATCAATAAGATGGCTATCTACCGGAAAACGGGCATTGAGGAAGCGGCCGCCCTGATGATTCCCAGATGGGAGGACCGGCTCTATTGCGTGAAGGCCGGGGATATCTGGGTAGACTTTATGAATAAAAATGCAAGCAAGGGAAATGCTATCCGCAGCATCCAGAAAATTCTGGGAATCCTTCCGGAAGAGACCATGGTATTCGGTGACAATCACAACGATCTGGCCATGATGGAGTGCGCCGGGGAGAGCTATGCGGTGGGCAATGCAGCGGAAGCCGTAAAGAAAGCCGCCAAATACGTAACGGACACCAACGTCAACGACGGGGTCCTGAAAGTGCTGCGGACCCTTTTATAAA
>CAJUMM010000031.1:0-11135 GCA_910586955.1 uncultured Lachnospiraceae bacterium | reverse complement strand
TAAAACAGCAAAAGCCCGTAGGGCGGATGCGGAACTGAAATAATAAAACAGCAGAAGCCCGTAGGAGCCCAGAAGGATTTTCGGATGCGAAGCGTCTGAAAATTCTTCTAGTGGAAGGGCTCCGTAGGGCGGATGCGGAACTTGAATAGGAGACAAAAAACTGGAAATGAGGCAGAGGATCAAAAAGGGAATCGCCGTGCTGGCCGCCGCCCTGTGTCTGGGGGGAAATCTGGCAGGCTGCCGGGGATTTGGAAATACGGAATTTGTGCTGACCACCGGACTGAAAGGCGATCAGCTTTTTAAAGTGGGCAGCAGCGTGTGCACCCTGCCGGAGGCCATGATTTACGCCCTGGATTACCAGATCCAATACGAGAATGTCTACGGCGTGGAAATGTGGGAGCACGATTTCGGGGGAATTACCCTGGAGGAGTATGTAAAGGAAACCATAATCTCCCAGCTGGCCTCCATGAAAGCCGTGACTCTTCTGGCAAAGGAGTATGAGGTGGAACTGTCGGAGGAGGACAAAGAGAAGGCGGCCCAGGCGGCAGCAGAATACTTTGGGTCTTTGAGCCAGGCGGAGATTGCATATATGGGCCTGGAGGAAGAGGATGCGGAAAATCTCTATCTGGATCACGTGCTTTCCCGGAAAGTTTACAGGGAGATTACCAGGGATGTAAATACGGAAGTCAGCGATGACGAGGCCCGGATTATAACCGTACAGCAGATTATGCTGGATTCCAGGGAGAGCGCGGAGAATATAAAAGAGCGGCTGGAGGAGGGGAAAGAGTTTGTCACCCTGGCTTCCGCTTACAGCCGGGACAACCAGATCACCCACACCTTCGGCCGGGGGGAAAAGCCCTCCGCCTACGAGGAGGCTGCCTTCGCCCTGGAGAATGAGCAGGTCAGTGAGATTGTGGAGACGGAAGAGGGCTTTTATCTTTTGAAATGTGTCAACAACTTCGACCGGGAGGCCACGGAAGCCAACAAAGTAACTATGGTGGAGAAACGGCGGGACGAGATCTTCGGGCAGGTCTATGCGGAGCTGGTTGCCAATACTCCCTCGGAGTTCAACAACAAGCTGTGGGAGAGCGTACACTTTGCAGACTGGACGGGAGAGGGCAGCAAAAGCTTCCTGGAAATATACGATTCCTATTTCGGGGAAAATATGTGAAAAGCGCCGGGGAAACTTGACGTGTCCAGGGATTTCCATTATAATAAAATCCAAATGAGCTTTATACAGAAATGAGAGAAAACCTTATGGTAAAGAGCATGACAGGATTCGGCCGCTGCGAAATATCGGAAGGCGACCGGAAAATGACGGTGGAGATGAAATCCGTCAATCACAGATATCTGGATGTAAACATTAAGATGCCCAAGAAGCTGAACTTTTTCGAGTCTGCGGTCCGGGGCCTGTTAAAGACCTACATTCAGAGAGGAAAGGTAGACGTATTTATTACCTATGAGGACCTTTCCGAGGCAAATGTGTCCCTCCGGTACAACCGGGCGCTGGCGGCGGAATACGTAAAATACCTGAATCAGATGGCGGAGGAGTTCGGCCTGGAGAATGATGTGAAGGCCGGGGCCCTTTCCCGCTGCCCCGAGGTTCTGGTAATGGAGGAAGCCAAGGATGACCAGGAGGAACTCTGGAAGCTTCTGGAGCAGGCCCTAAAGGGAGCCTGTGAACAGTTTGTGGAGACCCGCATTACGGAGGGAGCCCACTTAAAACGGGATCTCCTTGCCAAACTGGAGGAGATGCTGGAGCACGTGGCCTATATTGAAGAGCGTTCCCCCCAGATTGTACGGGAATACCGCAGAAAGCTGGAGGACAAGGTTAAGGAGCTCTTATCGGACGTCCAGATGGAAGAGAGCCGCCTGGCGGCGGAAGTGACCATTTTCGCAGATAAAATCTGCGTGGACGAGGAGGTGGTCCGCCTGAGAAGCCATGTGGAGCACACCAAGGCCACCCTTTCCGAGAAGGACAGCGTGGGCCGCAAGCTGGATTTTATTGCCCAGGAGATGAACCGGGAGGCAAATACCATCCTGTCCAAGGCCAACGATCTGGAGGTTTCCAATCATGCCATAGAACTGAAAACGGGGATTGAGAAAGTACGGGAACAGATTCAAAATATCGAATAAGGGGCAAGGCATGGGAAAGAGAGGAATTTTGCTGGTTGTATCCGGCTTTTCGGGAGCCGGGAAGGGAACTTTGATGAAAGAACTGGTGAAGCGGTACGGGAACTACGCCCTTTCCGTTTCCGCCACCACCCGCAGTCCCAGAGAGGGCGAGGAGGACGGCCGGGAATACTTTTTTAAATCCGTAGAGGAGTTTGAAGGGATGATCAGGGAGGGCGCCCTGATTGAACATGCCTGTTATGTGGGAAACTATTACGGGACCCCAAGGGCTTATGTGGAGGAACAGCTTTCCCGGGGGAAGGATGTGATCCTGGAGATTGAGATCCAGGGGGCCCGGAAGGTGAAGGA
Source organism: uncultured Lachnospiraceae bacterium (assembly GCA_910586955.1). Taxonomy (GTDB): domain Bacteria; phylum Bacillota; class Clostridia; order Lachnospirales; family Lachnospiraceae; genus Laedolimicola. The sequence continues at coordinate 8,654 of CAJUMM010000031.1, read as the reverse complement.
GCGGTTTCCCGATACCCTGCTGCTCTTTGTATCTCCCCCCAGCGCAGAGGTTCTTAGGGAGCGCCTGATGGGACGGGGAACGGAGACCGGGGAGGCCATTGAGAAACGCCTGGCCCGGGCTGCCGAGGAGGCTAAGGGCATGGAAGACTATGACTATTTCGTGGTAAATGATATCCTGGAGGAATGCGTGGAGCAGGTTCACCGCATTGTGGAGTGTGAGCGCTGCCGGGTATCCCGGAACAGGGAGCCCATGGAGGCCATTCGGAGGGAACTGGAAAAATTTCAGAAAGGATAAGGTGAGACAAATGTTGCATCCGTCATACACAGATTTAATGAAAGCCGTAAACAGTGAAGTGGAAGAGGGGGAAACCCCGGTAGTAAACAGCCGTTATTCCATTGTGCTGGCCACTTCCAAGCGTGCCCGGCAGATTATTGCGGGGGAGACGCCTCTGGTAGAAGGAAACGGAAAGAAGCCCCTTTCCCTGGCCATCCAGGAGATGGTCAACGGCAGCATCCGCATTGAGCCGGAGGAGGAGACGGCGGAGGAAGTGAAAGAAGAAGTTTCACCTCCAAAGGGTTGACAGAACTTGTCTGATTTTGGTAAGATAAACTTATCTTTAGTCAGAACAATCTGCGGCTCCAGGGAGAGTGGGCGGCAGATGCTTTTCAGGAGGGAAGAAACCATGAAAATTATTGAAGCAAAAGACTATCAGGACATGAGCAGGAAAGCGGCCCGCATTCTGGCGGCCCAGGTGACGCTGAAGCCGGAGAGCGTGCTGGGACTGGCCACAGGCTCCACACCTATCGGAACCTATGACTGCCTGGCAGAGTGGTGCAAGAACGGGGATTTGGATTTCTCCAAAGCGGCTACGGTGAATCTGGACGAGTACAGAGGCCTGGATCACGCCAACGATCAGAGCTACTACTACTTTATGAATAAACATCTCTACAGCAGAATCAACATCGATCCGTCCCGCACCCATGTACCCGACGGCACGGAGCCGGATCCGGCCAAGGAGAGCCGCAGGTATGAGGAGCTGATCCGCTCCCTGGGGGGCGTGGATATCCAGCTTCTGGGAATCGGACACGACGGACATATCGGCTTCAATGAGCCCAACAGTTTCTTCGACGGGGATACCCACTGCGTGGATTTGACGGAGATGACCATCGAGGCCAACAAGCGCTTCTTTGCTTCTGCGGACGAAGTGCCTCGTCAGGCTTATACCATGGGTATCGGAACCATTATGCGGGCGAGAAAGCTTCTTATGATTATCACCGGGGAGGATAAGGCGGAGATTACTGCCGCAGCCTTGGCCGGAGAAGTGACGCCTAAGGTGCCCGCCTCCATCATCCAGTTCCATCCCGATGTTACCGTGATTGCGGATGGAGCGGCTTTGTCCAAGATGCCGAAATAAAGATTGGGAAAAAGAACAGCGCCCCAGCGCAGACCTTAGGGTTCGTGCTGCGGCGCTTTTTTGAGTCTTTGGCAAAACGCTGAAAGAATCGGAAAACCATTGACTTTTTTTGGATAAACTGGTATATTGGTTACTAAGTAAAACCCATCGTACTGGAGAGATTTGCCGTGAAAAAGCCAGATTTTGTAAGATAAGATTCAGGAGTTACAAACCCCGGCATTTTAGATTACAGGGTTTGGTTTTTTGTATGTATGGAAAAGTCCCCGGGGCGGCCATACTAGGAGAAGCGGGAAGCCGGATGGGAACTGGGTATGAAAAATTGGAGACAGGGAGGATTTGAACTATGGAAACTCGTCAGGGTAAGAGCGTATTTGCCGGCGTTGCCATCGGAAAACTGTTTGTATACAAGAAGGCGGCCCAGGTGGTTGACAAACGGACCATTGAGGATACGCAGGCGGAGATTGACCGCTATATGGCAGCCAAGGCGAAAGCTGCGGAGCAGCTTGCCATGCTGAAAGAGAAGACCATGCGGGATGTGGGAGAGGCTGAGGCGGAGATTTTCGAAGCCCATCAGATGCTTCTGGAGGATCTGGACTTTGTGGAAGGCATCACGGGCATGATCGAGCAGGACAAGGTGAATGCGGAGTATGCCGTATTTGTCACCGGAGAGCAGTGCGCGGCGATTTTCCTGAGTATGGACGACGATTATATGCGGGGACGCGCGGCGGATATCAATGACATCTCCGGCCGTCTCATTGCGATCTTAAGCGGTACCCAGGTAAGCGCGGAGGCTATGCCGGAGCCGGTGATCATCCTGGCGGAGGATCTGGCTCCCAGCGAGACGGTGCAGTTTGAGAAGGATAAGATTCTGGCACTGGTGACCCAGAAGGGCTCCGCCAATTCCCATACGGCCATCCTGGCCCGGATGATGAATATTCCCTGCCTGGTGACGGCGGACATTGATCTGGACACCGGCCTGAATGGGAAAATAGGTATTGTGGACGGTTTCACCGGAAATATCCACATTGAGCCGGACGAAGTGACCATGGCGGTGATGCAGGAGAAGAAGAAGAGGGAGGAAGAGCGCAAGCTTCTGCTCCAGAGCTTAAAAGGCCTTCCCACCGTGACCAAGAGCGGGAAGCATGTGCATCTCTATGCCAACATCGGAAGCGAGGAGGATGTGGATTCCGTTCTGGAGAACGACTCCGAGGGCATCGGCCTCTTCCGCAGCGAATTCCTCTATCTGGGACGGGATGACTATCCCACGGAGGAAGAGCAGTTTAAGGTATACAAAAATGTAATTTCCAAGATGAACGGGAAGAAGGTTATCATCCGTACTCTGGATATCGGGGCCGACAAGCAGGCGGATTACTTCAACATTCCCAAGGAAGAAAATCCGGCTATGGGCTTCCGGGCTATCCGCATCTGCCTGGAGCGGGTGGATGTGTTCAAGACCCAGCTGCGGGCCATTTTCCGGGCCAGCGCCTACGGCACGGCATCCATTATGTTCCCCATGATTATCTCCGTGGCGGAAGTGAAGCGCATCAAGGAGATTGTGGAGGAAGTGAAGACGGAACTGACCCAGGCGGATATCCCCTTCGGTGACGTAGAACTGGGCATTATGGTGGAGACGCCGGCAGCAGTTATGATTGCGGATATGCTGGCGGCGGAGGTGGACTTCTTCAGCATCGGAACCAACGATCTGACCCAGTACACCCTGGCCATTGACCGCCAGAACCAGTCCCTGGACAATATTTACGATCCCCACCATGAGGCGGTACTGCGGATGATCCAGAGGACCATCGAGTGTGCCCATGACCACGGCGCATGGTGCGGCATCTGCGGCGAGCTGGGAGCCGATATGGAGCTGACCCGCCGGTTCCTCCAGATGGGCATCGACGAGCTTTCCGTATCCCCCGTATTTACCCTGGAGCTGCGCAAGAAGATCCGCGAGGCGGAGTAAAGCTTAAGTCAAGGTAGTCTGCCGGGTGAAACCGGTTTACAGCTATAAATCCAACACAAACATAAAGGAGACAGAGGAAATGAAAGAGTTTAAGTATGTAGTACAGGATGAATTGGGACTTCACGCAAGACCGGCCGGCCTGCTGGTGAAAGAGGCTGCTAAATTTAAGAGCGCCGTTACCCTGGACAGCGGAGTGAAGAAAGCCGACGCTAAGAGAATCATGGCTGTGATGTCCATGGGCGTAAAGCAGGGCGTGGAAGTAACCGTTACCATCGAGGGTGAGGATGAGGATGCTGCATTTGCGGCCATCGAGACCTTCTTCAAAGAGAACTTATAATTCCGGCAGTTTGGCCAGTTATTACCATACCGGGAAATCGTATCTTTACGATTTCCCGGTATTTTTGCAGGCGGAAATTACAATTTTTCCTTTTAAACCGGATAAAAAAGTGATATACTATACCAGATATTTATCTTATAAAAAGTAAAACAGCCAGGAGCAGTGAAAGATGACAGTTGAACAGTTAGATGCTTACGAATTGATAGAGAAAAGGGAGATTGGGGAATTACATTCCACAGGTTATTACCTGCGTCACAAGAAGACGGAAGCCAAGGTCTGCCTGCTCTCCAACGAGGACGATAACAAAGTCTTTTATATCGGTTTTCGGACCCCGGCTCCGGACGACACGGGAGTGCCTCACATTCTGGAACACTCGGTCTTGTGCGGTTCCAAAGAGTTCCCGGTGAAGGATCCCTTTGTGGAGCTGGCCAAGGGCTCTTTAAACACGTTTTTAAATGCCATGACCTACCCGGATAAGACTGTGTATCCGGTGGCAAGCTGTAATCAGAAGGATTTCCAGAATCTTATCCATGTGTATATGGATGCCGTATTCTACCCCAATATTTATGATAAGGAAGAGATCTTCCGCCAGGAGGGCTGGCATTACGAGATGGAGTCGGCAGAGGCACCCCTGACCTTAAACGGCGTGGTCTACAATGAGATGAAGGGGGCTTTTTCCTCCCCGGAAGGGGTGCTGGAGCGGATGATCTTAAATTCCTTGTATCCGGACACCACCTATGCCAATGAGTCCGGCGGGGACCCGGAAAGCATTCCTGATTTAAAATACAGTGAGTTCCTGGATTTCCACAGCCGTTATTACCATCCCTCCAACAGCTATATTTTCCTCTACGGGGACTGCAATATGGCGGAAAAGCTGGCCTGGCTTGATGAAAACTATCTGAGTAAATACGACTGCCTGCCGGTAGATTCCCAGGTGCGCACCCAGGCGCCTTTTACGAAAATGGCGGAGGTGGTAAAGGCCTATCCCATTTCCGACGAGGAGAGCCTTCAGGATAACGCCTATCTGTCCTACAACAAGTCCGTGGGGGATACCCTGGATGAGAAGCTTTACCTGGCTATGCAGGTGCTGGAATATGTGCTGCTCTCCATGCCCGGGGCACCTTTAAAGCAGGCCCTTCTGGACGCGGGGATCGGCAAGGATATTATGAGCTCCTACGACAATGGGGTGAAGCAGCCTATTTTCTCCATCATTGCGAAAAATGCAAACGAGTCCCAGAAGGATGACTTTATAAAAACCATAGAAGAGACCTTAGGAAAGCTGGCGGATGAGGGCCTGGACGAAAAGGCTTTGCGGGCGGGTATCAATTATTTTGAGTTCCGCTACCGGGAGGCGGATTTCGGACATTACCCGCCGGGGCTTATGTACGGCCTCCAGGCTTTTGACAGCTGGCTCTACGATGATGATTCCGTGTTCCTGCACCTGGAGGCTCTGGAAACCTTTGAATTTTTAAAGGCCCAGGTGAAGAAGGGGTATTTTGAGGGGCTGATCCGCAGATATCTTTTGGAAAATCCCCACGCCTCCCTGGTTATTATCCGGCCGGAGAAGGGACTGACGGCCCGGCAGGAGGAGGCCCTGCGCAGAAAGCTGCAGGCATATAAGGAGAGTTTAAGTGACGAAGCCAGAGAGGAGATTGTGGCTTTCACCCGGCATCTGAAGGAATACCAGAGCGAGCCTTCCTCCCAGGAGGAGCTTGCCAAAATCCCTCTGCTTGAGCGGGAAGACATTGAGAAGAAGGCCAAAGGGTTCCAGAATGAGGAATACCGGGTATCGGAGATACCGGTGGTGCATCATGATATCCTGACCAACGGCATCGGCTATGTGACCCTCCTGTTCCGTGCAGATGGGATTCCCGGGGAGCTGGTGCCCTATCTGGGGCTTTTGCGGGCCGTTCTGGGAAAAGTGGATACGGAAAACTATTCCTATGGGGAATTTGCCAAGGAGCTGAACCTGCACACAGGGGGAATTTCCTGCGGTATCAATACCTACGATCAGGCAGAGGGAGAGGCATACACTCCTGTCTTTGAGGTGCGCAGCAAAGCTCTTTATGAGAAGCTGGGGATCGCCTTCTCCATGATAGAGGAGATGCTTCTCACCTCCAAAATGACGGATGCCAAGAGGCTTTCGGAGCTGGCGGCGGAGACCAAGTCCCGGCAGCAGGCGGCCCTCAATACAGCGGGCCACTCCATGGCGGCCCTGCGGGCTATGTCCTATTACTCCGCCGGTGCCTGCTTTACGGATTTGACCGGAGGCGTGGGCTTCTATGAGTTTATGGAGAAGCTGGAAAAGAACTTCGGGGAAACTTTTGAGGAGACTGCAGGGAAGCTCGCCCTTCTGGCCAGATATCTTTTCCGCGGGGAAAACCTGGCAGTCAGCTATACGGGAGAGAAAAAGAGCCTGGAGGATTTGAAAGAGCAGGTGGCCGGCCTGGCAGGAAAGCTTTACCGGGAGGAACTGTCCCGGGGAGAGGTCTGGGCCTTTGTGCCGGAGCAGAAGAACGAGGGGTGGAAGACCTCTTCCCAGATTCAGTATGTGGCGCGGGCAGGAAATTTTGCCAGGGCGGGACTGCCCTACACGGGAGCCCTTCTGGTGCTGCGAACCATTATGGGCTATGATTATCTCTGGAACAATGTAAGGGTAAAGGGGGGAGCCTACGGCTGTATGAACCGCTACAGCCGCACGGGAAATTCCTATATGGTTTCCTACCGGGATCCCAATCTGGAACATACCAACCGGGTCTTTGAGGGAAGCGCCGCTTATACGGAACATTTTGAGGCCTCCCCCCGGGATATGACCAAGTATATCATAGGAACCATAAGCGGCATGGACACTCCCTTAACCCCCAGTGCCAAGGGTTTCCGCTCCATGGGAGCCTGGATGACGGGGCTGACCTTTGAGCAGGTGCAAAAGGAGCGGGATGAAGTGCTTTCCTGCGGCTGCGAAGAAATCCGGGCTCTGGCCCCCTACCTTAAGGCCATGCTTTCCCAGAACAGCCTCTGTGTCATCGGAAACGGAGAGCGGGTGGAGGAGAGCCGGGAGCTTTTTGGAAGGGTGGAAAACCTGTTCCACTGACCAGTGTTTTTGCGTGTCCGCTGCCAGAATCCCTTTTTGGCGGCTGGTGATATAGAATGAAATACGGCGGCCGGGACACAGCCGCATACGAAAGAGAGGAGTAACGAATGGACACATTACAACTGATTCTGTCAATTTTACCCCCGATTATTGCCATCGGCCTGGCGCTGATCACGAAAGAAGTGATTTCGTCCCTGCTGGTGGGAATTCTGGCCGGAACCCTGATCTACAACCAGGGCAACGTGGTGGGCATGGTAACCTCCACCTTTGAGCTGATGGGGAGCAAAATCGGTGACAACGTAAACATTTTGATTTTCCTGGGACTTCTGGGAGCCCTGGTGGTGATTGTAACCCGGGCGGGAGGTTCTGCGGCTTACGGGGACTGGGCTTCCCGGAAAATTTCCAACCGCCGGGGTGCTGCCCTTGCTACCAGCGCCCTGGGCTGCCTGATTTTCATTGACGACTATTTCAACTGCCTGTCCGTGGGGACGGTTATGCGTCCTGTGACGGATAAGCACCGGATTTCCAGGGCCAAGCTGGCTTACCTTCTGGACGCCACCGCAGCGCCTATCTGCATTATTGCTCCTGTGTCCAGCTGGGGAGCCTCGGTGGCCTCCTATATGTCTGATGCCACGGGGCTTAACGGAATGGCCACTTTTGTAAAGACTATTCCCTACAATTTTTACGCCATTCTGACCATCATTATGATCCTGGTAATCTGCCTGACCAAGCTGAACTACGGCCCCATGGCGAAATTTGAGAAGAACGCCATTGAAAAAGGAGACCTCTTCTCCAACACGGAGAACATTGTCACGGAGGATCTGGGGGGAGCTGCCGGAAAGGCTTTAAAGGGCAAAGTGTATGATCTGATTATCCCCATTGTGGCCTTGATTATCTGTACGGTGCTGGCCATGGTGTACACGGGGGGCGGATTCGCCGGGACCCCCTTCCTGGAGTCTTTCGGTGAGTGCGATTCTGCATTCTCTCTGGTGCTGGGAAGCTTCCTGGCCCTGGTGGTAACCTTTATCCTTTACATTCCCAGGCGGGTGCTGTCCTTCGTAGACTTTATGGGGGGCATTACGGAGGGTATCAAATCCATGGTTCCGGCCTTTACCATTCTGATTCTGGCCTGGACCATCGGCGGCGTGTGCAGTGCAGATTACTTAAATACGGGAACCCATGTGGGAAATGCCATTTCCAATTCTTCTTTCCCGGCATTTCTGCTTCCGGCTGTGATCATGATTGTAGCTGCTTTCCTGGGATTTTCTACCGGAACCTCCTGGGGAACCATGGCAATCCTGATCCCCATCGGAGCGGCCATTGCAAGTACTCCCAACACGGAGCATCTGCTTCTGCCCATTTTCGGAGCCATTCTGGGGGGAGCTGTGTACGGGGATCACGTATCTCCTATTTCTGATACTACCATCCTGTCCTCTACGGGAGCCGGCTGTAACCATCTGGATCACGTGTCTTCCCAGATGTACTATGCGTCCACAGTTCTGGCCTGCTGTCTGGTGGGTGAGATCATTATGGGCCTGACCGGCGGAAATGTGATTGTTTCCATGGCTGCGGCTATTGTGCTTCTGCTGGCAGTGCTGTACGGCCTGAACCGGATCCAGGGCAGGAAAGAAACCATTGACTATTCTCAGGTAAAATATTAGAAGGAAGCCTTATGGATGCAAAAAACAAGTCGGGTTTTGCCACCCTCATCGGGAGGCCCAATGTGGGGAAGTCTACCCTGATGAACCGGCTGATCGGACAGAAGATTGCTATCACTTCCAATAAACCCCAGACTACCAGAGATCGGAAGAGCACACGTCTGAACTCCAGTCACGCACACAAATCTCG
>CAJUMM010000030.1:16402-32917 GCA_910586955.1 uncultured Lachnospiraceae bacterium | reverse complement strand
AATGTCTGATGTCTTAAACACAATTTTTGAGTTTTGTCCTTATCTGGTTTCATACATATATTTTCTCACAGAAAAAATTAGAACCACAATTTCACACAAAAAAGCACTGCTCCAAGATCCGGCCGGATCCTGGAGCGGTGCTTCCTATAACCTATTATTTTTTCTAATCATTCAAAATCCGCGTTGCACAGACAGGCGTGCGGTAATACATGTTGGAAGTAATGATGCCCTGGGTGGGAGAACTTGCATGTACCACCCGGCCGTTTCCGATATACATAGCCACATGGTTGATGTAAGAACCGCTTCCGTAGAAAAGCAGGTCTCCCGGCATTACCTCGTCTACACCGATCCGGGTGCCGCAGTTCGCCTGAGCCCTGGAGGAATGAGGCAGGGACACGCCAAAATTCTTATACACAGACAGTACAAAGCCGGAACAGTCCGCCCCTTTGGTGAGACTGACGCCGCCCCACACATAAGCATTGCCCACATACTGCTTGGCAAACTCACAGATGGAAACCCGCACATCCGTAACGCCCTCGCCGTAAAGAGCTTCCGTGATCGTCAGGGCCGTTTTCAGCTCTTTGCTCACATCCACAAACTCTGCAGCCACATATCCCACTTCACCGTCAATATCAATTTTCACCCATTCGTCCCCGTCTTCCAGAACGGTCAATTCCTCGCCTCTGGGAACCATGGTCCAGAAATCCGCTTCCGTGCTGGGCTCCATCCGTACGTAGAGCGCATCGGAATTTACCTTTGCCACCGGCTCGCCCAGCTGGAAAGCCCGGTCAATGGCCTCCTGGCCGCTATATAGGAACTCTGATTTCACATAGCCTTCCACCTCTCCGGACTGGATATGGGCCCACTCGCCGTCCAGGTCCAGAATCTCACAGGCGGAATCTCCACGGAGCTTGCCCACCAGCTTGCTCTCCGGATTGGCTTCCGAGCGGATATTCAGGCTGTCCTCCACGTTGGCGATTCCGATATTTACGTATCCCTCCAAGGGAGTTCCCTCCCAGATTACCTCGGATACCGCCTTAATAGCCTCCTCACTGTCTGTGGTCTGATCGAAATTAGCCGCAACACCCTCGTTAAAATCTTTTCCCAGCTGCGCCGCCTCCACAGGAAGCCCGCTGGCCGCCACAAGCAGCGCGCTCAATAGGATTCCTGCCGCTCTTCCCCGTCTATTCATAAAAACCTCCGATATTATCTCACGTAATTTTAAAAAATCTCTTCTCTATATTTATTACAATTTTATTAAATTTCTATTACATATTATCCCGGAAGTTCTATTTTGTCAAGGGAAAATTCTGGGTATTGCCAAAAACCAATTCATCAGACAGGATTACCCCACCGTATACTCCTCGCTGCCCTCCTGATTGAAAATCACATAGCTGCTCCCGTCTTTATACCTGAGCTCCAGGTACTCCATTTTCTTCCATCATCAATGGTCTGGTCTTGGCGGCATTCATTTCCTCGTTCCCCGCCACATCATCTTTCAGATCCTTTCTCCCACAATTTTTATTTGTTTTTTAAATATTGTAAAACCACATCAAAAAACATTTCCGCATTTTCTATCTGCTGTCTCACATCGGATATTGATATCACAAAATAATCATCATAATCGCAGTCACTCCTGATATCGAACGCCTCTTTTATAATATCCGACATTCCAATATCAAAAATCCCTGTCTTAATATAATTCTTTCTAAAATAAGATGATACCCCTGAATGTTTTGAAAAATCAACACCCTCCAAAGCCAAAACGCTTCGCATACAGTGGAAAATTGCATAGTAAGATCGGTTCGCCGCTCCTTTATAATCCTCATCCTCCAATAGAACTTTTGCGGACTTTATACATCGTTCTGCCTGTTCTATTCTGTATGCAGATAACTCTTCTAATGCTTTATCCATACAATTTCACACCTTCCTCCTTGATATTTTTATAAAAAGGAAGAACCTCTTTGTCTCTTTCAAAGGTTTCCCTATCTCGAATCAAAAGAGAAATTTCTATGTCATTTTCCAGCCCAAGCCTGCTGGCCAGGCGGCTGATCTGCTTACGATAGTTTATGGCCTTCTCTTTTGTGCAGTTCACCAGAACCATAATATCCATATCAGAGTCCACACGAAAATCCCCTCTGGCGTAAGAACCAAAAAGGACTATTTCATACACTTCGTCTTCTAACAAACCAAGCACTGACTCTACAATTTCTACTGTAATTCTCTGCACACGCTCTGTATCCCTTTTTTCCACGATAACTCCACCTGTTTTTTACCAGTCTAACACATCCGCAGAATAATTTCCACAAATTTCCATACTCTTGTCTCTACCGCACAACAATATAAACCATATACCCCAGATAGCACCCCAGCATCACAAGTCCCGTGCCCCGGCCCACCCGCTCCTGTTTCCATAAGGGAACAAAAAACAGGGCCGTCAGCACGATCAGGATCAACATATCGTACACATTCTCCCATTTCACCGCAATGGGATGAATCACCCCGGAAAGTCCCAGAATAAAGCCGATGTTGAGAATATTGGATCCCAGCACATTCCCAAGGGCAATCTCACTCTCTCCCTTTTTGGCCGCCACCACAGAGGTCACCAATTCCGGCAGAGAGGTTCCGATAGCTACAATGGTAAGCCCCACCAGCGTCTCGCTCATGCCCAGTCCATAGGCCAGATCCATAGCGGAATTTACCACCAGCTGGCCGCCGCCGATAATGGCCCCAGAGCCGCCCAGGCAGAAGAGTATGCTTATGGGGAGCGGCCGGGTAATGCCGAACTGCTCCGCCACCCGGTTCCGGACAGATACCCGGATCAGATGGTATATATACCCGGCTGTGATACCCAGCAGAACCGCCCCGTCCAAAGCGGAGATCCCTGCCACGTCCGGATTCCGGAAAATATCCGCTGCACCTCCCAGCATCACAAGGGCCATAATCAGGGACATCACATAATCCCTCCGGAGGATGGACCGTTTCACCGGCACAGGCTGAATTACTGCCGCCAGGCCCACCACCACCAGAAGATTCATCAGATTGGAACCTGTGACATTTCCAAGGGCAATGTCATTGCTCTCCTTAAGGGCCGCAGTCACACTCACCGCCAGCTCCGGCAGGGAGGTTCCCAGAGCCACAATGGTAAGCCCTATCACAATGGAAGGAATCCCCAGCTTCCGTGCAATATCCGAAGCGCCCTCCACGAAGAAATCTGCACCTTTCACCAACAGCAGAAATCCAAGCACCAAAAACACTAAAGATAAAATCATTTTCCCATGCTCCTCAAAAAACCCACCGCATTACAAGCCTTTCAGACATGGATCTCCGCTGTAACACCCAGCAGATCCCGGTATTCCCTGAGAATCGGCTCCACCACCTGGTCAAGGAAGGCTTCCACCTGCTCCTTGGCTCGTCCTGTGTAGCGGGAAGGTTCCATGGTCTTCTTCAGATCTTCCAAAGACAGGTTAAAGGCCGGATCGGCGGCAATCAGCTCCAGCAGGTTATTATCCCCGCCGTTTACCTTCACATTTTTTCCCGCCTCCATTGACAGCTCCCGGATCCGCTCGTGGAGTTCCTGCCGGTCCCCTCCCGCCTTCACCGCATCCATCATAATATTCTCTGTAGCCATAAAGGGCAGTTCTGCCATCATGCGCTTCTCGATCACCTTGGGATACACCACCAGGCCGTCCACCACATTCAGGCACAGATCCAGAATGCCGTCCACAGCCAGAAAGCCCTCGGGAATACTCAGACGCTTGTTGGCAGAATCGTCCAGGGTCCGCTCAAACCACTGTGTCGCTGAAGTAATAGCGGGATTCAGGGCGTCCACCATCACATAGCGGGACAGGGAGGCAATGCGCTCGCTGCGCATGGGATTGCGCTTGTACGCCATAGCCGAGGAGCCAATCTGGGACTTCTCAAAGGGTTCCTCCACTTCCTTTAAGTGCTGGAGAAGCCGGATATCGTTGGACATCTTGTGGGCGCTGGCGGCAATGCCTGCCAGGACATTCAAAACCCGGGTGTCCACTTTCCGGGAATAGGTCTGGCCGGACACCGGATAACACTGGGCAAAACCCATTTTCCGGGCAATCATAGGATCGATCTTGTCAATGGTCTCCTGATCCCCGTCAAAGAGCTCCAGAAAACTGGCCTGGGTTCCGGTAGTTCCTTTGGACCCCAGAAGCTTCATGGTAGAGAGCACATAATTCAAATCCTCCAGATCCAGGCAGAATTCCTGCATCCAAAGGGTGGCCCGCTTTCCTACGGTGGTGGGCTGGGCCGGCTGGAAATGAGTAAAGGCCAGGGTTGGCAGATCCTTATAGCGATCTGCGAAACGGGAAAGCTCCGCGATCACGTTAACCAGCTTTTTGCGCACCAGGCGCAGGGCCTCCGTCATAACAATGATATCCGTGTTGTCTCCCACATAGCAGGAGGTGGCCCCCAGGTGAATAATGCCCTTGGCCTTGGGGCATTGCTGCCCGTAAGCGTACACGTGGGACATAACATCGTGGCGCACTTCCTTCTCCCGGGCCTTTGCCACCTCATAATTGATATCGTCCTGGTGAGCTTTCAGCTCATCGATTTGCTCCTGGGTAATATTAAGCCCCAGCTCCTTCTCCGTCTCCGCAAGAGCAATCCACAGTCTCCTCCAGGTCTTAAACTTCTTGTCCGGAGAAAAGATATACTGCATCTCTTTGCTGGCATAGCGCTCCGACAAGGGACTTTGGTATCTGTCTGTACTCATGATCAATCTCCTAATTTTTAGTGTTCGTAGATCCCCCGGATATCCTCCCCGGGAGGATCCAGCGGATAGTTTCCGGTAAAGCAGGCCGTACAGTGGGGAAGTCCGCCGATGAGTTCCCCCAGGCGCTCCGTCCTGAGATACCCCAGGGATTCCGCTCCGATAAGCTGCCGTATCTCCTCCACCGTCCGGTTATAAGCGATTAGCTGATCCTGGGCCGGCACGTCCGTCCCGAAGTAGCAGGGATAGAGAAAGGGAGGAGAGCTGACCCGCATATGCACCTCCAAAGCTCCGGCATCCCGCAGCATTCCCACAATCCGGCCGCTAGTGGTGCCCCGCACAATGGAATCGTCAATGAGAACCACCCGCTTCCCCTCCACGGCCTCCCGCAGAACGTTCAGCTTTACCCGCACGCTGGACTCCCGGCTGCTCTGGCCCGGCTTGATAAAGGTACGGCCCACATAAGAATTTTTCACAAAAGCCGTACCGTAGGGAATCCCGGACTCCAGGGAATACCCTAAAGCCGCCCCGTTGCCCGATTCCGGAACGCCCGCCACCAGATCCGCCTCTGCGGGACTGTCCAGGGCGAGAAATTTCCCTGCCAGAATCCGGGAACGGTAGACACTGACTCCGTCCAAATGACTGTCGGGCCTTGCAAAATAAATATATTCAAAGATACACCTGGCCTCCCGTTCCTTAGGGAGACAGTGAGTCTTGTCCGAGAGAATCCCCCTCTCCGGCGTAATGGTCACAATCTCTCCCGGCTCCACGTCCCGGACAAAAGACGCCCCGATGGTCTCCAGGGCACAGGTCTCGGAAGCCAGCACATAGGCCCCGTCCCGCTTTCCGATACATAAGGGCCGGAATCCGAAGGGATCCCGGGCTCCGATAAGCTTCCGGGGAGACATGACAATCAGGGAATAGGCCCCTTTCAGTTTATCCATGGCTCTGGAAACCGCCTCCTCCACGGAAGCAGTCCGGACCCGCTCCCGGGCAATGTGGTAAGCGATCACCTCCGAGTCAATGGTGGTCTGGAAAATCGCCCCGCCGTATTCCAGCTCCCTGCGAAGCTCCGGCGCGTTAACCAGATTGCCGTTGTGGGCCAGCCCCAGAGTTCCCTTGATATAGTTGAGTACCAGGGGCTGGGCATTCTCCCGGCTGCTGCTCCCAGCCGTGGAATAGCGCACATGGCCCAGGCCCATATCCCCTTTCAGCCCATTCAGGACTTCCGGCGTAAATACCTCGTTTACCAGTCCCATGCCCTTGTGGCTCTTTACGGAGCCTTTGGGCCCCTTTGTGTCGCTGACCGCAATCCCGCAGCTCTCCTGTCCCCGGTGCTGCAGGGCAAAGAGCCCGTAATAGATAGCGGAAGCCACGTCGCCCCCTTGGAAATCATAGATTCCGAAAACTCCGCACTCCTCCCGGAGCTTTCCGGGCTCCTCCTGCTCATGTGTCCAATCCCTCATATTCCGGCCTTTCTTAAAAAGGCGGCCGCTTCTGCCCTGCCGCCCCTTAAAAGTCTCTTCCCGTTTTTCTCTTCTGCCTTACAGGCCCAGACGGTGAAATACCTCGTTGTACGCCTCTTCCACATTTCCCAGATCCCTGCGGAAGCGGTCCTTGTCCAGCTTTTCATGGGTTTTCATATCCCAGAGACGGCAGGTATCCGGAGAAGTCTCGTCCGCCAGGATGATCTGTCCTTTGTAACGGCCGAACTCAATCTTAAAATCGATCAGTTCAATACCGGCATTGGCAAAATATTTCTTGTACACCTCGTTTACTTTGAAGGCATACTTGGTGATGGTATCAATCTCTTCCCTTGTGGCAAGGCCCAGGGCAATGGCAAAATAGTCATTGATCAAGGGATCGCCCAAATCGTCGTTCTTATAGCTGAATTCCAGGGTGGGAGCCGCAAACTTCGTGCCTTCCTCTACACCCAGGCGCTTGGAGAAGCTTCCTGCCGCCACATTGCGGATAATCACCTCCAGGGGAACGATCTCCACCTTCTTCACCGCGGTCTCCCGGTCGCTTAACTCCTCAATAAAGTGGGTGGGAACACCCTCCTGCTCCAGAAGCTGGAACACCCGGTTGGTCATGCGGTTGTTGATTACACCTTTGCCCTGAATGGTGCCCTTTTTCAGCCCGTTAAATGCAGTGGCGTCGTCCTTGTAATCTACAATTAAAACATCCGGATCCTCTGTGGTGTAGACCTTCTTGGCCTTTCCCTCATACAAAAGTTCTTTCTTTTCCATGTTTCTACCTGCCCTTCTTTCTCTTATGATCGGTATCATGCCCCAATAGTATACCCCGACCTTTTTTGAATTTCAACTATTCTTCCCGATTTCATACAAAAAGCCCGAAAATCCCCTCTTCTTCGAGAGATTTTCAGGCTCTTTTTTACATTTATCCCTGGGTAAAGCGGGAAAGAAACTGCCGGGTGCGCTCCTCTCTGGAATGCTCAAACACCTGCTCCGGCGTTCCCTGCTCCACAATCACTCCCTCATCCATAAAAATCACCTGGCTGGCCACATCCCTGGCAAAAGCCATCTCATGGGTTACGATGATCATGGTCATATTCTGATCCGCCAGTTCCCGGATCACCCGCAACACCTCACCGGTCAGCTCCGGATCCAGGGCTGAGGTGGGCTCGTCGAAGCAGAGAATGTCAGGCTTCAGGGCAAGAGCCCTGGCAATGGCCACCCGCTGGCACTGTCCTCCGGAGAGCTGATGGGGATAATTGCCCATCCGGTCCGAAAGCCCCATCTGGGCCAGCAGTTCCTTGGCCTCCTCTTCAATTTCCCTGTGAATCTCCTGCCTGCGGGCCTTGTAGTCCTTCTGCTCTTTAGCCAGGAGCTCCTTGGCCAGCATCACGTTTCCAAGAGCCGTATACTGGGGAAACAGGTTAAAGGACTGGAATACCAGACCAAAATGCAGGCGCTTCCTGCGGATGACTGCCTCCTTCACCGTAGCCGGATCCGCAGCGTCAAAAAGGGTCTCCCCAGCCACCCGGATGATTCCCTTGTCCGGCCGCTCCAGGAAATTCAGGCACCGCAGAAACGTAGTCTTCCCGCTGCCGGAGGAACCGATGATGGAGACCGCCTCTCCCTTTTCCAGGGAAAAACTGATATCCTTTAAAACCTCCGTGCTGCCGAAAGTTTTTCCCAGGCCTTCTACTTCCAATATCGCCATAGCTTCCTCCCCCTTATCGGAAATAATCCAGCTTCTCTTCCAGCCGCCCCAAAAGAACCGTCAGGATTCCGCTGAACAACAGATAGTAAACGGCTGTGAAAAACAGGGGCCAGATCTGGCCCGAAATGCCCTGGGAACCTTTTAAAAACGCCTGGCCCGCCCAGATAATCTCCTGCAGGGCGATAATCCGGGCGAGGGAGGTATCCTTCACCAGGGTAATAATCTCATTGGACATAGGAGGCACGATGCGCTTAATCATCTGCAGCAGCGTCACCTTAAAAAAGATCTGGCTTCTGGTCATGCCAAGCACCAGTCCCGCTTCCTCCTGCCCCACAGGAACACTCCGGATGCCGCCCCGGTAAATTTCTGAAAAATAGCAGGCATAGTTAAAAATAAAGGCCACTGCGGAAGCTAAAAACCGGCCGGCCTCGCCGCCGCCCCAGAGCTGATGTCCCCACACCAGTCCCGGGAAATAGAAGATGATCAGAAGCTGGATCATGAGGGGTGTCCCCCGCACGATCCAGACTACAATTTTCGTGAAGTAACTCAAAGGACGGAAGCGGGACATGGAGCCGAAAGCTATCACCAATCCCAGGGGGACCGCCCCCAGCAACGTCACAACAAACAATTTCAGTGTCTGCAGAAATCCCGCATTCAGCGCCGGAATGACAATGGGTAACTGCTCCAGTATCTGTTCCATGTATGTATCCCGCTTTCCTCTTTCGTCCCGGTTTTACTGCTCAATCAGGGCTGCCTGTACACCATAGGTCTCGGCACACTGAACCATGGTGCCGTCCTCATAGGAGGCCGCAAAGAAATCATTGAGCGCCGCCGCCAGATCGGAACCTTTCCGGAAGCCCACGCCGTACTCCTCGCTGTTCAACTGCACGGTATAGGTCAGATCCGCATAGCCGGTTCCCTCTCCCACCATGGCTGCCGCCATGAGGGAATCAATTACCGCTGCGTCGGAGGTGCCGGATTTCACTTCCAGAAGGGCGTCGGACTGTGCTTTCACCGGGGTAAAATCTGCACCAAGAGCCTGTACCTCGGCCTCTCCTGCACTGCCTGCCTCCACGGCAAAGCTCAAATCTCCCAGGCTCTCCTTATCCTGGTACTGATCTGCCTGATCCGCAGGTACGATCACCACCTGGGCATTGTTGCAGTAAGCCTTGGAACACTCCATGGCGCTGGTCACTTCCGGCGTCAGGGTCATACCGTTCCACACGCAGTCAATGGTCTTGCCGTCCAGCTCCATGACCTTGTTGTCCCAGTCAATTTCCACAAACTCCGCCTCTACCCCCAGGCTCTTGGCAAAAGCCTTGGCCATATCTGCGTCAAAACCGATCCAGTTCCCGTCGGCGTCCTTGTAATCCATGGGCTCGAAATCGGTAATCCCTACCACCAGGGTCCCTTTTCCCTTTACATACTCCATATCGCTTTCGGAAGAAGCCTGCTCCGCCTGGGCGTCGTCCCCGCCCTGCTCATCCTCTGCCGCCTCGTTTCCTGCCGCAGGGGCCTCCCCTTGGCTTTCCTCTTTCTTGGATCCGCAGCCTGCCAGCATAGCCGCCGTAAGACTCATACACAATAATACGCCTAAAATTCTTTTTTTCATATTTCCTCCCGCACCGGAATCCCGGTTTACTTTTTTTCTCTACCAGTTGGTCACTGTACCACGGTAAAGTTACCGTTGTATTCTATCACAGGTGCGAAAGGTTGTCAACAGGAGAAATCAGGCATAACGGGTATTCTTGTAGTACTCCCCCTCCAGCTCATACAGCCGTTTCACCGGATCCCCGTAGCGCTCCAGATGTTCCGCCGCCTCCTCCAGAAGCCGGTCATACTCTTCCGTCATCTCTGCAAGCTGCTCTCCCCGGATGTTCTGCAGCTCCATGGCCTCCTCGAAATCTTCCTCCGCAAGCCCCATGCGCATGGCAAACACATACTGCTTCAAAACTTCCGGATCCCGGCAGTACTGGTAGGAGGTCCGGAACGCCCGGGAGGCCCTGCCGAAGAGAAACAGGCGGCAGCAGCAGACTCCCAGATTGTTCCACACATGGGCATAAAATTCCACCCCCAGCCGGTCGCTCTGGCGGATATCCAGGATTTTCTCATACTCATAGATAGCAGCCTGGTAACTGCCGTTGATAAAATACTCGTCCGCCCGCAGTTTCAACCGCTCCTGCTCCTGATAGGTATTGAGAATCTTCATTTTGGAGGAGAGCTGGTTCAATTCCTCCTGGGTATAGTAATTCACGCTCCTAAGAATAGTGAGAACCATGTTCTGCAGGCTGCTCCCGGCCTCAGCACCCTTTTTCAAGCGCTCTGAGAGTTCCGGGTTTCCAATCTCCGTGCGGATCCAGTCCCAGAGATGCACCCCCAGCATCCGCTTGTCTACCAGATAAATATTCTGGTACAGGAAATAAGCCAGCTCCTCCATAGAGTACAGCCGCACTCCCATGCTTTCTATATAATAAGGCGTCTCCGCCTGTTCTCTTTCGCACACGATCACTGCGCCCACTTAAGCGCCTCCTCTCTCAGCCCAGTTCCACTTCCTCCGTCCAGCACAGATCCGTGGAGGGAAACAATTCCCCAAAGCCCAGATCCCGGACACTCACCCGCAGCCGTTCCACACTTAAAAACTCCACCCCAATCCGGACCCGGGTGGTCCTGGGGGGCCGATCAGGAAGCCCGTCCAAAAGCAGGCTCTCCTTCAATCCTTCTCCTCCCTGCATGGGCTGCAGAATCAGTTCCACCACCGGTTCCTCTAAAAGAATGGCCTCGCATTCCGCCTTGGCCTCATACCAGCTCTCCCCTGCGTTCATAAGGGTATGTATCCCAGCTTTCCCCATTCCCGGAGTGCGAAGCCCCACATTATAAGAAATTTTATCCGCACCCAGGAAGACATAAGGCGCCCTTTCCCGGGGCTGCACCGACTGGGCTGCCCGGTAGCAGGCTCCTTTGGCATAGAGGTTGTTTCCCGCAAAGACCCTTCTTCCGTTGCAGAGAAGCTTTAAGGAACCCTCATACCATTTTTCCTCAAAGCCTTCTCCCACCAGATAGACGGCAGATACAGGGCGGCTGGCAAAGACTTCCCGGATCAAAGCCTGGAACGCCTCGTCCTTCGCCTCCGGCTGCAGTCCGGAAAGGGGAATCTGCCAGTTCTCTTTGCTCTCCACCCTTGCAAGATAAGGGGTGGTATGGGGATTGATATTCAGGGAAGCTGCCTTTAGCACCTCCCCTTCATAACCAAAGAGGGCCGCATGATGGCGCCAGATTTCCCTGGGCTGGTTCAGCACATACGCGCAGAAGCTCTCCCTCCAGGTCTGTACATAAATCCGGCTCTCGGAGATCCCGATAAGCTGCATAGCCGTCTTTTTGATCCGCTCTACCAGCCCGTCCTCCAGCTCCTCCACGGAAAAGACCACCGAAGCCGCCTCATGGATTTTGCCGTAGGGCTTTAAGAGCTTTAAAGATTTTTTCAAGAACAGCTCCAGGTTCTCCGTGGGAATCCGGTATTTTTCCGCCCCCGCCACCACGGACACGGAGACCGGTTCTCCCAGGGAGGGATTCCAGCAGCAAATCTGGGAATAGTCTTTTCCTAAGTCAAAACCTACTACAAACTGCGCCATACCTGCACCTCTATTCCAGTTCCACAGAATCCCTACCAGCGCACTTCCACTAGAAAGATTTCCGGCTGCTTTCGCATCCGCAACTCTTTCTGTGCGCTGTCCAGGATTCTGCTCTTTAAAGTTCCGCATCTGCTGTTTTATTTTAAGGAAAACAGCGTCTCCACCATAAACTGTTTTCTCCCGTACTGCTCAATCTGGCGCTCTAAGCTTCGCATATCACGCTCCTCCAAGGAACGGGCCATCTCATAGACAGAGGCATATTTGGTCCCGGTGACCATCTCTTCCTCCCGGCCTTCCACCAGGCTGTGGTCCTGGGTGGCGGTTTCATGTCCTTCCTCGTCCGTCTCTGTGATAAACCAGGTCAGGCGTTCCCCGTAGAAAAGGGTAAACTCTTTCACGAAAATCCCCGGCTCCACCGGGTACAGGCGCTGGGCCACGTAACTGCAGTTTTTCTCCCGGGGCGTTTCAATCACATAGTGGATCACCACCTTGTGAAGGGGATTGGCCCGGTATTCCACAAAGGTCTTATCTTCCAGAAACCAGGGCTTACCCAACCGCTCCATCAGAGGCTTCATAAACCCGAAGCGCATCCGTCTCTTTATGTAGTCCTTGGTCATCTGTTCTGCACGGATCCGCTGGAATTCACTCAAATCCTCCCGGCCGGCCAGAAATTTAAGATAGCCCAGGCCGCAGACATCCGCCAGGTTTTCCTCCCAGGCAATCCCCTGCTCCACGTATTCATAGGTTTTAAGGGGAACGGGATTTCCCAGGACAAAGTCCTCATGGGCCAGATAGGTCAGATAGGCCCTGCTGATAAGGCCCTCTCCTCCAAGCCGATGATAATCCTGGAATATTTCAAAGGCAGATTCCAAAAACTGTCCGGTAAAGAGCATCTGGCCCAGCAGCCGTTCCTCCATGTCAAATACGTTCAGTTCAAACTCCTGCCCTGCCCTCCAGAGGGACTCCATGACTTTGGAGGATCCGTAGTAATAGCCCAGCAGGTATTCCAGAATTCCTTCGTTATACTTGTTGTTCCGGAAAATAAAGAGACAGAGCTTTAGAAGGAACTCGTCCTCCTCATAATCCAGCTCCCGGATCTGCCGGGCCGCCAGCTTAATGAGAAGCTTCACCCGGACCATGGAATAGCCATGGCTTTTTACCATGTTCCAGGCCTCCTCATAGAGGCCCCGCAAGATAAGGATCTCCGTAAATTTCGCCCGGTCCTTGGGTGTCATGTAAGTAGTCTCCGTGACAAAAAACTCCCGGTCCAAATCCTCCAGCTCATGATTGGCGTAGTAAAACTGAAGAATCTCCTGGCGCACATCCTGCTTGTACCGGGCGGTCAAGCCGTTAATTTTCAGAATCCGCTTGTAATTCTCCACATTTTCCCTGGTAATCACATGATACCGGGAAGTCCCGTCGCAGAGATGGAGATAGAGCCCTTGATGATACCTAAGAAGCTCCCGGCATTTCTCTACATACCGCTGTTCGTTCAAAAGCTTGGTCATGGTATAGGGAACGCTGGAAGCGTAGCAATTTCCCTGCTCGTCCACCAGAAGAATGGTGGCTCCCGGCGTATAGACGGGAATCAGGGCTGTGCCCCCCGTCAAGGGTATGGTAATCCGCCGCTGAAGCTGCTCATAGAGCACCTGCACCTGGCGGATCCGCCGGTCCTTGCAGTCAAGCTTCCGCAGAAACATAATATCTGCCAGGGCCTCCGCAAAATCAATGGTGAGAAGGCTCTCCACCAGAAACCGCTCGTAGATCACTGCCAGGTCTTCGCTTAACTTTCTCTGAAGCAGTTCTTCCAGCATAAATGTTTGTATCACCTTCTCATACTGCCGGTAGATCTCGGAACCTCTCTCCTGGAAGCGGATGACATTGGCATAGATAAAGGCCTTCTGCCTGCTGTTCAGGGTATTCTCCATCTGGAAATAGAGCAGAAGGTTCCTGGGCAGAGGTTCCCTGTAATCCTCCGGCACGGCCATCATAAAGTACTCGTAGAGATTGGTAATTTTCAGTTCCATCTGGACGCCGCGCTTATACCAGAAAAAGCTTTCCTCATCGCTCCGGCCGTCCTTGATCAAAATAGAGCAGATACTGGAAAGCATCTCCTTGCTTCCGTATTTGTAATAGGCATTCTGAAGCCTGGCAAACTGGGCCCCTGTAGGACGCCTGCTCTTTAAAATCAGCTCCGCAAGCTGCTGGGCCTCCTCCGGCCCCATATGATCTCCGGAGAAATCGTCGATGATTTCCACCACCGTCTCTTCCTTCTCCTCTTTCTCCTCCGGCAAAGGCTCAATTGGGTCCGCAGAGACAAAATAGGCATAGCTTTCTTCCTCAGGATCCCGGTGTTCTTCCACCTGGACCAGATAGGGAAGGGTATACTCCCCCGCCTCCGTGACAATGCAGAACTCCCCTTCCACTTCCTCTCCGCCCCACATGCCCCGTCCGTCAAAAAGAAAAGAAATCCGGGCTGTCCGGCTCTTGAAAGTGGGATGCTCCAGGCGCATCCGGTAAGAGGAGGCATAGACGATCCCCTTAATGGGACGGGGACAGGACAGGGTAAAGCTGCCCTCACAGCGGCTGCCAGGACTGCAGGAAAGCTGGATATAAGGTTCGGAAAGGGATACCGGATATTTCTCGTATTCGAATTTTCCGGCCGCAATCTGCTCAATTTTTCCTCTCATGCCACACATCCTTCCCGCCTGCGCAAAAGTTCCTCTATTGCTTTTTTTCAAAATATATTTATAATAAGTATAGCATTATTTATGGAAAAGTACAAGACGGGAGAAATGGGGAAACGCCCCTTCCCTCCTTGCCGGCTGCCGCTTTTATATACCACTGGGAGGTTATTTTTATGTTAAAGCATGTGGATCATTTTCACGGAAGTGATTTGGAAAAGATAGAACAAATCTATGGAATCAAAAAAGAAGAAATCACCAGTTTCAGCGCCAACGTAAACCCTTTAGGCATCTCGCCCAAAATGCGCAGCGCCCTGACAGAACATATCGACTGTATTACTTCCTATCCGGACCGGGAGTACACGGCCCTGCGCCGCAGGATCGGCGCCTACGTCCAGGCGCCTCCGGAGCATATCCTGGTGGGGAACGGTTCCACGGAACTGATCTCCCTCTTTATCCAGCTCCGCCATCCCAAGAAGGCCCTGATCCTGGGACCCACCTACTCGGAATATGAGCGGGAGATCTCCTTAGGGGGCGGTACCTCCCTCTACTATCCCCTGCAGGAAGAGGAGGACTTTCTTTTAAATCCGGAGGACTTCCGGAAGCAGTTAAACGAAAGCCTGGACCTGCTGGTAATCTGCAATCCCAACAATCCCACCGCCACTGCCATCCCCAGAGATACCATGCGCAAAATCCTGGACGAGTGCAAGCGCTGCGATATTTTCGTGCTGGTGGACGAGACCTACGTGGAATTTGCCCCGGACAGCGCAGCCATAGACTCCGTTCCCCTCACCCGCTACTACAACAATCTGGTGATCCTCCGGGGCATCTCCAAATTCTTTGCCGCCCCCGGACTGCGCCTGGGCTACGCCGTCACCGGCAGCGAAAAGCTTCTGGAAGAGATCAACGCCCGGAAAAATCCCTGGACTATCAACAGCCTGGCAGCCGTGGCCGGGGAATTGATGTTCTCGGACACCGCATACATTGCTCAGACCAAGGATCTTATCCGCCAGGAGCGGGAATGCATCTTCCAAGAGATGAAGAGCTGGGGAACCGTAAAGCTCTATCCCTCCTGGGCCAACTTTGTCCTGGCGAAAAGCTTAAAAGAGGACGTCAGCGCCGACGATCTCTTCGACCACGCCATCCGCCGCAGGTTTATGATCCGCAACTGCTCTACCTTCCCCTTCCTGGATCACCGGTATTTCCGGTTCTGTTTTATGAGCCCGGAGAAGAACGGGGAGCTTTTGGCGTGTCTGCATGAACTGTTGTAAATAAACTTTTATACCCTCAGCGTATGCGGGCAGAAAGACCAGCCCTGGCTCTGCGGCTTACATCTCTTTGGAACCGCTGTAAGCCCTGTCCTCCTCTACATCAAACCGGGTGCTGTCCAGATAAACCTTCTTTTCCATGGACAGCGCCGCATCTTCCAGCATGCGGCATCTTTGCCGAATCCCCCGGCAAAGAGCATCGCAACGGGCTTCGTCCACAAACAGGGAACCCTTGACAATTTCCCGGAGTTCCTCTTCAATCCCCTGCAAAGCAGCAAAGTCCAGCCAGGAAAAATCTGTCACCAATTTGATCTGTTCCTCATGGCTTCTTTTAAAAGGCTTGCAGGCCGCTGCCGCCTGTCCGCTGATAAGAGCTGTGGGCTGATCGAACCATAAAGAGGTTCCGCTGTCATAAATAGGAGCCGCCCCTGCATACTCCAGCGTATCCGCCCTGCGTATGACGCCGAAATTGTTCTGATGCCTGTCCTCATTGACAATCAAATAGTCCAGGACCAGCATCCGGTCCATCGCTTCTGTCACACCAGGAATCCCCAGACGTTGGCAGCAATCCAGATAATGGCGGTAAACCGAACTATGGTTGGGCTTTTTCCTGGTCTGCATCACATACCATGCCGTGATCAGCTCCGTGTCCTGGGTTATAAAATCCCGGCATAAGCTGTACGGCTCCTGTCCCTCCATGTACAAAGTATAAGAAACATGAGGAATCTGCAGGCGCTCACAAATACGGCTTGTAAACACTTCATTATACGGCTCCTGCCTGGTTGCCCCGCTCCCTCCTTTGAGAAGATAACATCCGCCACCCAAAATCATCCATTTCTTTTTCAGCCATCCGTCGGAAGTATTATCCGGGGACATCAAGCTGATAGGAGCAGTGCTTTTTCTCCCTCCCAGCAAAATATTTCCCACATCTCCGGAAAAAGGATTTTGAAAAAAATTCACCTGCTCCCAGGAAAGTCCGGCACCGGCCGGACATATCCAATACT